>NZ_BAEW01000015.1:0-38366 GCF_000246925.1 Peptoniphilus rhinitidis 1-13 | reverse complement strand
GTATGACTCATTAGTTTTATCAAACTAAA
Organism: Peptoniphilus rhinitidis 1-13; assembly: GCF_000246925.1. NCBI lineage: Bacteria > Bacillati > Bacillota > Tissierellia > Tissierellales > Peptoniphilaceae > Peptoniphilus > Peptoniphilus lacydonensis. The sequence continues at coordinate 38,337 of NZ_BAEW01000015.1, read as the reverse complement.
CGAATTTCTGGTTTGCTTTTGTGATTTTATCACGATTTTTTGATTCTTTATGAATCTTTCTATCTTCACACTATTTAATTATCATTGTTCTTGCTACTCTTGAAGTAGCTTTTTCATTATACTCTTGTATTTTTTTCTTGTCAAGTATTTTTTACAACTTTTTTGTTTTATTTTTACTTAACTTTTACAAAAGTTTTGTTGCCCCAAGCGACAACTTCTATATGATACCATCTCCGAAGTAATCTGTCAACTGTTTTTTTCATTTTTTTATAATTAATTTTACTCAAAAAAATAACAGTCGTCTTTTTTCGACAACTGTTACATAGTACTATTATATTTTTTAAATGTCAACTGTTTTCTGTAAATTTTTTATATTTTCTTATTTTTGTCCTGAAAGTCTTAAAAGGTGCTACTGTATTTATGTTTATAAATTTATATACTTCCCATACTGCTGTCTTTGTTACTCCATCAGCCCACTTTCTCATATGAGGTTTAAATAATTCATCCTCAGTCATATTGTCTATCATTTTATATGTTTTATTTACATTTTCATCTAAAATATTTTTTAATTCTTCTAATGATAATTTTGAATATTTTTGATTGAACCCTTCATATAATTTTCCCAACTCATTCCATTTGAATTTATCTGAGGGTGTTTTTACTTGTATTCCTTTCTTTTCGTCTTCTTCTCACTTTAAAAGAAGTGTAGTCCATCCGACTTGATAAGAAAGATTCTCCGCTGGAGTTCTGTCCACTTATTCAATTCTTTTATTCTTTAGACTTTCATCAATGTCATTAAATTCATCAATATATTTTTTATAAGTTTTTCTAATTTCTTCTTTTAATTCTTCTTTGTTTTCATATTGTTTCATAATTCTCTCCCGCCAAATTTTTATAAATGTTCATTATCTCTAATTAATTTTTTTATTTCTTCTAGATCAACTTGTGCTTCTTCTAAATTTTTGCTCAAATTTGGAAAGGCTTTTAATATTCTTCTTTCATCTGATTTGTCTTCTATTCTATATTTAAATTCTTTTATATCTTCTTCAAACTCTTTTACTGCTGCTATTTCTTTTATTTGTTGCTGCCTATTTTCTATGCTTATGGTCTTGTCATATACTTTCATACCTATTTTATCCGAAACTGATTTTATATCTGCACTTATATCATCAATCATTTTTAATTTTTTATTTAATCCTATCAATGTATTTATAGTTGTAATTAAATCTAAAATCATTACTAATGCAAAAGCTATGTCTAAATATAGAATTACATTTCTTGGAATCAACTTCACTAGGTTTCCTGTTACTGGGTGTATTTTTTCAAAAAGTATATAACAAAAAATTCCCCAGATCACTGAAAACTCTAAACAAATATATCCTCCAATATTTAATTTTCTATTTGAGTAATCCCACCATCTTTTGTGAAATATCTTCTCTAGTATAAATCCAACTATGAATTCTATTAATGAAGCTATAAACATTGATCCAAAGAATAAAACAGTTTTGTTATTCTCAGCTATATTTTTCAAAATTATAATCACTGCCACTGCTCCAAAACCATAGATTGGACAATAAGGCCCACTTAAAAATCCTCTATTTATAAACATTTTCTTAGTCACTGCGTGATAACTAACTTCCACTACCCATCCTATGAAGGCATATATAAAAAAATACATTAAATAATTTATTAAATAATATTTCTCCATTGTATTCTCCTCTTCTTTTGCAATAAAAAATATGTTAGCTCTCCTAACATATTATAAACTACTTTTATTCAATTTTTCATCATATTTCTTTAATAATTCTTGCCTTCCGCTTACTTCTAATTTTTTATATAAAATAGTCAAATTGTTTTTTACAGTTTTTTCACTTATATAAACTTCCTTTGATATTTCTTTATTAGTTTTGCCAGAAATTATTTCTTCTAATAAAAATTTTTCTCTCTTAGTGAGTTTTTTAAGATTTTCAAACTTTTTTGTTCTATCCCTTTTTATTTCTTTTAGACTTTCTTCTATGTAAATGTATCCTCTTATTGTTTTATTCACAGCTTCAAGTATTTCTTCTTCTTTGGCAAATATTGTTATTACAGAATAGTCTATGTTTAGAGGTAATTCTTCTTTTTTTATTATTCTTATTTTATCTTTTTTTATTCTCGCTAAATCTTTATTTTGAAATATTAGAAGAGAGTAGTCTTCATCTTTTAATTTATAAAAATCTAGGACTTCATATTCTTTTAAAATATTTTGAAGCCCTGTTTTTATAATCTCACTTTTTGTTTCTATGGCAATTTTAGTCATTTAAAATTTTTACACTTTCTCTTTCAAGAATTTTTGAAGGTAAAACTACATTTTCTGCCAAATTGTCATCTTCTTTTGCTATTTTCTTTAAAATTTTTCTAATTGAAACTGCTCCAATATCATAATAAGGAATTTTCACAGTTGTCACTTTAGGTCTATAAATGTTAGAAATATAAGAACCTCCAAAACCAGTTACAGAAATGTCATCTGGAGTTTTGTAATTATTGTCCAAAAGTAAATTTATAAGGTGTATTGCTATTGTGTCATAGGATGCAAAAATTGCGGTGATTTTTTCTTTTTTAACTGTTTCTATTATTGTATCCTCTTCGCTCTTTACAAATTCTTCTCCAAGTCCTTCAACATACATGTTTACTTTTTTTAAACCATGTTCTTCCATAGCTCTATTATAGCCTTCAATTTTTTTCTTCTCGAAAGTTCTATCAATGTCCTTTCTTATACCTAAAGATGCAATATTTTTGTGCCCCTTTGAGATTAGATAAGAAACCATATCATAACTTGCTTTTTCATAGTCAATTGTTGCCGAAAATTTTTCTATGTCGTAGAAATTGCTAATAACTACATATGGAATCTTACTCTCTTCTAGCTTATACTCAAGCTTTGGATTGTGAAGATTTGAAATCACAATAATCCCTTCTACTTGTTTTTGTGCCAAAAGATTTGCAAATTTCATTTCAGATTCAGGATCACCATAGGAGCTTGACAAAAGTATGTCGTATTTATACATCCTCCCAACTTCTTCCACACCTCTTAATATTTGTGAAATGAAATTAGATCCAATATCTTCTACAATTACACCTATTAAATTAGATTTTTTGGTCACTAAACTTCTAGCTACTTCATTTGGCTTGTAATCTAAAACCTCTATTGCGTGTAAAACTCTTCTCCTAGCTTCAGGGCTTACGGGTTTTGAATCATTAATTACTCTTGATACTGTAGAAATGGAAACATCTGCCATTTTTGCTACGTCTTTAATTGTAGATGCCATACTTTCCTCCTTATGGTACTATTATTTTAAGCTTATTTTCCAAGACCTTAAAAGTCATAGGAAGCGTTGAAGCTTTCTCACCGTCTACATCTATTGTCAACTCTTCATCTGAAGATATCTTTATTTCTTTAGTTTTTAAATACATTACTTTGTCATGGTTTACATGCCTGCCACCTACAAGTGAAGTTGCAAGTTCTGGAACTTCAGAAAACTTAAATCCTTTAAAAATAAGCACATCTAAGTATCCATCAGAAACATCTGCTAAAGGTGCCATATTTTTAAATCCTCCAACTGAAGTTGAGTTTGTTATTAAAAATAGAAGTCCTTCGACAGAACCAGTAAACTCATCACTCTCTATATTAAAATTTATAACTTTTTGGTATTTAAAAAATTTTTTCCCAAAAAGTTCTCTTACGCCTTCTAAATAATATGCCATATCTCCCAAACTTGCTTTTTCCTCAGCAGAAACTGTATATGCAATCTCTGTAAGCATTCCTCCAGCTGCAACATTTATAAAGGCTCTATCCCCTGCAAGTCCAATATCTATGGTCTTAATGTTAAAGTTTTTTATCATTTTATAAAATTTAAGGGGATTTGTAGGAAGGCCCTGTGCATTTGCAAAATCATTCACCGTTCCGCTTTGTAAAATTGCAAGTGGAGTATCTCTCTTAGAAAGATAAATTCCATTTACGACTTCATTTACAGTTCCATCTCCTCCACTGCATATAATAAAATCCTCGCCAGAATAATTTTCTGAAAATTTTATGCCATCACCTTCTTTATGCGTGAAGAGAAGTTCAATTTCATACTCATCTCTACTCATAAGCTCTATTAATTCTAATATTTTCCCAAGAGCCGCTCCTCTTCCAGAATTTGGATTTGCAATGATTTTTACTTTCTTCATTCCTTTTCTATCACCTTTTATAAAATTTATGTAAAAAAATAAAATAAGACGAAGCAAAAACTCCGTCTCTAAATTATTTCAAAAAAACTTCTTTAAGTGCCTTTACAACTTCTTTAAAAATATAGAAATAGTCAATGGCGTTATTTGAACTAAGTGAAATAGTTTTTGCAGTATCAGAAATTACATCTGATATATTGCCAACTGTGTCTGATACTTTTAAAGATGTATCATCTACTTTTCTTGTGATGCCATTTACAGTGTCTGAAACTGAACCAACTGTTGAAACAACTTTTTCAATTTCAGGCTTAACATCATTTACAAGATTTGTCGCATCATTTGAAAGTGAATTTACATTTTCAGAAATGTTTTTCGCATTGTCAACAATTGTAGGGACAGTTTTTATAGTGTGATCAATTTCACCTTGATTTTTTTCAATAATGCCATTTACATTTTTTAAAACCTTTACTACGTTTGACAGTGCTAAAAAAAGTGCTACAAGTGCAGCTATCCCAGCAACATAAAGTAAGAAACTAAGTAGACCACCTAGTGTAAATGATTGATTTAACATCTTATGCCTCCAATCTTATCTTCTGTTTGCTTCTCTTTCTACTTTATTTTTAGTATCCTTAACTGTTTCTTTTACATCTTCAGAAGATTTCTTAGCTTCTTTTTTAACGTCATGAGCTCCTTCTTTTAAATCGCCCTTTACATCTTCAGCAGTATCTTTAACTTCATCATTTGTATTCTTTACATCTTTTTTGACATCTTCTGCACCAGATCTTACAATTTCTCCAATTGCTCCAGCCTTTGCTTTAGCCACTTCAACATCTTCATCAAATTCACGTTTTTTAGTTGCAGCTTTATCTCTCAATTCTCCATAAGTTTGTTTAGCTTGTTCTCCAGCTTGATAAGCTTTAAATTCTATTGTATCTTTTGCATCATTTGCAACATTGATAGCTTGATTTGCCGCTTCTTCTGCTCTTTGGGCAATTTCTTCACGAGTTTTTTTACCTTCTTGTGGTGCATATAAAACTCCCACTAAAGCTCCAAATGCCATGCTTGTAAATACTTTTGAAGCTTCTCTGCATCTTCTTCTTCTTATTGCTTCATTTCTTTTTTCTTCTAAGTAATCAAATAATCCCATAATAATTCTCCTTATCTTAATTTAATTTGTTAATTATGTACCCTTTTATTTTTAAAATAATCACATCCAAAAATAAAATAAGATAACTTTAAGAATAATAGTAAAATCCGCAATGCCGAAACCTTATTAATTCACACCCGCCCATTATCATGGTGGGTAAAAAACTTGATAGTGTCTTCTGACTTCCGCTCAAAGACGGCTTGTCATATCTCACATATACACAGTATCCCGTGTTCTATTTGTCGGTTGAATTAAATAGGCTTAACCCGAACATCGCAGAATTTACTTAATTAAATTATAACTCAATAAAACGTTTTTTTCAATAAATTGCCACCAAAAAACAAAAAATCGTGAGGTACTCCTGCAAAAATTTCTATTTCTTTATTATTTCTTGGCAATTTAAATTTTAGAGAATAAGAATGAAGTGCTTGCCTTTTTATCAAATTAGATTTTTCAAAATAAAGTTCGTCCCCTATAATAGGGTGACCAATATGAGAAAGGTGAACTCTTATCTGATGCGTCCTTCCAGTGTGAAGAGTCAAAAGAACAAGGCTCATATTATCTTTTTCTTCAAGCACTTTGTAAGAAGTTATAGATCTTTTCCCAGTAACATAATTTACCTCACGCCTAATTTTATCTTCTGATAATGCAATTGGCGTCTCAATGACTCCCTCTTTTTCATGAAAAATCCCATTACAAATTGCCAAATACTTTTTCTCGACACTTTCTTTAAATTCCTTAGAAATTTTATCTTGTGTAAAAGAATTTTTCGCAACCATTACTATTCCTGAAGTATCTCTATCGAGTCTATTTACAAATCTAACTTTTCTATTTATGTTATTTCCATAAAAATAACCACATAAATAATTCAAAAGAGTCCCTGTTGTATCGTCCTTGGCTGTGTGGGTAACCATAAAGGGCTCTTTATTTACTAAAATAAGATCATCATCTTCATATAAAATATCTAGAACCCTATGCTCTATTTTTCCATTTAAATCTTCTTCTTCAAATTTAACAGATACAATATCATTTATCTTTAACTTTTTATTTTTTTTATTTAACTTTCCATTTAAATATATGCTTTCGCTTTTAACAGACCTTCTAATTAACCTTGAAGACAAATTTTTTTCACGCAAAAAATCATTTAATTTAATTTCTTTGCCAACTCTAAAATTTAAAAAGTCCTTGGAATTTAACCTATACATTTTACACCTCTAGTCAATGTAAGTTTATTCGTTTATAATATAAATAATAAAGAAAAAAATCAAGGGGGTTTAACCTTGTCAAAAAATATTATAAATATAATCACAAATGCAAATTACGAATCAAAAAAAACTGCCACAAATTTGCACAAAGTCCTAACGAACTATGGATACGAACCTTTTAATGGGTTCAATAAAAATGCAGAGCTCTCAATTTGTATAGGTGGTGATGGATCCTTTATAAAAGCTATACACAAAAACGACTTTCCTGATATGCCCTTTGTCGGAATAAACACAGGACATCTTGGCTTTTATCAAGAAATAAAACCAGATGAAATAGAAAAATTGGTAAAAGACTACAAAAATGGCAATTACAATGTTGACGATATAAAACTCATTAGATCAGATATATATACCAAAAATAAAGTTTATAAATTTTATTCCATAAATGAAGTAGTATTAAAAGCCGCTCATTCTAAAACTATTCACATGAATGTATTTATAGACAGAAACCATGTAGAAAAATTTTCTGGTGACGGAGTTTTAGTTTCAACTCCTTCAGGCTCTACTGCATACAACTTTTCAAGTGGAGGGGCAATAGTTTATCCAAGTCTTCACGTATTGCAAATGACACCAATTTCTCCAGTTAATTCTGCTGCATACAGATCTCTTGGATCTTCTGTAATAGTTCCAGGAGTTCACACAATTTCTCTAGTTGTGGAAAAAAGATACAAGGACTCAAATCTTTTATTAGTTGACGGTTCTGAATACTTTTTTAACAACCTTCACAGGGTAAACATCAGACTTTCAAATAAAGTAATAAAAAAACTCGTCTTTTCAAATAATTCCTATTGGGACAACTTAAAAGACAAGTTCCTATAATTATATTAATTTAGTTCCTAGAAAATCTAGGAGCTTTTTTAGTTTTACAAAACAAAAAAATATCAACCATTAAACCTGATTGATACCTAAACTAATTATTTTAAATTTTAAAAAATTTTATTATTGTAACATTAAGCTAAAAATATTCCTACAAAAATTATTTATTTTTATTATTTATTGCCGCTTTTATAAATCCATTAAATAGAGGGTGTACTTTTGTTGGTCTTGATTTGAATTCTGGGTGGAATTGACAAGCGACAAAAAAGTCACTATCCTTTAATTCAATTATTTCAACTAAATCTTTATCTTCATTTATTCCTGAAAAAACTACTCCTGCAGATCTAACTTTTCCTCTGTAATCATTGTTAAATTCATATCTGTGCCTGTGTCTTTCTTTTATTTTTTCTTCACCATAAAGTGAATAAACTAAAGTATCTTTATGAATTGTACAATCATAATTTCCAAGTCTTAATGTCCCACCAACATTTTTAATATTCTTTTGGTTTTCTAAAAGATCTATTATTGGATAATTTGTTTCTGGATCTATTTCTGTTGAGTTCGCACCTTTATATCCAAGTTTATTTCTGGCGATATCAATAAGTGCAATTTGCATCCCGTAGCAAATCCCAAAGTAAGGCACATTATTTTCACGAGCGTACTTGCTTGTCATTATCATTCCTTCAGTTCCACGAGAACCAAACCCACCTGGAACAATTATCCCATCAAGTCCTTTTAAAATCTTAGAATCTTTTTCAATTTCTTCAGAATTTAACCATTTTATATTTACTTTAACACCATTTTCGCAGCCAGCATCAGTTAATGCTTGCGTCACAGAGAGATAAGCGTCATGAAGACTCACATATTTACCAACAAGTCCAATACTAACTTCGCCTTTTACATCCTTAAACCTATCCACCATCTTTTTCCAATTTCCATTAGATTTAGGTCTGTCTTCAAGGTCAAGTTCTTTTAAAATATAATCATCTAAATGTTGATTGTGAAATACTAGAGGCACTTCATAAATTAAATCTACATTTGTAGATTGGATAACTGCTTCAACTGGAACATCACAGAAAAGAGAAATTTTTTCTCTAAGATCATCTGTAACAACTCCATTTGATCTTACAATTATTACATCAGTTTTTATTCCGTTGCTCATTAGTTCCTTAAAAGAATGTTGGGTTGGTTTTGTCTTTAATTCATCTGAGCCAGGAATATTTGGCACTAAAACTGTGTGGACAAATAGTACATCAGATTTTTTATTTTCAGAGTGAATTTGTCTTATAGCTTCTAAAAATGGAAGTGATTCAATATCTCCGACTGTTCCGCCAATTTCTGTAATAACTACATCTGCCCTTGATTCCTTTGCAGCTTTATATACTGCATTTTTTATTTCATTTGTTATGTGAGGTATAACTTGCACAGTGGCACCATCATAATCTCCGCGTCTTTCTTTTGCAATTACAGTGGAATAAACTTTTCCAGTAGTGATAGAAGCGTCCTTTGTAAGTTCTTCATCTATAAATCTTTCGTAATGTCCAAGGTCTAAATCAGTTTCTGCTCCATCTCTTGTCACAAAAACTTCTCCATGTTGAAAAGGACTCATAGTTCCTGGATCTACATTAAGATATGGGTCAAACTTTTGCATAAATACAGAAAGACCTCTATCTTTTAAAAGTCTTCCAATACTTGCAGCAGAAATTCCTTTTCCAATTCCTGAAACAACTCCACCTGTAACAAATATAAACTTAGTCATAACTCCTCCTAGCTTAGCGAATTAAAAATGTCTTCATAAGATGGCAAAGTAATATTTTTTCTTGAAATTAATTTTTCCATATTATCTGCAACTTTTCTAGTTTCAAGAAGTTTTGCTGCAATATTATTCTCTACATACTCTGCCTTTTTGTATATATCCTCTATTTTTTTCGAATGTTCTATTAAGATATTCAAATCTTCTTGGCACTTAATTAACTTAGAAATCATTGAATCTATTTTATCATACTTCTTAGATATTAATTCATTATTTTTAAAAGAAAGAACATGGGAAATATCTTTTAACTCAGAAATTCCTTCTGGCAAAATATCTTTATCAATCATATCAATCATTATTTTAGCTTCTAAAGTATGATAGATTACAACTTTTTCTAAATTAACTTCATAACTTGCATTTATTTCTTTCTCCGTATAAATTTTTCTCTTTAAAAATATATCTGTATAGTCAAAATCTTTTAGTGATACAAGTGCATCAAAATAAGTTTTGTGATTAGAAAGTCCCCTCTTTTTTGCTTCTTCTTTCCACTCATCTGAATAATTATCTCCATCACAAATTATTCTGTCATGACTTCTCATAGTATCTCTTACAATTTGAAGAGTTTTTTCTCTAAGTTTCTTTTCATCGCCTATGTAAGGCTTTAATTTTTCATACATATTTGCCAAAGAATCTGCAATAGCACAGTTAAGTGTTATATTTAAATCAGAGCCAGTTTTAGAAGAACCAAGCATCCTAAATTCAAATTTATTTCCCGTAAAAGCGACAGCAGCAGTTCTATTTCTATCGCTAGAATCCTTTGGAACACTTAAAAGATTGTAACCAGTAAAAATATTATCGTCTTCTTTTTTATAATGTCTTTCCTCTTTTATATCTTTAAAAAGCTCTTCTAAGTCACTTCCCAAAAATAGCGAAATAATGGCAGGAGGTGCTTCATCTGCACCAAGCCTAAAATCATTTGATGTGGAAGATGCACTCACCCTCAAAAGATCTTGATATTTATCTGTGGCTTCAATTAGTGCTGACACAAATAACAAAAATATATTGTTGTTGTAAGGATCATCCCCTGGATCAAAAACATTTAAACCATAATTAGTTACAATTGAATAATTATTATGTTTTCCCGAACCATTTACATTCGCAAAAGGTTTTTCATGAAAAAGACAGACCAAATTATTTTCAAGTGCAGTTTCCTTTAAGATATTCATGAGAAGTTGATTGTCATCTATTGCCACATTTACATTCTCAAATAAAATTGCCATTTCAAATTGATTTGGAGCAACTTCATTGTGTTCAGCTTCAGAATAAATTCCAAGGCCGTATAGTTTTTCATCAACATCTTTGTAAAATTTTTCAACTCTTGCAGGAATTTGTCCAAAGTAATGATCTGATAACTCCTGTCCCTTTGGAGAAGGTGCTCCTACAATAGTTCTTCCAATATTTTTAAGGTCACTTCTCCTCTTATAAATTTCTTTGTCTACTAAGAAAAATTCTTGCTCGAGCCCAACCTTTACTCTCATCCTATAAGCATATTCATCTTTGCGAAAAATATTTACAATTTTTACGCCTTCATCACTCAAAATTTTTATAGAATCAATGAGAGGTCCTCTTTTATCAAGTTTTTCACCTTTGTAAGACATAAAAATTGTGGGAATATATAGTACATTTCCAATTATAAAAGAATTTGCCGTAAGGTCCCAATAAGTGTAGCCCCTAGCTTCAAAAGTAGATCTCATACCTCCACTTGGAAAAGACGAAGCATCTGGTTCACCTTTTACAAGTTCCTTCCCAGAAAATCTATTTATTGGCTCGCCATCAGAAGTTCTTGTTATAAACGCCTCATGTTTTTTTGCAGTGTGCCCACTTAGTGGCAAGAACCAGTGTGCAAAATGAGTTGCACCATTTTTAAGTGCCCAATCTTTCATTGCATGAGCTATGGCATCAGCTGTTTCTCTGTCTAAATCTTTTTCGTTTCTAAGAGCTTCTTTCCACTTTAGATAAATCGGATATGGAAGATTTTCTTTCATCTTCTTTTTATTAAAACTTTTTATTCCAAATTCTTCAATCATATATCCCCCTATTAAAAATAAAACCAAAAAAATGGCAATTAATTAAAATTGCCATTATGAAAAACCTGTGGTTTCTTTTTATTTTATTTCAAATATAATCCATTGTCAATAATATAATCATTAAGAGTCTTTCAAAAGAATTACGTGAACATCAAACCACTGCCCATGAATAGAAATCTTAACTTCTCCTCCCAAAATTTCAGACAAGTTTTTAACTATATTAAGTCCAAGTCCAGATCCTTCACTGTGTCTAGATCTATCTGATTTCGAAAGTTCAAGAAAAAGTTCTTCGCTACTCATATTTAATTTTTCTTTCATCAAATTTTTTACATAAAATTCAATCTTATTTTCTCTTTCAATAACTCCAGCTAAAATTTTAGTACTTTCTTTTGAATATTTGTAAGCGTTGGAAAAAAGATTTTCAACAATTCTTACAAATAAGTTTACATCTGTATAAATTAAAATCTCATCGCTTGTTGAACTATATAAAAAGTCCAAATCTTTTTGCTTAAAAAGAGAATCATAATCTCCATAAATTTGAAGAATCATCTCATTTAATTCCACAAGCGATTTTTCCACTGAAATATCTTTGGTACTAGTTTTCGACGCAAATATTAAATCCACAATTAAATCCTTTAGTCTAGAAGAATTTCTATTTAAAATATTTATAAAACTTTTGGCCTCATCATCTAGTTCATTTTTCTTTGAAAGCAAATCTGCATAGTTAATTATTGAAGTGAGAGGTGTCTTCAAGTCGTGAGATATATTAGTTATGAGTTCCATTTTAGATTTTTCAGTCCTAAAACTATCTTCCAATCTTTTTTTGTCACGCTTTTTAAAATCTTCCATCAAAATTGTAATTTTCTCCAAGTACTCATTCTCAAAGGGTTCTGGAATTTTAAAATCATACCCATATAAAATAGATTCTACTAGTTCAATTGAAAGTGAATTTTGTGCAAATTGAAGTTCCACTATTATAACTGCTCGAAGAATCATAAAAAGAAGAACATTTAAAAGCACAATCTCTCTTGGTATTAAACTATAAAAAAGAATACATAAAATTATTAAAGTTACATTTAAAGTCCCAAAAAGTCTAAAATTTTTAAACTGTCTATATTTAAATAAATTATATGTCAAAACAGTGTCTGTAAATTTTCCTCTTTTTATTTTTAAGAACATAAATAAAATAGTAAATATCCATGTCATCATAAAATATTTATTTATATTAAAAAGCTCAAAGATAATCGTAGAAGAAACAAAAATGTTTTCTATAAAAACTCTTTCTATTAAATTTATAATTACATCTCTAATAGATCTTTTTAAACTTTTAAGACCCATCACTTGTCCTCAATTTTATATCCCATTCCATAAACTGATTTAATGAGATCTGGTTTTCTCGGATTTATTTCAACTTTATCACGAAGATGTGAAACGTGAACAGAAATTATTTTTCTAACATTAATGGCTTCCTCTTCCCACACACTTTCATAAATTTCATTTGAAGAAAAAACTCTTCCAGGATTCTTCATAAGTAAATACAATATTTTATACTCGTATGGGGTTAAACTAACTACTTCATCTTCAACCCTAACTTCTTTCGACTTATCAAAGATGCTAACTCTTCCAATTTTCAAGTCCCCTGTTTGTATATTAGAAGCTCCAAGAGAAAAATATCTTCTTATTAGAGAATTTACTCTTGCCGTTAGCTCCACAGCATTAAAAGGCTTTGTTATGTAATCATCTGCTCCTACATTTAACCCTACAATTTTATCAGTAACCTCACTTTTTGCAGAAAGAATTATTATAGGTATATTCGTAATTTCTCTCATCTTCATGATAAGTGAAATACCATCCATAACAGGCATCATTATATCAACTATGGCAAGATGAATCTCATTTTCTTCTACTATTTTAAGAGCAGACATTCCATCTGTGGCAGTAAAAACATTATGTCCATCTGCTTTCAAATAAATTTCTATTGCACCTAAAATATCTTTTTCATCATCGCAAACTAGTATATTGTAATTCATAATCATCATCCTTTACCATTTTTTATAATGTAAACTAATTGTTCTTCTATAAAATTTAATATATAATACAACAGAGGTGTTTAATGAAGTTTTTAAATAATCGTATAGATAAAATCAAAGATAAAAAAGTTTTTACTTTCTTTGACAAATTGACATATAGAATATTAAACCACGACATTCTATCCTATGGTGCGAGTTTAACTTACTTTTTAGTTCTATCAGTATTTCCTTTTTTAATATCTCTTATTAACGCAATTAACTTCTCGGGAATACTCAATCTAAAATATATTTTTTCAATGCTAGAAGTCTTGCCAGCGGATATACAAAATACTGTAACAACCTTTCTTAAAGAATTACAAAATGCATCTTCAAGTTCATTTTTCACAATTTCATTTATAGCAGGTCTTTTTACTGCATCAACTGCAGTATTTAAGCTAATTAAAATAATAAATCTATCCTATGGATTTTCAGAAAAAAGAAATTTTTTCAAACTTAGATTCTTAGCTTTAATTTTTACCATATCTCTAATCATAATGTTTTTTATGCTTATATTTACGCAAATATTTGGAGAAATAATTTATAAAACTGTAATGAGTTATTTAGGTGCTGAAAGTGCAGTCTTTAACAAAATATGGAGCCTTGGTAAAAATGTAATCCCACTTGGCTATATGCTAATAATTTTTATGCTTTTATATAAATTTTCTCCTTCAGATAGCAAGGAACATATGATAACCTTTAAAGGAGTTCTCCCTGGAGCAGTATTCTCAACACTTGGAGTAATTATAGTTTCTATTGTATTTGGGTTTTATGTATCAAATTTCGGAAAATATTCCATAACATATGGATCTCTTGGTGGTATTATCGTATTTTTAGTTTGGTTATACTTATTATCTGTAATTATTTTAATAGGTGCAGAAATAAATTCCACAATTTATTCAATGAAATACTTTAAAACGCTAAATATTTGGCCAAGACATGACTCCATGTTTAAAAATATAAAAGACTAAGCAACTTCTGTGGCTGCAACAAGTGCAGTCACTTTTTTTATTCCATTTACCTTTGCAATTTTTGTCAGTTCCCTTAAAGTTGATCCTGTAGTTATGACATCATCTACAATAATAATTTCGTCTACTTTATTAAGTACTCCAAAGGAATTTTTTAAATTCTTTTCTCTATCCTTTTTAGTAAGTCCAACTTGAAATTTAGTATCCCTGGTTTTTATAAATATATCTTCACATTTCATATCCGTATTTTTTGCAATTTTTTCTGCCAACATTTTAGACTGATTAAACCCTCTTTGTGATTCTCTTATTTTATACATGGGTACGTAAGTTAAAACTTCTTTGGACAAATTTTTTTCCAAAAGTTTTTCAATCATAATTTCTGATATTATGTCTTTATAAGATAATTTTTCATAAAACTTAAACTGAATTATAAGTTTTTTCATTAGCCCAGAATAAGTCGAGGCAACTATTAATTCATCTAGCCCTTCTATATCATAATAATATCTTGGATTTCTATCAATTAATTCATCGCAGTCTTTGCACAGTCCATAAGTATTTACTTTCTTTCCGCAATTTGGGCAATTAAACTCTCTTATTTTCATTTGCCAACCTCAATTTCTTTGACAAATTTGAATATCTGTGTACAGTTTTATTATTTTCAATCATTTTTACCAAATATTCACTTTTTCCAACTAAAACCACTGCCTTTGTTGCCCTCGTAATTGCAGTGTATATTAAATTTCTCGTTTGAAGCATTGGCGCTGCACGAAATAATGGTATTACAACTACTGGAAATTCACTGCCCTGAGATTTATGAATAGTCATAGCATAGGCAAGAGTGAGTTCATCTAAATTTTCAGAATTATATTCTACACTCCTCACGTCATCAAAAATAACTGTAACTTTTTTATTTTCTCTGTCAATTTTTGAAATATAACCTAAATCTCCATTGAAAACACCTTTCTCTACATCTTCATAAAATTCATTTTCAACTTTTGACTCAAGCTCATAATTATTTTTAGTCTGAAGAACTCTGTCGCCCAATTTGAATTTTTTGCCTGCGAATTCTAAGTGTTCTTCACTTTTATTCAAATGTTCTTGTAAAACTTTATTCAAATTAATTGTACCATGATTTCCCTTTTTAGTTGGAGTTAAAACCTGCACATCAGATTCACTTACATTAAAATAATTTGGAAGTCTGCTCTTAACAAGGTCTTTTATAATCTCAAGTCCCTTTATCTCCCCTCTTTCAGAAATCATAAAAAAATCTCCAACATTTAAAATAGGCATCTTGCCATTGTTTATAAGATGGGCATTTTTTACTATCATAGATTTCTCAGACTGCCTAAAAATTTCTTCTAAATTTACAGATTTAATTGCCTTTGACTTTAAAATATCCGAAAGAACGTTTCCCGCTCCCACAGACGGAAGTTGGTCTTTATCGCCAACTAAAATAAGTCTTGTTGGGCTTTCAATAGACTTTAAAAGTGTTTCCATTAAAAGTATGTCCACCATACTAACCTCATCTACAATTAAAACATCACAATCAAGCTCTTCAATATCTGAAAAATCCATGTCGCCAGCAAACCCAATCTCCAAAAGTTTGTGAATCGTAAAAGCATCACGATCAGTCTGCTCTTTCATTCTCTTTGCTGCTCTTCCTGTTGGCGCAGCAAGTTTTATAACTTTATCCATGGACTCAAAAATATCTATTAAAACTTTAAGTGTCGTTGTCTTTCCTGTTCCTGGGCCCCCAGTTATAACAAAAACACCGCTATTTATGGATTCTTTTACGGCTCTTTTTTGAGAAGAAGAAAGTTCTATACCTCTAAACTTTTCAGTATCAGAAATTTTTTCATCAATTTCTATATCTTCATCAAAGGAAATATTTAAATCATTTAATTTTCCAGCAACATAATTTTCAGCAGCAAGATACCTCGCAATATAACAGTTATAATTCTCTCCATCTTTTTCAACAAAAAAATTTTTTTCAAGAGTTAAAGCCCTTGCAATCTCATCGGCATTTTCAAATTCTAAATTTAAAATTTTCTCAGAAACCTCTATAAGTTTATCCAAGGGTAAATAAGTATGTCCATCTCGATTTGCAAGTAAAAGTGTGTACTTTAGTCCAGCAATTTTTCTAGAATAAGAATTCTTATCTATGCCAATAGTTTGCGCAATTTCATCTACTTTTTTAAAACCAAGTCCCTTCACTTTTCCTATTAAATCATAGGGATTTTTCATCACTACATCTATGGAGTTATCTCCATATTCCTTATATATTTTTAAAATTGCAGAAGTAGAAAGATTATATTGTGAAAAATGTAAAAATATTTTTCGCATAGCATATTGCTTATCCAAAGCTTCTTTTATATCTCTATACTTTTTCTTGCCAATACCTTCAACAGAAAGGAGCTTTTCAGGATTCTTTTCTATAACTTCTAGGGTTTCGTCCTTAAACTTATCTACAATCCTCTTAGCCATTTTCTCGCCAATATGAGGTATCATTGAACTTGAAAGATAATTTATTATTGCAGCATCACCCTCTGGAGATATTTCTTCTAAACTTGTAAAAGAAAATTGTTCACCATATTTGTTGTGATATGTAAAATCTCCAATAAATTTATAATGAAAATTATTTTTAAAAATCGCCGCACTGCCAACAATTACAAAATCTCCATCTTCTGAATTTATTTTCGCAACAGTATAGCCATTTTCTTCATTTCTAAAAATTATTCTTTCCACAATTCCTTCAAGAGTAATCAACTAAAACACCTCTTCAATATTGTATCAATAATTCACAATTAAATACAGAAAATAATTTTGACGCTTTTTTCAAAATAAGTTTTAAAAACTTAAAAATTTTTTATGCATTAAAAGCTAAAAAAAAGAGGCCAACGCCTCTTTCTAAAAATTTTAATAAAAGTCATCATCAGACTTTCTCTTTTGTCTTTCATATTCTTTTCTGTAATCTCCTTTGGGAGAATAAAATTCTTCGCCATAATCATCTTTTATAGAATCTTTCCCAGAAGGTTCCTTAGGTATTATAATAGCAAGAATAATATACGCCCAAATACTAAGTCCACCTGGGACAATTAACAAAAATGCAAGAACTCTTACAATAGTTGAATCTATTCCAAAATACTCTGCAATACCTCCACAAACTCCTGCAAATATTCTGTCCTCTCTAGACCTATAAAGCTTTTTCATTTCGCACTTCCTTTGTATCGATAAAATATTAAAACTATTATTTAATAAATTTCTACCCAGAATAAATCTTTTTATTCAACACTTGCTAGTAGCTCTCCACTTTCAACCATGTCACCTTCTCGAACAAAAACATTGTTAATCTTCCCATCTACATTAGCAACAATATTTGTTTCCATTTTCATAGCTTCCGCTATAAATAATTTATCCCCTTTTTTAACACTGTCACCTTCAGAAACTAAAACTTTTACAATTTTTCCCGGAATAGATGACCCAATTTCTTTTTCATTTTTTGGATCTGCATAAATCTTTTCATCTTTATCATTTTCGAAATCTTTTACAGTTTTATCTTTTATGTTTACAGTTCTTCTTGATCCATTTATTTCAAAAGTTAAATTTCTAGTTCCATCATCTAAAAGTTTTCCTATTTCAATTAAAGTAACTATTAAAGTTTTTCCCTCTTCAATAGAAATCTCTGCCGTTTCCCCTTCCATAAGTCCATGGAAAAATACATCAGATCCAACTCTAGAAACTTCACCATTTTCCTTTATATAATCAATATAATCATCAAATACTTTTGGGTAAAGTGCAGATGAAATCAAATCTTCTTCGCTTGGTTCAATCCCCTTTTCTTCCAAATGTATTTTTATTTTGTCAAAATCCTCGTCCTCCAAAAGTTCGCCTGGGCGAACTGTAACTTCCTTTTCTCCTTTTAAAATCATTTCTTGGAGATCCTTAGGAAATCCTCCATAAGGTTGTCCCATCATTCCTCTAAAATAAGTCATCACAGAATCTGGATAATCGAGATTCTTTCCTTTTTCTAAAATATTTTCTGGAGTTAAGTCATTTTGCACCATGAAAATTGCAAAGTCGCCCACCATTTTTGATGAAGGTGTTACTTTTACAATATCCCCTACCATTTCATTTACACTCTTGTACATTTCTTTTACATCTTTAAACTTGTGTCCAAGGCCAAAACTTTCAACCTGTGGTTTTAAATTTGAATACTGTCCTCCAGGAATTTCATATTTATAAATTTCTGTAGTTCCAGATTTTAAATCAGATTCAAAGTTTTCATAAACTGGTCTTACTGCTGCCCAATATTTTGAGATTTCTTCAGCTTTATCTAAGTCAATTTTTGTATCTCTATTAGTGTTTTTAAGTGCAGCTACAACAGAGTTAAGAGCAGGTTGAGAAGTAAGTCCACTCATAGAGTTTACCGCTGTGTCGACAATATCAACTCCAGCTTCTGTCGCTTGTAAAATTGTAGCAACACCATTTCCAGTAGTATCATGAGTGTGAAGGTGAATTGGCACACCAACTTCTTCTTTTAAATTCTTAATTAATTTTTTTGCTGCATAAGGTTTTAAAAGTCCAGACATATCTTTTATTCCAATAATTTGTGCCCCTGTCCTTTCAAGTTCTTTTGCCAAGTCCACATAATATTTTATAGAATACTTGTCCTTCTTTTCATCTAAAATATCTCCAGTATAACACATTGTAGCTTCTGCTATTTTTCCATTTTTAAGAACTTCATCAATGGAAAGTTGCATGCCTGGAAGCCAGTTAAGTGAATCAAAAATTCTAAATAAATCAATTCCATTTTTTGAAGATTCTTTTATAAATTTCACTACAACATTATCAGGATAATTTTTGTAACCAACAGTGTTGTTTCCACGAATTAACATTTGTAAAAGCATATTTGGCATTTTGTCACGCAAAATTTTAAGCCTTTCCCATGGGTCTTCATGTAAAAATCTGTAAGCTACATCAAAAGTTGCTCCGCCCCACATTTCAACAGAAAAAAGTTCTCCCATGTTATAATTTAAAGCTTCTGCAATTTTAACTAAATCCACTGTCCTCATTCTCGTAGCCATAAGTGATTGATGTGCATCACGCATAGTGGTATCTGTCAATAGAAGTTTCTCTTCTTGTAAAATATAATTCTTTAAACCATCTGCACCAAGCTTGTCAAAAATTTGCTTGTATCCTTCAAATTCTTTTTTCTCAAATTTTGGAACTTGTGGAACATCAAAATTTTTCTTTAAAACTTTTTTGTCATTTACAATTTTCTCTCCAAGCATCTTCATAATCCTAAGCTCTTTATCCCTAGAGTTTTCTATCTCAAATAATTCCGGATGCTCTTCTATAAATCCAGTTTCACAAGTTCCTTTTTTAAATTCTTCTGTATTTAAAACATTTAATAAAAATCCAATATTTGTCTTAACTCCACCTACTTTTAACTCGGAAAGAGATCTCTTTGCTTTTCTAATAGTGTCTTCCCAAGTTCTCGCTTCTGTAATGACCTTAACGAGAAGTGAATCATAGTATGGAGAAATAACTGCACCTGTAAATCCATTTCCACCATCAAGTCTTACTCCAAACCCAGAAGACGATCTGTATAAATTAATTTGTCCAGTGTCTGGCATAAAATTATTTAGAGGGTCTTCAGTCGTCACACGACACTGGATAGAAAAGCCTCTGTGTACTATTTCATCTTGGCTCTTTATTCCAACTTCGTCACTTGAAAGTTTATAACCTTCTGCTATTAAAATTTGTGACTGAACAATATCTATATCAGTGCACATTTCCGTTACAGTGTGTTCAACTTGAATACGAGGATTAACTTCTATGAAAAAGTGATCGCCCTTTGAATCAACTAAAAATTCAACAGTACCTGCATTTGAATATCCAATAGATTTTGCAATTTTTAGTGCGTCTTCACAAATTTCTTCTCTAAGAGATTTTGGAAGTGAAAAAGCAGGTGTGTATTCAATTACTTTTTGATGTCTTCTTTGAATAGAACAATCTCTTTCATAAAGATGAACTACATTTCCAAATTCGTCACCCAAAATTTGAACTTCAATATGCTTTGGCTTGTCAAGATATTTTTCGATAAACATGGAATCATCACCAAAGGCTTTTTTGGCTTCATTCTTTGCAGACTGAAACTTTTCCAAAAGTTCATCTTCACTTTCAGCAATTCTCATTCCTCTTCCACCGCCGCCTGCAGCAGCCTTAATCATAACTGGATATCCACATGATTTTGCAAATAAAATAGCATCCTCTTCACTCTTTATTGGCTTTTCAATTCCAGGAATTGTTGCAACACCTGCTTCTTTTGCAACGATTTTAGACGTTATTTTATCTCCAAGTTTTTCCATAACTTCTGATCTTGGTCCAATAAAAGCAATCCCTTCTTCTTCGCATTTTCGTGCAAATTCAGGATTTTCAGATAAAAAACCATATCCAGGATGAATCGCATCTACACCTTTTTTCTTAGCAAGACTTATGATTTCATCAATATCAAGATAGGCATCAAGAGGAGATTTGCCTTTGCCAATTAAATAAGACTCGTCTGCCTTAGTTCTAAAAAGTGAAAGTCTGTCTTCTTCAGAATAAATTGCAACTGAACGAATCCCCATTTCTCTTGCTGCTCTAAATATTCTAATTGCAATTTCTCCACGATTCGCTACTAAAATTCTCTTAAACTTTTTCATGTTTTCCTCCCTTTTAGTTTTCCATATTATACATCAAATATGAAGTAAAGTGTAGAATGAATGGATAATAAAGATTTTTTATAAATTTGTATACATAATTAGCCACCCATACACATAAAAAGCATTTCTAATGTACAATGTAATAAAACAAAAATACAAATGAGTACCCATTAAGATGTAAGATAACAATAACAGGCTCTTAATATCTCTAGGGGAGTAAATCTCTAACAGATATTTTTATGTGAAAAAAATTATCAAAATTACGCTAAATTAAATAATATAAGTTAATACCCTAATCTTTTATGACGATTACATCTACTTATTTTTTATTATACTAACAACAACTAATATTGTACTTTATAATCTTAATCTAAAAATTTAATTAGCATATCCATACTTGCAATACAATGATTAGTTATAATATACTTTTCAAAATTATACATCCGTAGTTTTAAAATAATCATTTTAAACTACTTTAATTCAATAATTTTTGATACAATCTTTTCCGTCTCTTTACTTAAATTATGAGTTATCATAAGCACTGTTAACTCTTGATTCTCAAACAAATACTTTTCTATATATTTTGCATTATATTTATCTATATTACATAAGCCTTCGTCTATAATTAATACAGTCTCTTTATGATATAAAGCTCTTGCAATTGCTATTCTTTGAATTTCTCCTTTTGAGAACGATATATTATCACTATCTACTTCTGTATTTTCTTTAAGAGGTAATGATTCTATAACACTATGTAGTCTACCTATCTTTATAATTTCATTAAATAAGTTTTTATCATACTCTTTATCCAAAATAATATTATCTTTAATAGTTCCTAGAAACATATAAGGGTCTTGAGATATATATGAAATGCCCTTATCCAAGTTTAAATCTTTATAATCTATATCATCCCAAAAAATATCTCCTTTATAATTCTCTAAAGAACCAAAAATTATATTTAGTAAAGTTTTTTTCCCTACTCCACTTTTCCCAGAGATGATATACTTTCCACCTGCATTAAATATAATATCTGGAAATTTAATTTGTTCATTACCATAATTATAAGATAAATTTTTCAGTTTTATAGATTCTCTTAAAATTATCTTATCCTTTGGATTCGCTTTTTCCATTAGACTGTACTTCTTTAACAAAAAATTAGATGATATCGCTTCAGCATAACTCTCTCCAAACTCATCCAATGAATTAAATAATTGTCCAGATATACTCACAACTGAAATAATTGATCCTAAAGACACTTTCCCTTTGTAAGATAAAATACCAGTTATTACTAATATAATAATCTGACTAAATATATTCATAATACTCACAATAAAATTGGACTTCGTTATGCATTTCGTCTGTTCAACTTTAGCTTTCTTAATCAAATCCGAATACTTTTCACTAATATTATAAAGCATATTTTCTGCTCTAAAATGCTTTAACACTTTGCTTCCTTTTAGCCAAATTGTTATATTTCTTTGCAATGATTCATTAGCAAAAGAAACTTCATCAGTAGTTTTTTTATTCTATCTTCAAAAAGTTTAGGAATTTTAATCATCACAATACCTAAAATTGTTGATACTATAAATATAATATAGTGGAATTTGATAAGCGCAAGTGTTACAAAAATAATGGTACTTAATATAGAAAAAAATTTTAATAACGAACCAAGACTCTTCTCTGTTAATATAATGTCATTAGTCATCATATTTATGTATTTAGAAAAGTCAACAATCCCTTCATTGTTATTTAAGTCATCACAAACTCTTCCTACACTTAGGGTTCGTGATTTTTTAGAAAGTAACTGTAAAAATATTTGTTCCTTTATGTTAGCGTAATTTCTGAAAAAAACTGATATTGTCCAAAAAATGTAACTATTATTAAATAATTAATGAAGGAGAACACATTGCCCTCGATAAGCCTATCTACACTTGTAGCTAGCTGCAATGCAGCCACTATATCCATAGCTGGATATAGTATATATAAAATTACCAAAAAAACAAACTTTTTTTACCTCTATTTGCAATAAATCTGTAATTTTCATAATATTCAAGCCTTTTAAATTTGCCTATCCACCATTTTAGTTTTCTCTGTCTTCAACAAACAAACTATTACAGTAATAACAATACATATTATAATAAAAAATATATTTAAATATAGACACACTTTGATTGGAAGATTTGCTCCTATAGTAATTTCATTTATACTAAATTCCTTGGTAAATTTAACCAACATTATAGAAATTACCATAATTATCATAATATTGGCGGAAAAAATAGTAGCCAGAATTTCTACTAAATTTTCTAGAATTATTTCCCCTCTAGTAAAGCCCATTCTAAATAATAATTTAAAATCATCTTCTTTAAAAGAAATTAAAGATATTATATTTTGAGCAATAATTACCAACGCTAAAATCATACAAGGGAAATAAAGAAATTTTATTGTTGTAAATTCATGATCAGAAAAATTCTTTAAGTATTCGTTTACATCTTCTGAACCTGTCAAAACTCTTGAACTTGGTAAAATTTTTTTAACTTTCTTTTCTAATTCAGCCTTTCCAATGCTTGAGTTACTCATATATAACTTGTTATCAATCTTTTCAAGTCCTTGCAAGAATTCATTTGAATTATAGTCAATATATATTTTCGGCAATAACAGGTAAGGCACAGATTTAAAAACTGCTACCACATTATATGTCTTCTCTTCTCCATTATAATATGTAATTTTTATTTCATCTCCAAGTTCATAATCATTACTTGCACCAATCTTATTTTTAGATATATTATCTATACTTCCTGCCTCGAGGTCTAAATTAACCATAAGACTCTTATCATTAATGTAATTAACTCCTACATAATGATCATCTTCTGCAGCATCATAATAGCTTAAGGTGTTTGTAATTATTAAATCTTGTGTACCCTTAATCTCTAATAGCTTTTCTTGAGCATAAGCATCTATTTTTGTTGGATTTATAATGGCATATATCCCTTCTCCCATTTTCTTATTTTGAGCATTATACTCTCTATTCATCCTTACTACACTTGCCTCTGAAAAAAGTGCAAAAATCGAAGGTATTATAACTGCTAAAAGAATGGGTGTGGCAAGCGAAAGATTTTTTTGTGTATTCATTAAAACTCGACCTCTACAATAAGAAGCTAATGCCGAATTTTTTAACACCAAGACTTTTGCTATTAAACTAGAAAATTTCGGAATCAATATAGGGGCCACAATTATAACAAGAGCTATCGCTAAAGCTCCAACTCCTTGAATATCTATTATAGTCCCTGTTTCTACTGGCTTAATTAAAGTATAATATAGAAATATGAAAAATAATATTAAACCAATAATAGCTCTTAGAATAATATTTCTCTTGCTAAGAGTTGCTATCTCGTTTGATTTAATAAATAGATCTATAGGTCTTGTCTTTATAACATTTATGCTTGCTGTTAAACTTGCTATAATAACCATAACAAAAATAGCTAATAAACTTATTACGCTAGATTGTAATCCTGGTCTTAGATTAACCATTAAAAGACTATCATATCCTGGCTTGAAAATAAAATAAAAGAAAAACTTTACATAAGCTTTTATAAAAAATCTAGACAAAAATATTCCAAGAACCGAAGCTATAATATTTAAAATTAAAGTTCTAAATAAAAGAATTTCAATAATCTCTTTATTATTTAGACTATTAAGTTTTAAAAGAGCCCAATCTTTATCTTCCTGCTTTATTGAAAAATAAATTGTCCCTACTAAAAGTAAAAACCCAAAAAATAAAATCATTAAAAATTGAAGTTGAGATCCATTCACTAAGTCTCCAAGTATAAGATTATTTTTTTTTCTATTAAATGTAGAAAAAATTAAATCATTATTTGGGTTTAATGTAGCCAAATACCACGCAGATGTTAAACTTAGAGTTATAGAGATTAAGGTCATAGATAAAAACATCCATAAGTTAACTAGCTTATTTTTCCAAATCATCCTTATAGCAATTTTTACTTTCATCTTAATCTTTCCCTCCTAATTTCTTGTTTTCTTCAAGATCTGTAAAAATTTCTAAAATCTCTCCGATGCTTGGCTTATTAATTTCTTGACTAATCTGACCATCAAGCAAAAATAGTACTCTGTCCATTTGAATCGCTACGTTAGGGTCGTGTGTTACAACTATAGTGCTTGTACCTATATCATTCAGCTTTTTCATTTCCTCCAAAACATTGTAAGAAGAATTGGTATCAAGTGCCCCTGTAGGTTCGTCTGCAAAAATAAGGTCTGGTTTAAATAAAAGAGCCCTGGCTATGGCAACTTTTTGTCGTTGACCACCAGACAATTCTGCTGGATAAGACTTCTCTTTACCACTTAAATTTAACAGATTCAAAGTTTCTTCTAATTCTTTTATATTTAGTCTTTTTTTGATAAGACTATTTTTCAGCTCAATGTTTTCTTCTACATTTAAGACAGGAATTAAGTTAATATCTTGAAATATAAAGTCAAAATTTTTTCTATACAGTTCATTTAACTCTCTTGCGGAAAGCGACCTAATATCTTTGTTTAAAAATAAAATCTCCCCTCTACTAGCCCTTATCATACCACATAAACAATAAAGAAGTGTTGACTTCCCTGAACCAGAAGGACCCATAATCGCTATTGACTCAGACTTTTTTAATGATAAAGATATGTCTTTTAAAATATAGTTACTTCCATCAAAAGTATGGTAAAGGTTTTTTACTTTAATAACCTCCATAAAATCATCTCCAATTTTAAAGAAATAAGACCACCAAAATTATAATTAACTTAAAGGCGGTCTTATTATTTAATAGTTTCTTTCATTATTTAGGACTAACTTTAAGCAATTGCTATTTGGCTTATAGCATTGAAACTACTGTTTTAACCAGATTTTCTAGAAACTACTTTACTTTCGTTAGCCTTCATTTCTTGTAGTTTAAGTATTTTATTTGACATTGCATTTCACCTCCCATTATAACCACCTCGGCTCAAAAACCTACTGCGTACAAACTTCATGAAACCATGAAGAATAGTCTAACAATCCTATGTATTAAAATTATGATTTTAAAATATAGGATTGTTAGAATCTATATCAAAACTCATATATGTATCCCATTTATATATATCATATTTAGGCAATACAAAAGGTTCCTCTGCCTTTTGTATTTTTGTGAAAAAATCATTAACATCGTGCATATAATCTAAA
This sequence comes from Peptoniphilus rhinitidis 1-13, assembly GCF_000246925.1. Classification (NCBI taxonomy): domain Bacteria; kingdom Bacillati; phylum Bacillota; class Tissierellia; order Tissierellales; family Peptoniphilaceae; genus Peptoniphilus; species Peptoniphilus lacydonensis. The sequence continues at coordinate 12,113 of NZ_BAEW01000015.1, read as the reverse complement.
TATCTAAAGTCCATGATATCCACAGTTACAACCTCTACCTTGTATTCAATTTTAATTACTACTCTTTATTTTGATAATATTATTTCGCTTAATATTTGTCAAGAATTATTTTAAATTTATAGAAAATTATAAATAAAGATTTTTTAGATACATTTTTACAATTTATTGCAAACAAAAAGACCCTGTTTCCAAGGTCTTTGTAAAAATAATATAAAATTATCTTTTTGAGAATTGAGGAGAACGTCTTGCTTTTTTAAGCCCGTATTTCTTTCTTTCCTTCATTCTCGGATCTCTTGTCAAGAATCCTGCTTTTTTAAGAACTGATCTGTATTCAGGATCAACTTCAAGAAGTGCTCTTGCAACACCATGTCTAACAGCACCAGCTTGTCCTGAATATCCACCTCCAACTACTTTGACAATTACATCAAAAGATGACTCGGTATCAGTAAGTTCAAGTGGTTCTTTTGCAACTGTTCTTAGAGTTTCATAATCAAAATATTCTTCAATATCTTTTCCATTAATTGTAAATTTTCCATTGCCAGGTAGAAGTCTAACTTGAGCGATGGATTTTTTTCTTCTTCCAGTACCTCTGTATTGTATAGTATCCATTCTTACCTCCAATTAAATTTCATAAACTTCAGGTGATTGAGCAGCATGTGGATGTTCACTACCTGCATAAACTTTTAGTTTTTTAATCATCTTTCTGCCAAGTCTATTCTTAGGAAGCATTCCCTTAACAGCAAGTTCAATAACTTTTTCAGGTCTTTTTTCCATCATTTCAGAATAAACAATTTCTTTTCTTCCGCCTGGATATCCAGTGTGATATGCATGAATCTTTTGATTCATTTTGTTACCTGTCAATACAACTTTGTCTGCATTAATTACAATAACATAGTCCCCACAGTCCACATGTGGTGTATAGATAGGTTTTTTCTTTCCTCTTAATATACTTGCAATTTCAGATGCTACTCTACCAAGTACTTTTCCTTCAGCATCAATTACATACCATTTTCTTTCAACTTCATTTGCTTTAGCCATGTAGCTTTTCAATGAATTTTCCTCCTAAATAGTTTAAAAATTATTCCGGGGCTTTTTAAACATGACCTATATTTTAGACTAGAAAGCCTCTCTTGTCAATATTTATGGGGAATTTTTTATAAATTTATTAGTTTTATTTTTATAAAACTTCTCTTTCTTTTGCTATATTCTCATTTTCAAGAGGAGTTTTATAAATTGAATCCTTTTTGAATTTTTCAATTTGTTTTTTAACTCTGTTTACAGATGCAACAGTACCAACTCCAGCTATACAACCCCCAGGGCAAGCCATTCCTTCAAGGAGGTATCCATCCAACTTGCCAGCCTTTGCAATTTTTAGCATCTTCATACATTCAGAAAGAGTGTGTGCCCCTTGAATGTGGATTTCTCTATCTGGTTCCATTTTTTCTGCAACAACCTTAACAGATTCGGCAACACCACCAGCAATTGGATATCCTCTACCTAGCGCAGAGCCGTCTTCAACATCTTCTTCAATTTTTATTTCTGAAGGTTCAACATTCTTTGCTACGAACATTCCCATTAACTCTTCAAAAGTAATCACAAAGTCTACATCACTTTTTACTTTTGTATCAATCGCTTCTAACTTTTTTGAAGTACAAGGGCCAATAAATACAACTACCGCATCTGGGTCTTGCTCTTTTATGTGATTTGCAGTATATCTCATTGGAGATCCTGAATCTGAAACCTGTTCAAAAAATTCTGGGAACTCATTTCTAATCATAAGAGTCCAAGAAAAACAACAGCTTGTACCCATAAAAGGTATATCTTCTGGCACTCTCTCTAGGTATTCCTTTGCTTCGTGAAGAGTCGTAAGGTCTGCTCCAAGTGCAACTTCGATTACATCTTCAAATCCAAGTTGTTTTATGGCTTCTATTATTTGCTCAGCACTTGTGTTTGCACCAAATTGTCCTACATATGAAGGTGCTATGGCTCCATAAACTTTTTTGCCCGATTTAATTGCCTTTATAAGTTGAAAAATTTGTGTTTTGTCAGATATTGCTCCGAAAGGGCAAACTGTAATACATCTTCCACATGCCACGCATTTATCATGGTCTATTTCTGCTCTCCCATATTCATCTGATGAAATTGCATTTACTCCACAGGCAGCTGCACATGGTCTTTCATATTTTACAATTGCATTATATGGACAGGCTTCTTCACATCTGCCACATCTTACACATTTTTCTTTATCAATTATAGTCCTATCTTTTCCCATTGAAATTGCATTTACTGGGCACACATTTATACACGGATGTGCAATACATTTCCTACAATTATCAGTAGTATAAAAAGATTTTGTTGGGCAAGATTCACAGCCAAATTTTATAACATTTATAAGTGGTTTTTGATAAGCATTAGTATCTATATCAACTTCATCAAACCCATCAGTAACTTTTTTAAAAACTCCTATCTCTCTAACATCAAGGCCCATTGCAAGTCTAAGCCTTTCATCTACAACTGCTCTTTCTCTAAATATATCATTTCTATACTTTGCAACTTCTCCAGGCACAATTCTATAACTGGAATCCTCAAGAGCAGAAATATCTAAATCATTATAAGCAATTCTTGCAACTTCTGCAAAAACTTTTCTTCTTATGTCAACAAGTGTTCCATAAATTTCTTTCATTTTTTCCCTCTATCTCAAATTCTCAGTTTGCTAATAATTTTTGCACTCACTTCTTGAGCAGTCGCTTTTAGCATTATCTCGTCATCTACAATTACAACAGGTGATGCTTCATTTTTGTGAATTTTGCAATAATCTAAACAATGTGCAAACTCAATTTCTAAATTCTCAGCTGAGCAAAGTTCTGAATCTGGTCCACATAAATGCTCTTGCAAATATTCCACAGCATCGTATATAGCGTTAGCCCCCATAAGGGTACATCTAGCACCCATACAAATAGTAACTTTCATATATCCTCCCTCTTCTTCACTAAACCTAATGATAGTTTAACATTTAACAATTTATTCTTCAATCTTCATTATAATTAATTTAAATAATTCTATTAATTAATGTTACAATATAAATGAGGTGTTGAATGGAAATTCTAAAAGCATTGAAAAATATTGAGTTATTTAAAAATCTAAATGATTGTGAATTAAATGAAATTAAAAAATTTATGTCTGATATAAAATATTATCCAAGCAGAACTACAATATTTAACGTTGGGGACAAAATTAATAATTTTGGAATTCTATTAAGTGGTCAAATTGAACTTGCAATTGATGATGACTTTGGCAATAAAACTATACTTTCAAAATTATCTGCACCAGCACTTTTTGCAGAATCAGTGCTTATACAAAATATAGAAGAAATTCCTCTTTCTGTTGAAAGCACTGTGTATACAGAAGTGATTTTCTTTGACTACAATTCCTTTAAAGAAAGTTCATCAATTTCAAAAGAAAAAGTCAACGACAATTTAATAAAAATCTTGGCAAATAAAAATTTATTTATGCGCGACAAATTAAATCTATTATCTCTTCCATCTACTCGAGCAAAAATTTTATACTTTCTATCTAATGAATCTAGAAAAAATCATTCAAAATATTTCACAATTGACTTTAATATTACAGAACTTGCACAATTTTTAAATTTAAATCGTTCTTCTCTTTCAAGAGAACTTTCAAAACTGAAAAAGGAAGGTCTTATTGACTACGACAACAAAACCTTCCGCATTTTATAGTTAATTTATTTTCTATTTTGATGTGCTATTCTTGCAGATGCCGCTGCAGCTATTGCTGCCACTAAATCATCTGCAAAAGTAGTAACTCTTTCTTCCTTTTTCTTTTCATCTAAATCTTTTATAATTCCAATTTTTTTCTTATCAAGATATCCAAAATTTGTAAGCCCAATGGTTCCATACATATTTATAATGCCAAGAGTTAAAATTTCATCAACTCCATAAAGCCCTTCATCATCATATATAATTGATTGGATAGGCTCTGGAAGCTTTCCTTCATTTGCCAAATCATCTAAGGCAAGTCCTGTAAGTATTGCATGAATTGCTTCTCTTTTTCTGATTACGCTCTCAACACTTTCAAGGCATCTTTCCAAACTCAAATTTTCAATATACTCCCCTTGAAGAACTTGAACAAGTTTTGCTATTTCAATTAATTCAACTCCAAAATCTTCGAGTCTTTTTACAGTTTCATTATAAAGCTCTTCACTATCGTATTTATAAATACTTCCCTTCACAAATCCTCCTATTTAATATTTCTTCTTCTACTTCTAACTCTACTTCTTCTAATAATTCTTGCTCTGGAAATTTTTATGCTAAAGCCATAAATAATACCAGGTATAAGTGCAGCTACTAAAAGACTAAATCCATTGTACTTAATTCCCAAAACTTTTATTGAATAAACTTCTGGCATAAGAAAAAACTCAAGGGGAAACTTCCAATAACTTCCACCCACAGAAGTGCTGAAAATTTTTGTCCCAAGTCCCAAAAATCCAAGTCCAAACAATATAAGACCAATTAAAATAATTAAATTGCCAGCAAAAAAATCCAAACTTTTTGCATTTCTCTTAGAAAGTAATTTTCCAAAATTAAAATACAAAACAAAAATTACAGCTACTACAATTAGTTTGAAAAAAATATTTCCATAAACCAATCTTCTAACAGAATCACTTAAATTTATGAGAGCTGCCAAAAGAAAAGTTATAAAAACTATCAAAATGTGAAAAATTAAACCTCGTGTGTTATTCCTCATGTCAACCCCTAGTCTTTAATATATTCCTTGGCACTGTCAGTGTAATTCAATTTCATATTTTCATCTACCCAAATAATTGCTGAATTAGTTTTTTTTGCCAAACTTTCTATTTCTTCATTGGAAGAATTAAAAGCAGCTGTTGACAAAAAATCACACAATCCCGAATCTTTATTTATAACCGTAACTGACTTTAATCTCCTAGATGGTTTTAAAGTATCCGGATCTATAATATGGCAATACCTAGTTCCATCAACTTCAAAATATCTTTGATAATCACCACTTGTGACAGCAGAAGTATCCTTTAACTTCATCGTTAGAAGAATAGAATTTTCATTTTCTAAATCAGGATTTTGAATTCCAATACTAAAAAATTCACGTCCATCTCCAGGACTTCCTATTATCCTAACATTTCCCCCAGCAGATATTATCCCAGAAGTAACTCCTCTTTCTTCCAATTCTCTTGCCACAATTTCAGTTGCATAACCCTTAGCAGTAGCACCAAGATCGAGCTTCATACCCTCTTTTTCGAGATAAACTTCTTTTTTTTCTTCATCAAGCTTTATATTATTAATATTTGTAAGAGCACGCAATCTTTCTAATTCACTATTCTTTGGAAGAGTAGATCCCTTTATTTCTTTCACTTCAGAAGCAGTTTTTCCACTTTCATATAATTCTCTATAACTATTCCAAAGTTCAGTCACTGGTCCGATAGCAACATCTGTATTGTGTGAAATAATATTATTATCATCAATAGAATTCTTTATTAAATTAAATAAAACATCACCAACTACAACACCCTTAATACCAGCATTGTCATTTATAGTTTTTACATTTGTTATCCCATCATAGTTTTTATAATTATCAAAAAGTTTGTGAAGTTCTTCAAATCTCTTTTTAGTATATTGCAAATTCTTCTCTGCGAAATCTTTATCATCAGAATAAATTGCAACATCTACAACAGTGTCAAAAGTTTCATAAAATTCCAAATCATATTTTTCAATATTCCCAGAAACTTTAGACCCACTATCTTTAGCATTATTACTACTAATATTTACATTATTTCCATTTTTAATTTTCTGATTATTGTTTTTATTGCAACCTGTAAAAATTAAAATGCTACACATAATCACAATTAAAAAGTTTTTCCTCATAATATCACCTCTTACATGATACCATTTAGAGATATCTCTTTACAATAGAGGATTCATACCAATTAATTTTAAAATTCGCTTTAACACAACTAAATTTTTTCACATTTCATTAAAAATAAAAAGAGGTCACAAATAAATGCAACCTCTCAAAATTTACAATTTTTAAAAGAAAATTAAATTTCAGCTTTAATTTTCTTTTCTCTTTCAATTGATTCAATTAATTTTGGAACAACTGCGTTAATATCACCAACTACACCAAGATCAGCTATTTCAAAAATTGCTGCTTCTGGGTCTTTATTAACTGCTATGATAAGATCAGAATCTTCCATACCTGCAACGTGTTGGATTGCTCCAGAGATACCCATTGCAAAATAAAGTTCTGGTCTTACAGTTTTACCAGTTTGTCCAACTTGGTGATCTTTTGTAATCCAACCAGAGTCAACTGATGCTCTTGATGCAGAAATTTCTGCTTCCAATGTATCAGCAAGTTCTTGAAGTGGTTTAAATCCTTCTGGTCCACCAATTCCACGTCCACCTGATACTAAAATTTTTGCTTCTGTAATATCTTTCTTTTGAGATTCTTGTTTAGAAATTTCTTTTATTTCTACATTCATATCAGAGTCATCAAATTCAACTTTAAATTCTTCAATTTCACCTTTTCTTGAACCATCAGAATCAAGTGCTTGCATAACTCCTGGTCTAACTGTTGCCATTTGTGGTCTAAAGTCTTCGCAAAGAATTGTTGCCATTAGATTACCACCAAAAGCAGGTCTTGTCATCATTAGGTTTTTAGATTCTTCATCTATTTCAAGTTTTGTACAGTCAGCAGTAAGCCCTGTGTGAATTCTTGCTGCAAGTCTTGGAGCAAGGTCACGACCTATTGATGACGCACCGTAAATTACGATTTCAGGATCTTTTTCTTTTATGATTTGTGTAATTGCTTTTGCATATGGTTCTGTAACATATTCTTTAAGCATTTCATCTTCTACTACAATAACTTTATCTGCTCCGTGTTTTATAAGAATTTCTGCATGATCTTTTACTTTTTCGCCAAGTAACATTGCAACAACATTTTGTCCTAGAGCATCGGCAAGTTCTCTTGCCTTTCCTAAAAGTTCTATTCCAACTTTTTCAAGTTGATTATCTCTTTGTTCTATAAATACAAATACATCTTTACTCATTTTTAAACCCCCAATTAGATAATATACTTTTCTTGAAGTTTAGCAACGATAGCTTGAGCTGCTTCATCTGCAGTAAGGTCTGTTAAAAGAACTCCTTTACCTTTACCTTGTTTAGGGAAAGATTTTTTAACTTTTGTAGGTGATCCCTTGAGTCCTATGTTTGCCATATCTAACTTGTCTTTAATATCTTCAAGTCCCCAAACTTTGATTTCTTTTTGATAAGCTTCAAAAACCTTACCAATTGTCATATATCTAGGTTCAGCTAATTCTGCAATAGCAGTAATTAAGCATGGGAATTTAACATCTATAATGTGATATCTGTCTTCAAATTGTCTTTTTACAGTAACACCTTTCTTATCGTCGTCAAGTTTTAGTTCTTCAACATAAGAAACTTGTGGAACTCCAAGATGTTCTGCAATTTGTGGCCCAACTTGTGCAGTATCTCCATCAATTGCTTGTCTACCACAAACAACAATATCAAAATCAATATGTTGTAAAGCAGCAGTAATTGTGCATGAAGTTGCCCAAGTATCAGCTCCACCAAAAGCTCTATCACTTACAAGAATTGCTTCGTCTGCTCCCATTGCAAGTGCTTCTCTTAATGCCATTTCAGCTTGTGGAGGTCCCATTGATACTACAGTTACTTTCACATCATCAGGATTTTCATCTTTAAGTCTTAGAGCAATTTCAAGACCTGATTTATCATCAGGGTTAATTATACTTGGAACACCTTCTCTAATAAGAGTGTTTGTAACAGGGTCAAGTCTAACTTCATTAGTGTCAGGTACTTGTTTAATACATACTAATATATTCATCTATAATACTCCTTCCGATTATTTAACGCCCATCCAGCCAGATACAACCATCTTCATTACTTCAGATGTACCTTCATAAATTTCAGTAATCTTAGCATCTCTCATCATTCTTTCAATTGGATAGTCACGAGTGTAACCATAACCACCGAATAATTGAAGACATCTTCTAGTTATATCGCTAGCTGCGTCAGCTGCAAATAATTTAGCCATAGCTGCATAATGTCCATAAGCTTCCCCATGGTATTTTGCATCAGCTGCTCTATAAACTAAAAGTTGAGCTGCTTCTGCTGTAGATTTCATATCTGCAAGTTCAAATTGAGTATTTTGGAATTGAGAAATTCTTCTTCCAAATTGTTTTCTTTCAGAAGTGTATTTAACAGTTTCGTCAATTGCACCTTCAGCAATACCTAGAGCTTGTGATGCAATACCAATTCTTCCTCCATCAAGAGTTTTCATTGCAAGCGCAAATCCTTTTCCTTCTCTTCCAAGAAGATTTTCCTTTGGTATTCTACAATCTTCAAAAATAAGTTCGCAAGTAGAAGATCCTCTAATACCCATCTTATCTTCTGGTTCACCAACAGTAAATCCTGGAGTTCCTCTTTCAACTATGAAAGCAGAAATTCCTCTTGTTCCTTTAGTTCTGTCAGTCATTGCAATTATAACAAATACATCAGCAAATCCTGCATTTGTTATAAAAATCTTAGAACCATTAAGTACATATTCATCACCATCAAGTACAGCAGTTGTTCTTTGTCCACTTGCATCAGTACCAGCACCTGGTTCAGTAAGTCCAAAGGCACCAATCTTTTTACCTGCTAATAAATCTGGTAAATATTTTTTCTTTTGTTCTTCTGTACCATTTTCATAAATTGGAGCACAACAAAGTGAAGTGTGAGCAGATACAATTACACCAGTAGTTGCACATTTTTTTGAAAGTTCTTCAACTGCCATTGAATAAGCTAAATAATCTGCACCTTGTCCACCATATTCTTTTGGAAATGGTATTCCGAAGAAACCATATTTGGCCATTTTTTTAACATTTTCCATAGGAACTTCTTCTGTTGCATCAACATCAGCAGCAACAGGTTCTACTTCAGTTTCAGCAAATGCACGATACATTTGTTGTAACAATAGATGTTCCTTGTCCATTCTAAAATCCATTTAAAATCCCCCTAACAATTATTCTAAAGAATGTTATTTAATTAACATACCACTGTTTCCATTATATCATTATGCGTTAGTTTTTCAAGCTTTCTTTTGTCAAAAAACTTTAATTAACCTTGTCTTAGCAATATTTTAAACTTGCAATTATAGTAAAATTTTATAAACAAATCATTCTTTATTACTTAAATTTTTGATTTTATTTAACTAAAAGTATTTAAACTTTTATAGATTTATAAATTACTTTTTTAATCTGCCATTTTTTCTTTTCTAAACTTTCTGAAAACATTTTTTAATTTCATATATCAAAGAAAATATTTTCATTAAATAAACTCTAGCATAATATAATAAAATTTCACCAAAATAAAAAGGCGGTCAACCCGCCTAATATTAAATATCTGCCTTAACAACAAGAACAGACTTTTTAGAATGATTTATAACTTTATTTGAAACAGATCCAAGAAGCGTTCTTGAAAAAGCACCAAGACCTCTGTTTCCCATTATAATAAAATCAACATCTTTTTCATCTGCAAACTTACAAATTTGTTCTCCAGGATTTCCTGAAGTGTAAAAAGTTTCTACATTAAAAGGATATCCACTTAAATCTGTTTCCGCGTTATTTAAAATCATTTCTGCTCTTTCAACATTTGCCTTGTCTATTTCAAGTGTGAAATTAAAATTAGCAGGATATTGTTCAAACACAGATGTTTCTGGAGTAACCGTCAAGATTAAAAGATCGGCTTCTAATTTTTCTCCCATCTCTCTTGCTACGTCAATAGACTTTTTTGAACTTTTTGATCCATCAATTGGCACTAATATCTTCATCTTTACCTCCTGTATTTTTTTATTATACATTTCGACACAATTATTATACCCTAAAAAATAAACTTTTAAAATATTATAGTAATTCTTTACAAAGATAAATTGCCTTCATTTTAAAAAATACAAAAATTGTTGACAAATATAAAAATAAGATTTACTATCGAACATTCCCTTTGTGCCAATGAGCTTAATTGATATAACTCTTTTATTTAAAACTAGAAAGAGATATGAATTTAAAAATTTACACATCTATGTGTTCTTTAGCTTTTTATTTTATGTCTCAGTAATTCTTTTTAAGAAAATAAATCCTGCTATTGCTATGTTAATGATGCCAAAAACTATAATGTATGTCTTAATTGTAATTAAACTGTATAAAATAATCATTATAAAAGCGGCAAGGTTTCCCCTGCCGCCTTAATTAGACCTTAGTCCATCATAATTTAATTTTAAAAGTTTATTTTAAACTTATTTCCAAACACTTGAATCTCCAGATTTAGAAGCTTTGTGTCCATTAGAAGCATCTAGAATTTCATAATATGCCCAGTGGCTCTTAGATACATCTGTAAATTTCTTTAGTGAACTTTCATTTACATCTGAAAGAGAACTTGATTTAGTATTTCTGCCAAATACTGAATTAAGAATTGTTACAGCTTCTGCTCTTGTTAGTTTTTGATCTGGCTTGAAAGTGCCATCTTTATAACCACTCACAATTTTATTTCCATAAAGTTCATTTATTGCATCAGATGCCCAGTGACCCTTTACATCTTTGAAAGAACCAGTTCCTGGATAACCATCTTTAACAAATACAGAAATCATTTGTGCAAATTCTGCTCTCGTAATGGAATTATTTGGTTTAAATGTATTGTCAGAATATCCCTTTATAAATCCTTTGGATACTGCAAAATTAATTTCATCAGAATACCAAGCGTCATTTGCATCTTTAAAGTCTGTCTTAGAATTCTTTGGAACTTCTTTTCCATCATTTACAAGTGTTACAAACATTCTAACAGCTTCTGCTCTTGTAACTTCTTTTTCAGGTTTAAACGTTCCATCAGGAAATCCTGCAATATAGCCAACTTGTTTTTCTGCATCAGTATCTACTGATGTACCTTCAACTTTGTATTCAGCAGTCTTTGCAACCTTATCAGATTCTTTTGATTCAACTTTAATAGTTTCGCCAGCTTTTAGTTCTCTATTTAAAGTGACATTGTATATACCAGTGTCACCTGCAGTTGCACTACCAAGTTTAACCCCGTTTAAATCATAAATAGTTACATCTGCATTTGCCCCTGCATTACCTCTTACATATTTTGCTCCAGCACTAACTGTGTTTATAGTAGGAATAATTGAATATCCATTATTTGTGCTGTATTTGCTACCATATACATAATATTCTAAACTTCTTGAAGTAGAAATAGAAGGGCTGTCCCATGTTACTCTGAAATATCCATCACTATCAGTTGTGTCGCTTCCAAGATAATCATCTCCGTCATATACATATACTCTCGTATTTGTATATCCTTTTAAATATCCCTTTGTTGAATATTTAGTTCTTGATATATCTGTTGGATAAACTCTTTTGTCATAATCATCTTTGTAATATCTGTCGAATCTATCATATCTGTAATTTCTGCCATTTGAATAGTATCCATCTAATTCATACTTATCTGATTCATAACCACTTTTTTCTGCCTTTAGATATCCATCATAATATCTTCTAGAACGTCTACTTCTAGATGGTCTATAATCTGTCCAATATTTTTTACCATTTCTATAATAATACCAACTATCACCATCTCTGTAATAACGGTATCCATTATAATAATAGTCATCGTCATCATCATATCCATAGTCATAACCTATATATATGTCAAAATATCCATCTTCATCTGTTGTAGTAGACTTTCCTGTCTTATCTCCATCATAATCATAAAGAGTAACTGTAGCTCCTTCGACAGCGTCGCCATCAGAAGTTACCTCTCCATAAAATCTTCCATTTCTTATGTGTCTTTCAGAAATAGAAAGCTCTCTTGAAACTGGTTCAGAAGATTCTTCTTTTTCCCATTTTGCAGTTAAAACTTTGTCAGTTGTAATAGCTCTATCAAAATCAAATTTGGTATCCCCATCATACCAACCTTTGAACTTATATCCTTTTTTTGTTGGTGCTGCTGGAGTTTTTGCAGTCTTTCCTTTTTCAATTGTTTGAACTGCTATTT
>NZ_BAEW01000016.1:0-36114 GCF_000246925.1 Peptoniphilus rhinitidis 1-13 | reverse complement strand
TTTGTTGTACAGTCGCATATAAGTGATAAGGCACTGAAAAATGCAAAAGAAAATATTTCTAAATGTGTTGCGGATATAAAAAGACCTGCAAATGGAAAAGAGCAGTACAAAGCAATATCTAGGTATAATGCTACTGTTTCAGGCTTGCATAATTATTACCAAATAGCAACAAATGTGAGTTTAGACTTTGCTAAAATAGCCTTTCACATTAAAAAGCAAATGAACAACAGGCTTGACTTAAAGACCAATGGGACATTAAATAAAGGATTTATCAAAGATAAGTATGGAAAAAGTAAGCAACTTCGCTTCCTTAACGGACACCCATTAATTCCAGTGGGGTATATCCAAACGAAGGACGCAAAACACAAGAAAAAAGATATAAACAAGTACACTGTAGAGGGTAGATCTTTAATTCATAAAAATCTACAAATTGATATAGACACTCTTGTTTGGTTAATGAAACACCCTGTACTTGATAAGAGTATAGAGTATGCAGACAATAGGATTTCGCTCTTTGCAGCTCAATATGGAAGATGTTTTGTAACAGGGAATAAATTAACACCAAGTGATATACATTGCCACCATAAACTACCACTTGAAAAAACAAGTACAGCAATCTAATTCTTGTAACAGAAAAAGTGCATATACTAATCCATGCAACAAAAGAAGATACAATTCTAAAATATGTAAAAGAACTTGCCTTAACAGGTAAGCAAATTGAGAAATGTAATAAACTTAGAGAAATGATAGGATTGCCGACCATTTAAAAGAAATAACTAGTTGTTGAGAAGTGTGTAAATCTTAATTAAAACGTGAAAATCTTTCTTGCGATGGGGCGCCGTGTGCGGTGAAAGTCGCATGCACGGTGCTAAGCGGGGGAAAAGCTGGAAACACTGAAACTGTAGGCTTACCTATCGCAATCTGGTGCTAAATCTCAAGGTATTAAGCAATTTATGGCAAAATAAGGACGGAATAACACAACAAATTCTCTAAAACAAAATATTAAATCAATGTAAGATTGAATGAAATCAATATTTATGCTATAATTAGTTAAATAAATCTAATAAAGAGAAAAAGAGGGATATTATGGCACTTAACTATAAACCATTATGATACAGTTAGCAAAAAAAGGACTAAAGAAAACAGATGTAATAGCTATGGCAGGACTTACAACAAATGTTATGGCACAAATGGGCAAGGATAAACCAATTACATTTAAGAATTTAGAAAAAATATGTAAGGCTCTATCTTGTACTCCTAATGATATTATTAGTTTTGAAGATACATTTGAAATAGAGATTTAAAATTAAACAGAGATATATTAAAAATACAAAAAATATTATTTTAAATGGTCAAAACACTTGACCATTTTTTAAACTTGCGATATATTCAAAGTGAAAATAATTAAATATGCAAAAATAAAAAAATAAACGAAACTGTAATTTATAAAGGAGGGAATATAGTTGGAATTTTCAGATGGAGAATTACTAGTAATGGAAGAATTATGGAAGGGCGATGTCTTAGACGAAAATGGAGAAATCCAAGCTCTTGCCTTATCAAAAATATTGATGGAAAAGTACGATATAAGTAAAACATCTTGCTACACCTTTTTTGGAAGATTAGTAGAAAAAGGGGCGATAGCTAGGAGATATCCTAAATATACAATTAGGGTCCTTGTGTCAAGAGAAGATGCACTTTTGAATAAGCAAAAAGAAGCCTTTCATAAACTTTTTAAAGGATCAATTCTAAATATTTGCAAAACGTTTTTACAAAATGAAGAAGTTACAAAAGAAGAAATAGAAGAAATGAAAAAATTAATAGATAGCTTTGACGAAGAGGACCAAGAGGAAGACAAGGATGGCAATAAGTCTAGTTAGGGTAATTACTCTAGAAAAATTTATAAAAAGTCTTTACTTACTAGTTCTAATTCTCTTAGTTAGACCAATATTAAATAAGAAAGCCTTTAGGTCAGCAAGTATTATTTTGTGGATATTATTATTAATCTATTTAATAAGTCCCTATGAACTTATGATAGGAATAGAAAGTGTAAAGGAAAATAGTATTTTATCATATTTACTTACTATAACAAATCTTTTTAATTCTTGCTTATGCTGGTTAGTAAATAAACTAGGCTATATATTTTTTAAGTTAAATCGACTAATAGGTTCGATTCTGATTTTTACTTATTTGGAAATAAAAATTTATAAATTCCATAAAGTTATGAAAGGCTCTACCCTTACCCATAATACTTTATGCAAGGAAAAAATAAGTGAATTTGGATTAAAAAGAAAAGTAAGGATTTATATAAATAACAGTTTTAAAATACCCCTTACCTTTGGAATCTTAAAACCTAGGATAATCTTACAAGATCATATCCTAGCTGATGAAAAATTGCTAGACCATGTTTTGATCCATGAACTAATGCATATAAAGAAATTTCATATCCTACTCAACCACCTGGTAAATATATTAGCCTGCCTATATTGGTACAATCCACTCTTGTGGTTAAGCTTAAAATACCTAGACCAGGACATTGAAATAAACTGCGATAAGCTAGTGGTTCAACAATTAGGCGACACAATAAAAAATAGAAAAGAATATTGCATATCAATGCTAAAGTTATTAGAAATAGGAAGTAATACAAATAATTTTGTTTTAAATTTAAACCCAAATAAAGAAAGGATGCTTATTATGAAAAAATGGAAAAAGACACTTGCAGGATTGGTAGTTTTTATGTCTACATTTACATTTTGCTTACCGGTATTTGCCAATGTGGCTGACCTAAATCAAAATAGAATCAATTCCCAAGGTGAGATAGTAAATAAAATTGACGCTAAATATGGGGATAGAGTTCAAATAATTAGTGACGAAGAGTATCAAAAGTTAGAATTAGGAGAAGTATCAAGTACAGGACTTAGATCAGCAAATATAGACGAAGAGATAAGCCTCGGTAGATTCGATAATACTAGTTATAAATTCAACATGGACACTTGGTTTGTTCCAGTTCATGATGGATTTACAGTTAGATTAAGAAGTATGTCTTGTTCGGGGGGAGTTGATTATTCGGTAATTATTGAAGAAGATGGGAAAATTATCTATGATGAAAGATTTGCTTCAGACTCAACATTAAAAGTAAAAGCTTATAGAGGTAGTAAATATATAGTTACAATTATTAATCTAACAAATAAAACATTATCAGGAAAGGTGAAGATAAACTCATATGTAAGATAGATAGGAGGTGAAATAATGGATTTAAATCCTATGGGATATAGTAATGGCGATTAGTTTAGATGCTATATTATATAATATATCTAGAAACAACAGTTGGAAAAATAGATAATATTTGATCTTAATGTCAAATATATTGAGGTCAGACAAAATTATATGAGGAGGTTAGAAATGAAGAGAAGATTTACTCTATTAATAGCCATGGTGATGCTGTTAACAGCAATGGCAACAAATGTATTTGCTTCATCAGCAAATAATAACTCAAAAGTCAGCCCTAAAGAATGGCAAGAATGGTTTAATGGTCTAAGTAAAGAGGAACAATTAAGTGTAAACTATGAGCCAAGTCAAGTTTTAAAAGCACTTAGTGCTAATGAAGTTTCAAAAGTTAATATTGACGACAAATATGAAACCAAAACCTTTTTGACAGAACTACAGAACCTATATCCGACCATGGAAAAAAAGTCTATAAATCAATATATATCATCTTATATTGAGATTTTCAATATGTACAGGGGTATGTATCCAAATCTTTCAAATAAGGCTATCGCAGAAAAAGCAAAAGCGAATATGTTAAATAAGATAGAGTATATGATTGATGATTCAGAGTATGAAGCTAAGGATATTATAATCCGCTCAACTAAAGAACCTGATGGGTATGAAGCCATTGTCGACTATATAAATAAAAATCTCAAGCCTAATTACTACGCTACTTTGGACACGACAGAAGAAAATATAAATATTCTAAAAAGACATATTAATAGTTTACCAAACGAAGTCAAAGAATCAGCATTGTTATATATTGAGGATATGGAATCAGAAGATAATTTCGACGAAACAATTGCTAAAAAATATTTGAAAACAAATATTTTATATAGAAGCTCTGAAAAAGATGCAGCTTCAAAATGTGTTGCTTATGCAAAAGAGTATTGGAAAGATTATAATCCCAGTTATCCTGATTGGGATGTTGATTGTGCTAATTTCGTTTCTCAATGTCTGTATGCGGGAGAAAAAAAGATGAAACACGAATATCCTAAAATAGACGATAGTAGAAACTGGTTTTCTTATGGTTCAAAAAAAGAACCAAGCCAAGTATCTTCTACATGGCGTGGGGCAAATATGTTTAAGTGGCACTGGGTCTCAAGATCATATGCTTATAAGGATTTCGATCTGAGTAAAAATGGAGAACTTTCAAGGTTATACAACTATGCACAAGCTGGATACCCTATATCTTTTTTAAACTCTAAAGATAGCGCATATCATACTTTAATAATAACTGGTTTCAACAATAATACAAAAGATGTTGGCGTAAGAAACCATTCAGGTAGAGTCAATAATGAAAATACAGGTGTAAGATGGCTTAGTGGAGATAATGTTAAAGTAAGAGTATATGTCGTTTATAAATTATAACTAGGGTTTGATGAGTTAAGTGTAACAAGACAATACATTAGTCTTTTGGAACGAGGAGAAGCTCAACCAACGATTCCAGTAGGAATAGAAATTGCAAATAAACTAAGTACATGTATTTATACATTATTTGGTTTTGATAAATTTGAGTGTGAGCAGTGTCATGTAGGTACAGGAGGCGATTAAATGGTATATTTAAATCCTCAGAGGTATAAGAACGGAGACTGAGCATGTTTAGTTTGGTAAAATTTGCGAATATATTGTGAAAATATGAGGTTTATAATGAAAAATATATTAAAGAAATTTGTGTCGTCATTATTAGCATTTACAGTTGTATTCTCATTATGTGGAGTTGCTAATGTATTTGCTTCTGAGAATAATATAGATGACAATTTTAACCCATATAGTTTCCCATCTAACATAGAGCTTGAAAGCAGAAGTGCAAACAGTGGTGATATTGATGAATTATTGATTATTGAAGCTTCATCAAGCGAAAAAGCTCAAGCAAGAGTGGATAATGATTTTGGTGATAGAGCATCATCGTCTGTTGTTGCAATTATGAGAATATTTGCGATTAATGATTGAGGAAGTTCATCATTTAATACATCTGGACATGCTTTTTTAAGTATAAAGAATATTTCGAGTTCGACAATTACTGTTGGAGGATTATCAGTTGGTTCTGGTAAGACTGTTACTGTAGGAACTTGGGGAAATAAAAATGAACATACAGGGTTATGGTATAATCTTGAGGGATATTTCCAAAATAGTTCCAATGCATACGCTAAGGCTGTATCATTAAGGGTAGATTTATCTTCTAACTTGTTGAGTACAGTTTCACAAAACATAAAGAATAATGACTCATGGACTGCGTTATTAAATTGTTCAACGTTTGCAACAAAAGTTTGGAATTCAGTTTGTTCTACAACAGTTAGTGCAGGTGTTCCAAATACTCCAACAGCTACAGTTCAAAGTATAAAATCTTATAGTAATTTGTATTCTACTGGGGTAGGCTTTCTATATTTTGGAACTGTATATTATGGAAATCCTCCTGTAGCAAGTTCAGTTTATTAAGCAGGAGAATATTATATGAAATTAAAAGTTGTAGCAAAAGTTTTCGGTTCTTTGATTCCTGTTATTATTGGGTCATATTTGTTAGTTAAAGATTATATAGCAAGGGCAAATCATCCTGAGTGGAGTGTTTCACCAATTGTAATGTGGGTGAAATTTGGCGTAGGTTTGATTGTTAGCATCATCTTGCTCTTTGTTGTTTTTAGACAAAAGAATTAAACAGTTTTTGTGTTTTAAAATAATACAAACAGAAAAAATAAAGTTAAAAGCTATATTATAGCGTAGCGACTAAGATTGCACTCTTAGTCGCTTTTTATTTGATATATAAATGAAAGGAAACGAGAAAATGAAAAATATAGATGAAAAAATCCTAATGGCAGAAGAAGAAATCAAGCAGTTACAAAACAAGAGAAAAAAGCTCATCAGTCAACAGAAACAGGAAGAAAGAAAAAGTAAAACTAAAAGATATGGTTAAAAAGGGACAGTTAGAAGAAATTAATCTAAAAGATCCTGAATTAAAAGAATTAAAGAAAATTTTAAATAAACACGGAGTGAAGTTTTCTGTTATGAAAGATAAGGAAACTGGCAACCACTCTGTGTTTTTTCAATCTAAGGATATAAAGGTAATGGAACACGCCTTTAAAAAAGTAGTTAAGGAATCTGAAAGAAAGGCCGATAGAAAAGATTCAATAACGAAGACTATAAATAAGTTTAAAGATATGACTAAGGACACTATTAGTAAAGATAAGATTAAAAATAAACATAAGGAGCAAAGCTTATGATAAGTAATTTAAAAACATTCGAAAATAAGAATTTTGGAAGACTCACTGTTATAGAAAAAGACGGTGAGTTTTTCTTTATAGCTAATGAAGTAGCAACTATGTTAGGATATGTCAATCCAAGAAAAGCTGTTTATGACCATGTAGATGAAGAAGATAAGGGTGTAACGAAATGGAACACCCCTGGAGGAATACAGAATATTTCAATAATTAACGAATCAGGATTGTATTCACTTATCCTCTCATCTATAAATAGGTGCTTACCAAAGATATACCAAAAGTATTTTGAAGACCCAAAACCAGAAAATATGCCAATATTAGGAGATTTATACGATATGCTCCTATCTCAAGAAGAGGGAGTTGGTAGAAAACTCGCAACAGAAATGGAAATTTATGTTAAGGGAAGTCTTAATGTATTTAATAATAGGTCAAATGTTGACCTAAATAGGCAACTGCTCTGCTTTGATATAAAAGAGCTAGGAACACAACTTAAGAAAATAGGTATGCTTGTAATTCAAGACCAAGTTTGGAACAAGGTTTCCCTTAATAGAGGAAGCAAGTCTACAAGATACTATATAGATGAGTTCCACCTTTTATTAAAAGACCCACAAACTGCTTCATATTCAGTAGAAATCTGGAAAAGATTTAGAAAATGGGGTGGTATTCCAACAGGCATAACTCAAAACGTAAAAGACCTTTTAACAAGTCAGGAAATTGAAAATATCTTTGATAATACAGACTTTGTTCTAATGTTAAATCAAGCATCTGGAGATAGAGATATTCTTGCTAAGAAATTAAAAATATCGCCTTATCAGTTAAACTATATTACTAACTCAAATGCAGGTGAGGGATTATTATTCTTCGGAAATACTATTGTTCCTTTTATAGATAAATTCCCTAAAGACACCATGCTATATAAGTTAATGACAACAAAGCCAGAAGAGGTTAAGTAGGTGTGATATGAATAAAAAACTAAAAAAAGATTTTCAAAAGAAAATTATACGAAATAGGGACGCTCCTGAAAAGAATATGGATAGTAAACTTGTTCATTCAGATGATTATACCAATAAGATTATTAAGACTAAGGATAGGTTCGGAGATAAAATATCAGAAAAAGAATCTAAACTTATCCATGAGAATGTATCATCTAAAGATCAAAAACAAGATAAACTAAAAGATTTTCAGAAGGCTAAAAACAAGGAAAGAATCAGAAAAGAAGTTTTAGATAATAGGGATAAGGCTGGAGAAACAAAACAAGCTAATCTTGAAATAAAGACAGATGAAAGCTTTAAACTTGATGAAGACTTAGATGTAGACTTCAAAAAAGTAAATTTTGATAGTGAAAACAGTAGAAATATTAATTCTAATAAATTAACAACAGATGATATTTCAGCTAAGGCTCAGCAAATAAGCAATAAGAAGGCATCAAGTAAAAGACAAGTCCTTAAAAATTATGAGGATAAACTTATCCATAGTAATGATAAATTCCAAGACAAAATCAACGAGAAAGAGTCTAAGCGAATCCACACAAGCGAAGATAAACCTATTGAAGCAAAGAAAAGCAAGAGGATATATAGAAAAGATAAGCTTGTTAAAGATGAAGTAAGTAAGAACGAGAGTAATGCTAATATCGATAAAAAGCAAAAGCAGAAACTTTATCAAGAAAAGAAGTTTAGAGATAAGGAAAAAATTTCTAAAGAGATAGATAAAGAAAATAGGCCAAGCGAAGTTGATACAGATAAGACTTTTGACAATTCTGAGCTTAAAGACAATAATCTTGAATTTATAAAAGATGAAAAGAAAATAAGCCTTAAAGGTTCAGAACAAAAGAAAGTTAATAAAAAGAAGACTTACTACAAAAGAAAAAATTATGAAAGTGATAAATTCACTCGAAAGAAAATCGATGACTTAAAAAATGAATCTAAGAAAGTTACAACGAAAGATTCTAAGAAAGCACAAGATGTTAAAGACTTTATCTCAGACAAAAAGATTGGAGAACTTGAAAAGTCTAAAAGCAAGCTAAAGGATAATATTCTAAAGAATAAAACTAAAAGAAGTCTATCTTCTGGGGTTTTATTATCTGGAGCTAAGTCTTCAGAGTTAGTGAGAGATTATTTAAGTTCAGGGTCTGATAATACTGGTGTAGAATCAGGAGAAAAAGTCGCTAATGTAAGCTCTAAACTCCAGCATGGAATAAGGAAGTATAAGCTAGACAAAAAGAAAAAGTCCTTAAAAAAGCTATCTAAACTTGATAAGAAAATAAGAAAGAGAAAAAGCAAGTTGGAGTTTAAAAGTGGCTTGGAAGATTTAAAAAAGTCAGATGCCTATATAAAGAAAAATAGATTTAAGAAGTTTTACCAAAGAAAGCAAATGAAGAGCATGATAGCTAAAAAGCACGAAACAAGACTTGTAGATAGAGTTAAAAAAGCTATTTTAAGTTTAGGTAAGGCTTCTAAAGAGCTAATCGTAAGAAAAAGTAAGATGGTTTTATTTGTGGTAATAGGACTAGGTCTTATGCTATCAATCATGATTGGTGGCGGAAGCGTTGGTATGAGTGGACTAAGTAACTCAGTAAACTCAGTAATGACAACAACATACCTATCACAAGATACAGTTCTAAGTGAAGTTAATCAAGAATTTTCATCAATGGAATATGACCTACAATCACAAATCGAAAGTGTAAAAACAAGTCATCCTGGATATGACGAATATATCATAAACAAAGAAGGAGAAATTGGTCATAATACCCATGAACTTTTATCCTATATAACTTCAAGATGTGGAGAAGTAAAATCAGCATCTGAAGTAAAAGGAATTTTAAAAGAGCTTTTCGATAAGATGTATAAGCTTGACTTTAAGGAAGAAATTGAAATTAGAACAAGAACAGTAGCAAGAACTAGATATGATAGTCGTGGTAATCCTTATACTAGATATGAAAAAGAAGAGTACGAATATAAAAAGTTAATTGTAACTTTAAAGAAAAAAGAAATGGATGAAGTTGTTAGGGAAATATTTAAAGATTATCCAGATAATGTAGTTCATTATGAAGCTCTTCTTGAAGCTAAGGGGAATATGGGAGATGTTTTTGGATCAGGTAATGGGGAATTAGGAGAAATAGTAGACAACCCAAACTTTGGAAATCCTGGTCTTGCTTTTGATTCAGCTACTGCCAAAGCCTTATTTAATGAAGCAGAAAAACATATAGGAAAAAGATATGTGTTTGGAGCAAGTGGACCATCTAACTTTGACTGCTCAGGTTTTGTATGTTGGTCATTCACAAAGTCTGGTGTAAAGAGAATGCCAAGAACAACTGCATGGAGAATATACAAAGACTATTGTAATCCAGTAAGTCCAAGTGAAGCTCAACCTGGAGATATTATATTTTTCCACTCAACATATAACAGTGGAACTCCAATATCTCACGTAGGAATATATGCAGGTAACGGAATGATGATTCACGCAGGAGATCCAATTCAATACACATCAATAAATTCAAAATATTGGAAATCACACTTTTATGGTTTTGGAAGACCAAGATAGAAGGGAGATATTATGTGAACAGAAAACTTATAAGTATTAGAAACAAAAAGAAAAAAATAGAAGAGAAGTTAGAAGATTTAAATGCAAAATACAAGGAAATTTGCGATGAAGAAATTCAAGTTGAAAATGAAGAAATAATTGTAACTCTTAGGAGGAACAATATTAGTTTGGAAGAATTAATGGAGAAAATTAATGATAGAAAAAGAGAAGAAAAATTAAAAGAAAAGGAGAACATTCATAATGAAGAAATTTAATACGAACAGACTAAGAGCCTTTTTTATGGCTATTTTATTAGTTTTAACATCAACCTCAACTACTAATGTACTAGCTAAAGCTGATGATACAGATGGTAGTAAAAAAGTTATAGAGAGTTCTATAAGTAAAATCAGTGATTTAGAAAATCAGATCAAAGACTTAAATGATAAGAAACAAGAAGACCAATCAAAGATAGATGAATTAAAGGAAAAGTTAGAATCTTGCAAAGATAATGGAGAGAAACTAAAACAAGAAAAAGCTAAGCTAGAAGAAGAGATTAGAGATAAAGATAATAAGATTGCTCAATTGAATAAAGAAATTGAGGAACTTAAAAATTCTAACAATGATGAACTAATAGCAGAAATTACTCAGCTTAAAGATGAATTAAAAAGATTACAAGATGAAAATGCAAAACTAAAAGAAGATTATTCATCTACAAAATGGGAGTTAGAAGCTGAGAAAGAAAAGACCGACAAAAACGAAAATAAAATCAAAGAAATGCAAGAAAAGCTTGAGTCTTTAGAAGGAGAACTTGCAAAGAAGACTAAAGAAATCGAAGATAAAGATAATAGAATTAAGGTCTTAGAAAAAGCTCTTGATGAAAAAGATGCTAAGATAAAAGACCTCGAGTCTAAAAAGAAAGAGACAGAAAATTCTAAGTCAGAATGCTTTAAGAAGATTGAAGAGCTTCAAAAGGCTATTGATAGTTTAAAAGAATCTTCTGAAAATACAAAAAAGGAATTAGAAGATAAGATTAAAGAACTAGAAGAAAAACAAAAAGCTTCTGAAGAAGAAATTAAAAAGCTAAAAGAAGATTTAGATAAGAAAATTGAAGAAGCAAAGAAGTTAATCGAGGAAGCAAATAAAAAAGCAAAAGAAGAACTTGAGAAACAAGCTAAAGATGAAAAAGATAAAAATCTAAATCAAGACCTATCTAAAAAATTAGATGAACTTCTAAAACTCCAAAAAGAAAACAAAGAAAAGAAAGAAGATAAGAAATCTCAAGATAAGAAGTGGGACGAACTTTTGAAAGCTGATGATAAGAACATCCTAAATCAATTTGATCTTAACAAGATGAAAAAGCAAGAGGAACAACAAGGCAAAAAACAAGTTAAAGATGAAAAAGAATTTGCAGTTTTCCAAGTAGACAAAAACTTCTATAACATTATCAACAAAGATGATAAGACAACAGTCTATATGGATGTAAAAACTTATGTAGATCAAGGAAGAACTATGATTCCAGTAAGATATATTGCTTATACTCTAGGTTTTAATGTTGAGTATGACAACTCTACTCGTGAAGCTATTTTCTCAAATAAAGAGAATAATATCTTAGCTAAAAAAACATTAAGACTAAATATTGATACTGGTGTTATGAAAGATTCAGATGGAAAGGTCTACAATTCAGATGTTAAGCCAGTGATTATAAATGGAAGAATTCATGCTTCAATTTCAAATATTGTTAAAGCTTTCGGAGCAAGTCATGGAGATATCAAAGATGGTAAAAACCAAACAATAGAATGGGACAATGCTAGAAAAGCAATCTATGTATTTAAAAATGTAAAATAAGAAAGGATAGAAAAATGAATAAGAGTATTAAACTAGGAGTAGCCATAGCGTTACTCCTTTTTACATTTACAGTACCAAAAGCTACATTTGCGATGACAAATGAAGGGCAAATAGAAAGTCAAAACGAATCAATCTATGAACCACAAAAAGAAGAATTTGAAAAAATGTTGAAAGATGATGTTTTTACACCATCAAAAGAAGAAATTCCTTATCAAGATGTTCCAAGAATACTAGGAAATACAAGTGAAGCAACCAATCCTTCAAATAATCCTCCTAAGAAAACAACACTTGTAAAAGGTGGTAATACAAAGGCAGTAAAGAATTTTGCAACACAAGAAAATAAAGCAAGAGGTTCAGTAATTGAAAATGTAGATAGGAATGGAAAAGATATTACACCAAGTGGAGACACAGAAAAAGATAAAGAAAATCCAGTAGATGTAAGACAATTTTTAACATTTCAAACTAAAAGTGGAAAAACTATGCACTTAATAGTGGATCACTCATCAAACCAAGATAATGTAAGATTATTGACAGAAGTAGGAGAGCAAGACTTACTTAATATGATTGAATCAGAAGACAAAAACACTGTAAAGCTTGAAGAGCCTAAGAAAGAAGAAGTAAAAAAAGAAGAACCTAAGACTGTTCCAGTAAAAGAAGAAAAGAAAAGTGGGATAGGTTCATTTCTAATTGTTGCTCTTGTAATTGGAGGAGTAATAGGAGCAGGATATTATTTTAAGGTAGTTAAAGCAAAAGAAGATAGAATGTTGGAAGACTTTGAAGAAGATGATGAGGATTATATTAGTGAGTCGGAAGATGACTCTGACAATGAAGAAAGTCATGAAGAATCTTTAGATGAATATGATGAACTATTATAAATCTCAATTTTCATCATCGAATAAATAATTCAAAAATATGGTATAATTAAGTATAATGTTTGCCGGAGAGGAGGGATACTTTGAACTTAAAAGATTATCTTGGAGAAACAAATCTATATGATAAAAAAGAAAAATTAGAAATAAATAAGCCAAAGTCTTGGTTAAAATCTGTGTCAGCCTTTGCTGATGGTAGAGGTGGGAAGCTAATATTTGGAGTAAAAGAAGATAACACAATTCTTGGACTTAGTGACTATCAAGAAGTTTCCGAAAATATTTCTGAAATCATAAAAATTAAAATGGATCCAAATCCAGAATTTGATATGGAAATCAAGGAGCTTGATGGAAAAGTTATATTGATTTTAAGTGTATTTGCTGGGAAAAATACTCCATATTTTGTAGTTGATGGAGGAAGCAGAACTGCTTATAAAAGAGTAGGAAATCAAAGTGTCCCTGCAAGTCGAATTGATCTTTTTAATTTGTCTTTAAAGGGAGAACATATAAGTTACGATTCACTTCAGTCAAAGAAAAAAATTGAAGATGTAAGCTTTAAGGAACTTAAAATCGAGTACAAAGAAAGAACGGGAAAAGATTTTGAAGAAAAAGATTTGAAATCTTTCGGACTTGTAAATGATGAGGGAAATCTAACTATAGCAGGAGCTTTATTTGCAGATAACTATCAAGTTTATCAGTCAAGGGTATTTTGTACTAGGTGGAATGGGCTTACTAAAGCCAATGGTCGAATGGATGCCTTAGATGATATAGAATTTGAAGGCAATATTATTTATCTGCTAAAATCGTCTTTGGACTTTGTGAAGAGAAATTCTAAAAAGATGTGGAAGAAAGGTCCAGTCTATAGAATAGAATATCCAGAATATCCAGAAAGAGCAGTTCAAGAAGCTCTAGTAAATGCATTAATCCACAGAGATTATTCTGTAGTAGGTAGCGAAGTCCATATAGATATCTATGATGATAGGTTAGAAATATATTCTCCTGGAGGTATGTATGACGGAACATTCGTGCAAGATCTAAATCCATTAAACGTATCTTCTACGAGAAGAAACCCAATTATAGCGGATGTATTTGCTAGGATGGATTTAATGGAAAGGAGAGGATCTGGACTTAGAAAAATCATAGAAGCTTATGAAGCTGAAGAGAATTATAAAGAAGAATTAAAACCAGAGTTTAAGTCAACAGAATCTTCATTTACTACAATTTTAAAGAATTTAAATTATGACACCCAAAATGACGGTCAAAGTGAGGGGCAAAATGAGGGTGAAAATGAAGGTCAAAATGACGGTAAAAAGTTAAAACCAAAAGATAGACGAAATAAGATAGTGAAACTTATGAAAGAAAATTCAAACATAACAACAATTGAATTATCTCATATATTATTGATGTCTGTAAGCACGATAGAAAGAGATTTAAAAATTCTTACAGATGAAAAAACAATCGAGTATATAGGCAGTGCTAAAGATGGATATTGGAAAGTAAACAAATAAAGTTAAAAAAGAAAATAGAATTCTCCCGAAAAAAATACAATATTCGGGAGAAATATTTTGAGCGAGAGAGAAATCTTTCGCTCTTTTTTTATTTATGGAGGTATTAATGAAGTTAGTAATAGCAGAAAAGCCAAGTGTAGCAGTTACAATTGCAAAAGTAACCCACGCAAGAACAAGAAAAAACGGATATTATGAGGGGAATGGATACATTGTTTCTTGGTGTGTAGGTCATTTAATTCAAATGGCAAGTCCAGATAAGATTGACGAAAAATGGAAGAAATGGACAATAGATACTCTTCCTATAATTCCAGAGGAATATATTTATGAAGTATCTAAAAGCACTAAGAAGCAATATGGAGTTTTAAAGAAACTTTTAAACGATAAGAAAATCGACACAGTTATAAATGCTTGTGATGCTGGAAGAGAGGGAGAACTTATTTTTAGGCTTGTATATAATCAAGCTAAATGTAAGAAGAAGATTCAAAGACTTTGGATATCTTCAATGGAAAACAAAGCTATTGAAGATGGATTTAGAAATCTTAAAGACGGAGAAAACTTTGAAGACTTATATAGATCGGCAAATGCAAGAGCTATTGCGGATTGGCTGGTAGGAATGAATTTAAGTAGGCTTTATTCTTGCATTTACAAGGAAACATATTCAGTTGGTAGAGTACAAACTCCAACTCTATATTTAATTGCTAAAAGAGATAGTGAAATAAACCTATTTAAGAAGCAAAAATATTATACAGTTGACCTATCTTATAAAGGATTGAAACTTGTATCAGATAGGATTGATAAAATTGAAGTTGCAGAGCAACTATTAAATCTACTAGAAGATGAAATAGTTATTACAGAGGTAGAAGACAAAGAAGTAAGCACAAAACCAGATAAGCCTTATGATCTCACTACCTTACAAAGAGAAGCGAATAAATACTTTGGGTATTCAGCAAATGATACTTTAAATCTAGCACAAGCTTTATATGAAAAAAAGCTAATCACATATCCAAGAACAGATAGCAGGTATTTAACCGATGATATGGTTACTACTATGAAAGAATTATTAGAAGGACTTGAAGAAGATTTTAAAATCAATGAATCAAACTTTAAGTCTATTTTTAATTCATCTAAGGTTACAGACCACTATGCAATTATTCCTACTATATCTGACATTGGAAAAGCTAAAGATTTATCTGACAAAGAAAGTAAAATTTATAATCTAATAAAGAATAAATTACTTGCTTCATGTTCGGATAACTTAAAGGAATCTAGTAGAAAAATCAGATATGAATTATGATAAATTTAATTTCAATGCAAGTGGCAAGACCGTAATTGATGAAGGCTATAAAAAGTATCTAAAGATTTATGGAAAAGAAAAACAGGAAAATGAATTACCAGATGTAAAGACTGGAGATAATATTAAGCTAACTTCTAAAAACATATCGGAGAAATTTACCAAAGCTCCAAGTCATTATAATGAAAATACGCTTTTAAAGGCTATGGAGAATGCAGGGATTGAATCACTGGATAAAGATATAGAAGTGGAATACCCTCGTCTCAATTCGTCATCAACTCATTCTTCGTTGGACGAATTGGACTGGGGCAGACCCAGAAAAGGCTTAGGAACACCAGCTACAAGAGCAGGAATTATTGAAAATCTTATCCATAAAGATCTTATAAGAAGAGATAAGAAAAATCTACTTGTAACAGAAAAAGGCAATAGGCTTGTATCAATTGTAGAGGATAAGTTTAAGTCGGCAGAAACAACATCTGAATGGGAGATGAAACTTGCAAAGATTAGCTCTGGCGAAGTAGATAAAGAAGACTTTTTAAGAGAAATTGAAGATAGTATAAGGGAGCTTGTAGATAAGTACAAGAATAATCTAAATGAATAAGGTAAAAATACTAGAGCTTTTCGGTGGCATAGGTGCTATTAGAAAGGCTTTTATTAATTTAAAGATACCTTATGAAGTAGTTGATTATGTAGAAATAGATAAGGCTTGTGTTAAATCATACAACGCACTTTATGGAGAAGATTATAAGCCAAAATCAGTAGTAGGATATAAAGCTCCTAATGAGAAGATAGACTTAATAATGCATGGAAGTCCTTGCCAAGACTTTTCAAGAATTGGAAAAAAGCAAGGAGGAGTAAAAAACTCAGGAACTAGATCAAGCCTACTATTTGAAACAATTAGAATAATCAAAGAAATGAAAGATAAACCTAAATGGATAATTTGGGAAAATGTAAAGGGAGTCCTTGATAGAAATATGAGGGACTCCTTTTTTATTTATCTAAAAGAGCTAGAGAGCCTAGGATATGAAAGCAAGTATGAAATATTAAATGCAATGGACTTTGGGATACCTCAAAAAAGGGAGAGGATATTTGTTGTTTCGTGTCTTGGAGCAAATAACTTTTCTTTTAATAAATTGGAGAGGAAAGAGACAAGACCACTAAGTGAATTTTTAGAAAAGGATGTAAGTGAACTTTACACAATGACCCAACCTTATATGCTCAAATTTTTAAATAAAGGCATAGATAATAGTTTTAGAGGGCGACTCAAAGTGATTAAAGATTTTTCTTATACTATTTCTACAAAACAAATGAGAGTACCTAATTCTGGAATAATAGATATTGGAAATGGTCAGTATAGGTATTTAACAGAAAGAGAATGTTTAAGACTCATGGGTTTTGATGATAGCGATATAGACAAATTAGAAGAAGTACATCCAAGAAGAAAGAATTGCACCTCAAGCAAACTGTATAAGCAGGCCGGCAATTCTATTGTGGTTGATGTTTTAATGGCAATTACTAAAGTGTTAATGTAGGTTAGTGTAATTAATATACTAAAGATGATATAATAAATAATAGAAAGGACATAACGATGGATATTAGAAAATTTATTTCAAAATTTAAAAATCATCCAGTTCTTTTTATTGGTACTGGTATGAGTTTAAGGTATTTAGAAAATTCATTTAGTTGGGATGCCTTATTAAAAAGAATTTCTTTTGATTTAACTAACAGCGATGAATTTTTTTATGATATAAAATCAAAGTATCATGATGAATATGGATATAAATATGACTTAATAGCATCGGATTTACAAAAAAGATTCGATGAGGATGTGATGAATGATAGAAATGGAAAATTTAAATATATAAATGATGAATTTTATGAATTGATGGATAGAGGTAAAAACATAAGTAGATTTAAAATTTATATATCTAAGATCCTTAATGAACTTGATTATAAAAACATTGATGAATTAAATGAATTTAAAAAATCAAGAAAGAATATCAGCTCTATTATAACTACAAATTATGACGTTATGCTCGAAGATATATTTGGATTTAAACCATTAATAGGTAATGATATTTTATTAAGTGATCCATATGGATCTATTTATAAAATTCATGGATGTGTTACTCAACCTGATAAAATAATAATTACCAATCAAGACTATAATAAATTTAACGAAAAATATGAATTAATAAGAGCTCAACTTCTATCTTTATTTATGCATAATCCAATAATATTTATGGGTTATAGTATAAGTGACAATAATATCAAGAGTATATTAAAAACCATTTTTACTTATGTTGATCCAAATTCAGATGAAGCGGAAAAAGTTAGAAGGAATTTTTTATTAGTAGAACATGAGAAAGATTCTGATAATACTCAAGTAGTGGATCATGATATAGATATTCAAGGAATTCCAACAATAAAGATAAATAAAATAAAGACTGATAATTTTACTTTAATTTATAAAACACTAGCAAACTTACAATTGCCAGTATCTGCAATGGATATAAGGAAAGTTCAAAATGTTTTTAGAGATATAAAATCAGGTGGAGATATAAAAGTTAGTATAACTGATGATTTAGACTCTTTAAAAAATTCAGAAAAAGTTATAGCTGTGGGATCTGTTAATACAATAAAATATTCATTTCAAAATACAAGCGAGATTATGAAAAATTATTTTAAAATAATTGAAGAAGAAAACTTTCAGTTGCTTGAAGTTATAGATAAACTAACAATTCAATCTCAACAATTTTTTCCTATTTTTGGTTTTTCAAAAATAAATAAAAATATTAAACGTACAGAAGATCTTAAAGAAAAACAAAGAGAAAAGATGAGAGTTTTAGAAAAAACAATGATGGAAAAGAAAAATTTAAAGGAAACTCCGAATACAATTAGAGAAATTTTAAAGAGTGAGATGATAGGAATCAGTTTAAAACCTAATTTAATAGCTTATCAAATTTTAAAAGGTAATGTAACTTTGGAAGATGCAGAAAATTATTTTAAGTCATTGAGTGAAGAAGATAAGACAAAAACAGAATATAGAAAGCAATTGTGTGCGTATGATCTAAAAAAATATGATAAATAACACAAGTAATAATATACATTAAAAAGTCGGTAGATAAACAAAAATCTATCGTCTTTTTTATTGCACTAAAAAGGAGGTAGAAAATGCAAGTAAATGATTTTAAGAATATACAAGAAGCAATAAAGTATGAAGTTTTACAAGATGAAAAAGAATATTTAAAACTCTTAAAAGTTATAGGCAATAATCAGAAATATGATTTTTCTAGCCAATTAAGTATATATAACAAAGAACCTGAAGCTAGAGCTTGTGCGACTTTTGATATGTGGAAGAAATATTTTGGCAGAGTTGTTATGAGAGGTCAAAAGGGTATTCCAATTTTAGTTGGAAGTGATATAAACAAAAAAGTTTCATACATTTTTGATATTAGTCAGACCACATCAATGGATAGGAATATCAATGAGGTTAGCTTATGGCAGTTTGATCACGAAAATCATAACGAGGCTTTAAAAGAAATAATAAATAATTCTTCATTTGAAGCTAGTGATTCACTTAATGAAAATATATTTTCTTTAAGTCGAATTTATGGAGATGAATACATTAATTTAGCTCTTGCTGATTTGAGAATAGACATAGAGGATAGACTGAGTTTTGAAAAGTTTATGAGAGACTCAATATCTTATGCAGTAGCTAATAGGTTTAATACAGTCTATCCTATGGATATGGAAAATTTAAAAAATAATTTTTCTAGGATTAATACAATTTCTTTAGAACAGATAGGTACTGTAATATCAAGGGTTAGCGAAGATATTATAGATAACACAATAGAAAAATCTAAGGAAATGGATCGTACTAGGCTGCTGACAGAAAGGGCCGCAGCCGACTATAATAGTGGTATAGAAAATATAAATGAAGATAGAGGAGGTCAAGATGATTTATATAGACGAGATGATAGGTCAAGAAGTAGAGATGGACGAGTTTTCACAGATGGAAGCGACAGAGGAAATAGCGATGAAGATCGAAGAGAAAACCTTGGACATGATGGAGAAGGATCTGGAATTTATGGAGAGATTCCCGAATCCGACATACGCAGTTCTAAGACTGTCTTACCTAGTAGGGAGCGAGGACATGGAGAACTGGAAGAAACTTCAGGAAATGTACGAGGGAAAAACACTTTTGAACCATCTGAAGGAAATTCAGAATCAGGCAGTGGACTTTATCAAGAGAGAGAAAGTCAAGATGATGAAAGTACAAGGATTGACAGAGAAGATGATGAGAGAGAATCCAGAGGAATACCAAGGACAGATGAACAACCTGATGGCAACAGTGAAGAGAATGGCAATCAAGGAATACGTGGAAGCTTAGAAAATGAAATAAGCCAAGAAAAGGAAGCTGATGAAGCTTCTTTTTTTGATGACAAAAACACTGAAAATAGAAAAGATTACTGGATTGTAGAATTTAATGAAAACCACGAATTAGTTCCCAATTATAGTGGGCAGATAGTAAATAAAGATTTAATTAATGTCCTAAGACAAAAGGATATTGATGTTAAAGACCATAATCAAACTTATGGAGAAAATGAATTTGGAGAAATGACTGATGATTATATCGGATATTTCAAATTCTATTTTGACCACTATGTAGACGGTGAAGTTGTCGAACACTATAGGATTGACCTTGGTGATGGTGAAGAAGTAAATGAGCGTGAATTTTCATATTTAGAAGAACAAGTTGCACTAAGTGAGGAAAAATCATTACAAGAAGAAATTAAGGAAAAGATAGATCCTAAATTTAAGATAGGGGATCAGGTTAGATATAAAGATAAGGACTTTACTATTACAGATTTTGATGAACTAAGTGGAGGACTTAAAACTGTAACCATTAGAGATAATATGGAATATATGGGAGGTATGATTAGGGGTTCGGAAGTAATTCCATATAGAAACGACTCATACCTTGAAGAAATCTTTGAAAATCTAAGTCAAACATCAGAAAAACTAGCAGTAAAAGTTGGAAAAGAATTTATTTTAGAAGATAAGAATACCTTTGATGGAATTAACTTAATTGAAACAGGAACTAAAGTAGAAGTTAATGGGGAAGAATTTGCTTTATATAAGGCTGAAACATTTGAAGAAAGTAGAAAGATTGATGACCTTTTATATAGTGGAAATTATGAGATATACAAATTATCTGAGCATGAAAAACAAATTGAAAGACAAGTAGAGCAAGAAAGCTTTATAGATAACCACAATCCAGAAATTGACCAAATGATGGATAGGTATGATGTCCCAAGACAAGCAGCCGTAAACTTATTGAGGGGAAAAGAAGATTTAAAGAATCTAGGCTATGAACCTAATAAGGAAAGACTGAGTTTTGCTAGAAATTATGACTTGAAAAATCATATCTACTCAGAATACCTTACACCATCAGAAAGACTAGATAAAAATATCAAAGCTATTAAAATGCTAAAAAGACTTGAAAATGAAAATAGGAGTCCAAGAGAATATGAACAAGCCTATCTTGCTGATTATTTAGGTTGGGGAGGTCTTGCTGATGTCTTTGATGAAGAAAAAGGAGGACAATGGCTTGAAGCAAGAAATATTTTAAAGGAAAATTTAACAAATGAAGAGTATTTGAATGCTAAAGAGTCTACTCTAACATCCTTTTATACACCTAGAGAGGTAATGGATGGAATATATAAGACTTTAACAGATATGGGATTTAAGACTGGAAATATTCTTGAACCATCTGTGGGAGTCGGTAACTTTATTGGTAATATGCCAAGTGAAATACGAAGTTCTAAAGTCTATGGAGTAGAAAAAGATAGTCTAAGCGGAAGAATAGCAAGAGAACTTTATCCTGAAGCTAACATTCAAATTAAAGGCTTTGAAGAAACAAACTTCTCAAATAACTTTTTTGATTTAGTTATAGGAAATGTTCCTTTTGGAGATTTTAAAGTTAACGATCGTGAATATAACAGAAATAACTTTCTGATTCACGATTATTTTTTTGCAAAGTCAATAGATAAGGTTAGGAATGGAGGAATTATTGCCTTCATAACATCATCTGGAACTATGGATAAAAAAGATGAATCTGTTAGAAAATATATTAATGCAAGATGTGAATTTTTAGGAGCTATGAGGCTTCCTAATACAACATTTAAAGGACTTGCTGGTACAGAAGTTACTTCAGATATTATTTTTCTAAAGAAGAGAGATTCAGTTATAGAAAGAGATGACGATTGGATACACCTAGCAACTGATAAAAAGGGTTTGACTTATAATAAATACTTTGTAGATAATCCTCAAATGGTATTAGGGGATATGAAAGAAGTATCTGGTAGATTTGGTAATACAATTACTTGTGATGAAAAAGAAGACGAAAATCTAAAAGATTTAATGGATCTTGCAAGTAAGGAAATATCTTCAAATTCAAAATATGAAGAGGTCGAACTATTGGAAGATGAAGAATTAAGTCTTCCAGCAACAGACGATGTTAAGAATTTTTCCTATACTATTATTGACGAAGATGTCTATCTAAGAGAAAACTCAGTTTTAATTAAGCAGAATATATCAGATAAAAACAAAGAAAAAATAAAAGATTATCTTGATGTAATGAATGCTTTAAAAGATGTAATAGAAAAGCAAAAGGACGATTTTTCTGATGAAGAAATAAAAGAGTCACAAGCAAAGTTAAATGAAGTCTATGATAACTTTTCAAAGAAACATGGCTTTATTAACTCCTTATCAAACACTAGAGCCTTAAAGGAAGACTCAAACTTTCCTTTAGTATCATCAATAGAAATACTTGATGATGAGGATAATTTCAAAGCTAAGAGTGATATATTCTCAAAAAGAACAATCACAAAGGCAAAGGTAGTAGATCATGTAGATACTTCCCTTGAAGCTTTAGTCTTATCAGTTTCACAAAAGGGATATGTAGATTTTGAATATATGGAATCTATCACAAGTAAAGATAGGGACACCTTAATTGGTGAACTTGAGGGCGAAATATTTTTAGATATTAAGGATACAGACTTAATAAATAACAGAATGCCCTTTGAAAACTTTAACAATGACGATCCCTTTCATTTTTCATATGTATCGGCTGATGAATATTTAAGTGGAAACATTAGAGAAAAGATTGGTTACCTCAATTCATACATCGGAGAAATTGAAAATGTAATAGATTTAGCACCTTCTGAAAAGAAAGACACATTATTAAACGAGTTAGGCAAACTTAAATATCAAAGAGAAAAATTACAAGAAGTTATGCCTGAAGAACTCACTGCTTCTGATATAAATGTAAGGTTAGGAGCAACTTGGATACCTCAAAAAGATATAGAAGACTTTACTTTTAATCTTTTAAAAACACCAGGTTATGATAGGTGGAATATAAATGTTAGGTTCTCACAACATACAAGTGAATGGAACATTGAAGGTAAAAGTGTTGACTCAACTAATGACCTTGCTAACATGACTTATGGTACAAGTAGAGTCAATGCCTATAAGTTAATTGAAAATGCTCTTAATCTAAAAGATACGAAGATATTTGACCAAGTAATAAATGATGATGGTTCTAAGACTGCTGTATTAAACAAAAAAGAAACTATGCTTGCAAGTCAAAAGCAAGAACTGATTAAAGAAGAATTTAAGAATTGGATATTTGAAGATCCTGATAGAAGATATAGGCTAGAAAAAATTTATAATGAAAAATTCAATTCAATTAGAAATAGAGAATTTGATGGTTCTAACTTAACTTTTGATGGAATGAATACTGAAATCAGACTTCGAGAACATCAAAAAAATGCCATAGCAAGGACTCTTTATGGTGGAAATACATTACTTGCCCATGTTGTGGGAGCAGGAAAAACTTTTGAAATGGTAGCTTCTGCTATGGAATCTAAAAAGTTAGGACTTGCAAGTAAATCATTATTTGTAGTTCCTAACCACATAACCACTCAAATTGGTAGAGAGTTTATGCAATTATATCCGTCAGCGAACATTATGGTGGCCGATAAAAAAGACTTCCAACCTAAAAATAGGAAAAGATTTATTGGTAGGATTGCAACGGGAGAATATGATGCGGTCATCATAGGACACTCTCAATTTGAAAAAATACCGATGTCTAAGGAATACCAGGTAAGACATATACAAGACCAAATAGATGATATAGTTTCCTTTATTGATGAGAATAAAAGAAATAGAGGAGAAAATTTCACAGTAAAACAACTAGAAAAGACAAAGAAAAAACTCCTGGTAAGACTTGAAAAGCTAAATGATGACTTTAAAAAAGATGATGTAATAACCTTTGAAGAACTAGGAGTAGATAAATTATTTATAGACGAAGCTCATAATTACAAAAACTTATTTTTGCATACCAAGATGAGAAATGTTGCGGGTATCGGGCAGAGTGAAGCCTTTAAGTCTTCAGATATGTATATGAAATGTAGGTATATGGACGAAATGACAGATGGAAAGGGAGTTGTATTTGCTACTGGTACACCAATATCAAATTCAATGACTGAGCTTTATACTATGCAAAGATACCTTCAGTATGATGATTTAAAGGCAAGAGGATTAGAACATTTTGACGCTTGGGCTTCTACTTTTGGAGAAACAGAAAACACCTTTGAATTATCTCCAGGAGGTACTGGATATAGGCAAAAAACAAGATTTTCAAAGTTTTATAACTTGCCAGAGTTGATGAGCATGTTTAAAGAAGTAGCAGATATAAAGACCTCAGATATGTTAAATTTGCCAGTACCAGAAGCAAACTTCGAAGTTATTAAAACAAAACCTACTGAGGAACAAAAAGAAATATTAGAAGCTATTTCAGAAAGAGCAGACGCAGTTAGAAATAACCAAGTAGAACCAACAGAAGATAATATGCTAAAGATTACAAATGATGGTAAAAAACTTGCCCTTGATCAAAGATTAATAAATCCACTACTACCCGATGATCCTAATTCAAAGGTAAATGTATGTGTTAAAAATATCTTTTCGATCTGGGATAAGACAAAAGAAAATTCATCGACACAATTAGTGTTTTCGGATATGTCCACACCAAAAGGAGATGGGGAATTTAATATCTATGATGATATTAGAAATAAGCTAGTAAATATGGGAATACCTAAAGAAGAAATAGCCTTTATTCACGAAGCAAATACAGACAAACAAAAAGATGAATTATTCTCAAAGGTAAGAAGAGGGGAAGTAAGAGTATTATTAGGTTCTACTCAAAAAATGGGAGCAGGTACAAATGTACAAAATAAATTAATAGCTTTACACGATTTAGACGTTCCATGGAGACCGTCTGACCTAGAGCAAAGAAGTGGTAGAATTGTTCGTCAAGGCAATGAAAATGATAAGGTAAATATCTTTAGATATGTAACAGAAAATACCTTTGACGCATATTTATGGCAGACAATAGAGAATAAGCAGAAATTCATATCTCAAATTATGACTTCAAAAACTGCTGTGAGAGTTGCAGAAGATGTTGATGAAGCAAGTCTATCTTATTCGGAAATTAAGGCTTTAGCTACTGGCAATCCTCTAATTAAAGAAAAGATGGATTTAGATAACGAAGTTACAAAGCTGAAAATGCTGGAAGCAAACTATAAGTCTAATAAATATAAGCTTGAAGATAAGGTAAATAAAATTTATCCTCAAAGTATTTTAAAAACTGAAATGGAAATAAAAGCAGTTAAAGAAGATATTGCAAATGTTGAGAAATTAGGAGAAGGAGATAGCAAATTTACTTCAATCAGTCTTGGGACAAATAAAATTTTAGATAAGAAAGAAGCTGGAGAGAAGCTATTAGAAGAAATAAAAAAAGTTAAGATAAATGATAGCAAGGTTATTGGTAAATATAGAAATTTAGACTTACAAGTTTCATATAATTTTATGACTAATACTCACACCTTTAAACTACTAGGAAAAGCAGAATACTTCGGAGAGTTTTCAAACTCTACTGATGGTAATATAACAAGGCTTGATAATGCAATTGAAAAAATGCCTTCAAGACTTGAAAGGTTAAATCAAAACCTTGGAAACTATAAAGAATCTTTAGAAAATGCCAAAGTAGAATTAACTAAACCATTTGAAAAAGCAGATGAGTTAAGGGATAAGACGCTAAGACTAGCTGAGATTAATAAACTTTTAGATATGGGAGAAGTAGAAGAATTAGAAAACCAATCACCATTATTAGAAGATTTAAAGAGGGCGATAGTTGATTATTCTAATTACGAGTTCTCAGAATCTAATAGCTATGAAGACTTTGACAAATTATACCCTGATTTAAGCCATATAGGACTTGCCTATACAGAAACGCCAGATGGTAAGCACACGATTCAATATGAGGTAAATTTGGAAGAAAAAACATGGACTCAATATGTAGATAATATAGCTATTAGAACAGAATCTTTTGTAGAAGAAGATATATCTAACTTACAAGCTATTAAAGATATGACTGAAGCCATAAAGATGTTTAGTTTTGATGATCTGGTATCAGTAGATGAAGAAGATTTAAAACAAGCACTAGGACTAGAAATAGATTATGACGGAAATTTCTATGATCCACTTGCAAAAGATCTTGATAATGATGGAATACCAGATAGGTATGATAATGATTTTAAAGATAGTGATTACTTTGAATCAACTTATGATGTAGAAGATAATCTACACGCAAAGGAAGAGAAGCCATCAATATTAGGACAAATATCAAAATTCAAATCAGAAGAAGAAAAAGATAAAAATCAAGAAAAAAGTAAAAAGGAACAAGAAAGATAGAGGAGGGCGAAAGGCTCTCCTTATTTAGTACAAGGAGGAAATTATGGAATACAAAGATATTAGAGAAAACTTAGAAGAAATGATGAATGATAATTACAAGGACTTTATAAAAGCACTTGTGAGCATAGAAAAAGGTGTTACTGATGAAAAGGCACTTGAAGAAGTCTATGTTTTATTTATGATCAAAGACACAACAGGTCTATTAAATGATGACTTTGACTATATGATTGATGATATGAAAGAACAAGGTAAGATTGTTGAAAATACCAATGAACTTGAAGAAAAAGATGATCTTATAAATCTTGTGGGTAATATAGCTGGCAAAGTAGAAATTCTTGAACGAGAAAATGCTAATGGAGAAAAGTTCAAGGTAAGCAACTTTTCAATTGTTTCAAAAGATGACGATGGGAATAAGGTATATACAAATTGTTCAGCATATGGAGATAAGACAAAAGATATAGAGAACCTAAAACAAGGAGATTTTGTTAAATTATTTGGTCAAGTAAAAATAAGCATTGATAACAACGGAAAGGAACATAAAAATGTTCGTATTTTGTCTTCTAAGCTCTTAAAAGCAAAAGGACAAGTAAAGAGTCAAGATAAAGATAAAAAGTCCATATTAGGGCAAATAAAAAACTTTAAGACAGACGACAAAACTAAATCAAACAAGAAAGACCATAGCAAAGGTACAGAGAGATAAATATCGGCAGTCTTCGGACTGCCTTTATTTTTTTGTCATATTTAAACAGATTGTATAGTGACGTTAGGTATGATACACAAAAGTTAGCTGTAATTATATCTTAATACGTCTATAATAGTATTAAAAGCTGAAGTTAAAATAGGAACACAAAAATATTACGATATATTGAAATTTGTAATTAATACCAGAATATTATGTATAATTTTAATAGATCCTTTTCGGAGTTAAGAAAATCAGATTGTATATAGATAAAGATTATAGGGTTTAAAATATAAAAGGAGGGCAGGATGAAAAAACAAGATTTGATTTTAATTACACATATTTTATTGCAAGTTATTTTGTTTATGCCTATAGCGCCATTTATAAGATATCAACAGAGGCTAGATATAGGAATTTTAATAGTTTTTTTACTAAGTATTATAAATTTCATATCCTATATTATATGCATATTAAATTCTGAAAAAAAATATATTTTAATCCATAGCCTAGTAGTTGAATTATTTATTATTTTTAATTTTCTAGAAGACTTAATATTAAGAGACTTAATAATAGGTAAACACATCGAACTATTAATATATAGCTTGATACTATTTGCAAGTTTCAATCTTTTAAGCTCATCAAATAGAATTAAGTTCATGCCATTAATTACAACTGTAGGGATTATTATATCAATAATAATGATGAAATTTAATACTTATTTAGCATCTTCAATATTTAATTATGTTGTGATTATTTTATTATTGACTCCAATAATATTATATTCAAATGATAAGAATATTCGAAAATATGAAAGCAAGACAATTATAATATTGCAAACTTTATTTATAATAACTTTCTTCATATATAAGAAGTATGAAGGTTTAGGTCTAGTTTCAATAAGTGAGTATCAACTGTTTACATGTATCTTCATTGAATCTATATTGCTGTATAGGATTAGTAAGACAAAAATCAAAAGCGGTTTATTATTTTTCTCCCGTTCTTTGAAAAAAATATTTCCTGAATTTTTAATTTTGTTTCTAATGCTCTATTTAACTTCATTATCTTTTTCGGGAGTTATATTATTTTCTTTAAGTTTTTTTATGTTTTTGGTAGAATTTAGCTTGTTTGAAAAACATAAAAAATCCAATTATATAACTTTTGAGGAGATGTTGGATAACTATTATATTGAAAAACATAGAAATTTAGAAATTGATAAACTGAATACTTTAAAGATACAGACATTTTTACATGATGACATTCTACAGATTATAATAGCTATAAGAAGGTGGATAGAAGATAATCTTTCAGGATCTGACAAAAAATACATTATAGAAAATCTGGATAAGTTAAATGATTTGATTCGTCACGAAATCAATTCATTTAATCCAATGCTAAATGATTATAGTTCTCTATATGACGCATATAACAGACTTATAGTTGATATAGAAAATATGTATTTAGATAATGAAATGCTTATAGAATTTGAATGTGATAGAAATATAGATTTACCCAGTCCTTATGCTGAATTGATTTACAAATGTATCAATGAATTATTAATAAATGCACTAAAACATTCAAAAGGATATAGCACGGATATAGTTCTTATAAATTTAGAAGATAAAATTGATCTTACAATAAAAAATTATGGAGACTATTTAGAAGATGAAGAAAAAATAGTAGAAGGAAATATAGGATTAAATATATTAAGATTGAACTTAAGAGAATATGGCGGAAAATTTGATTTTAATTTTTCCAATAATCAAAATGAACTAGATGAATCATTTGTAGAATTTAAAATAGAAGTTCCAATAGAGAGGAGAGTAGTAAATGAAAATCTTATTAATAGAAGATCATAAAATGGTTGCAACTTCTTTAAAAATGAGCTTAGAGACGGACGACTCTATTTCTGTAGATATAGTAAATAATGTTAGAGACCTAAGTATAAATGAATCCATCCTTAACTATGATCTGTTACTTATAGATATTAATTTAACAGGAATAGAAGGAGCGATAAATGGTTTAGATGTGTCTGAAGAATTGATTAATAAGTATGAAGGTCTAAAAATAGTAATATTAACAGCGTATAAATTAGACTTTTATATTAAAAGAGCAAAAAGAATTGGATGTAAAGGATTTATTTCCAAAGAAGAAGAGACATCTAAACTAATAGAAGACATAAAATCTATCGCCTTTAAAGGCAAAGCAATATTTCCAGAAGAAAATCATATGTTAGAGCCATTAACGAAAAGTGAAATTCATATAGTTAAACTATATTCAAACGGACTATCAAGGAAAGAGTTAGCCAAAGAACTAAATACAAATGTAAGAAGCCTGGCAGTATCCTTATCACGAATATATCAAAAGTTAGGTGTTAGAAATTACCAAGAAATGATCGATAAAGTGCGTGAATTGGGATATGTTGATTCATTTTAGAGACAAGCATTAGAATTTTGTAATTCTAGTGCTTTTTTTATTCACAAAAGTTAGCTGAAATAGAATTCAAAAAAATATAAAATTAAGGAAAGGTGGAAATTAATAACATTTAAGGTTGGTAAAGCAATGAATTATTCTAGTAAACAGAAAAAATAAATAAAAATAGTTAGGAATAACTAAAGAATAAGAACTTAAGACTTTAGATTTTAATGAAGTATAAGTTTGTATCAAGGCTGTTGATAGTAAACGATTTATAGTATGTATGATTATTTTGATGATACAAATGTCAATCAACAGATAAATAGATTTTCAAAGTGAAGGAGGATGTTTAATGGCTTTAATTTTAGATAAAGTGAAAAAAATATACAAACAAGGAGAAATAGAAGTCAAAGCAGTAAATGATGTAAGTTTTACTGTTAAGGAAGGAGAATTTTTATCTATTATTGGAGACAGTGGTTCGGGGAAGACAACATTGTTAAATCTTATAGGAGGGATTGACCATCAAACAGAGGGGAAAATTATGTTTGATGATGTGGAATTAAATAATTTAAATGAGGAAGAATTAACAGAGTATCGTAGAAAGAATATAGGGTTTATATTCCAAGAATACAATCTAATTCCTATCTTAAATGTTCGAGAAAATATAATTTTACCTTTAAATTTAGATGGCAAAGAAGCCGATAACGACTATTTGGATGAAATTTTAGATTTGTTAGAAATAAAACAAAAAATATCTGCTTTCCCAAATCAATTGTCAGGAGGACAACAACAAAGAGTAGCTATTGCCAGAGCTCTCATTTCTAAACCAAAAGTAATTTTAGCAGACGAACCAACAGGAAATTTGGATCAAAGAAATAGTCAAAATATAATGGAGCTATTTGTTCAGATGAATAAAAAATTTAATCAGACAATTATAATGATTACACACAATTTAGAATTAACAAAGTATTGCGATAGAGTTATACGCATATTAGATGGTCAAATTGTGGAGGATAAAAAAAATGAAAAATAATATCCTGAAAACATATGTCAAAAGAGATTTGAAAGTTAATAAAATTAAAAGTTCTACAATATTGCTGACTATAATTTTATCGTTTGTCTTTATTAGCATAATGAGTTTGTATTCTATAAGTGCTAAATTAATGTTTCAGGAAAAACTAGAAAATGGACATCAAGCATCATTAATTAAAGTAAATCCTAAACAAGTTGAAGGGATAAAATCAGAGAAGAGCATAAAAAAAGCAGGAATAGGATATATTTTTCCAGAAGTTAGTATAGGTGATATAAATCTAAGAGTTGCATATATGGATTCAGATTTACGTGACTTAGGGAATGTAAATAATATAGAAGGATCTTATCCTCAAAAAGATAATGAGATAATAGTGT
The DNA here is from genome assembly GCF_000246925.1 of Peptoniphilus rhinitidis 1-13. Classification (NCBI taxonomy): domain Bacteria; kingdom Bacillati; phylum Bacillota; class Tissierellia; order Tissierellales; family Peptoniphilaceae; genus Peptoniphilus; species Peptoniphilus lacydonensis. The sequence continues at coordinate 5,290 of NZ_BAEW01000016.1, read as the reverse complement.
CTGAAGACTACTTAAAACGTATTAACAAAAAAATTGGTATTAGAGAAAGTATAAACCTAAATTTAGGTAATGGTTCAAAAAAATATATAATAAGTGGAATTTTATATAAAGAAGGTGTAGAAGGAACTTATCCCGTATTTGTATCTAAATCTTATGTTGATAAATTTGGTCAAGTTGATAATTACTTAGTACAACTAAGTATGAAATCACCAAATTCATACTCTGAAGATATGCTAAAAAATGAGATAAATTCAATAGCATATAAGTATAAAGTAGATGAATCTAACGTTCATTTTTTTGATATGTACTTTAGTTATATGAAGTTGGTTAATACAGATCAATATATTATGCTTTTAATATTGGCAGTTTTGTTAGGGGTAGTTTCTTATCTCATTATCCATAATATTTTGTATGTTTTTACATTAGAAGATAGGAAAAACATAGCGATTCTGAGATTGATAGGAGCAAGTAGAAAACAGTCAATGATTATTCTAAATAAAAGGATATTATATATTGGTTTAATAGGAATTTGCTTAGGAATTTTAGGGACTTTTAGTATATTTTTTATCAATAACAGAAATGGACTAATATTTTTATTAGAACATAATCCATTATATATAATAGTTACTTTAATACTTAGCAGTTTGTATATTTTTATGGTTCTTAAATCTTCGGCAATCTCTATAAGAAAAGATATAAATAGAATTTCTGCTAAAGAATTTTTTACGAGTGGTCAATCTACAAGCCATCTAGTAAAGAGAAAGGAAAATAGTTTTGTTACACCTAAATTTATAGCATGGCTTAATATAAAAAGAGATCCTAGAAAGACAATAACTATGATTCTATCACTAAGTATTGGAGGAGTATTACTTGTTTCATCTTATGCTTTTTTAAAATCCTTTGATCCAGAACAATTAGCAAGAAAAAGTTATACAAATTATGAAATAAGTATTATGTCAAATGAAGATTCTATTTTGGGCAGTTCTAATGGTGAAATTATTGGTGATATGGAAAAAAGAAATCCATTAGACAATAACTTAATTCGTTCATTAGAAGAGGTTGATAATGTAGAAAAAATTGAAGTGGTAAAAGGTACAAATGCAACTTTCGTAAGTCCAAATGGAAACTCAGAAGATTTGAGTATTTTAGGATATACTAATCAACAAGAAAGCTTTCTTAATAAAAAACTTATAGAGGGAAATACCTCATACTCGAAGTTGACCAAAGAAAAGGGAGTTATTGTTAATCAGCCAAATGAAATAAAAAAATATTATGGGTGGGATGTACAAATAGGTGACGAAGTAAAATTTCAACAAAATGGCAAAGATTTTACGGCTAAAGTAATGGGTATAACCGATACTTTAAGTAGTGGGATATACTTTTATATTCCAGATAATTCATTGAATTATTTTGGAGATACTAATACTAATTTTAATTATGAATTGAGACTTGAATTAAAAGATAAGACATTAAAGGCTCAAAAAAGTACTGTAAATAAAGTAAAACAATTGATAAATATGCATCCATTAAAAATGGAAACCTATCTAAATGCGGTAGATGAATATAAAGTTTCTTTAAAAACTAGTAAAAAGTTTCTTTTATCAATAACTTTATTAATTTTAATTATGGGTGTTGGAAACTTAATAAATACTTACTTTACAAATGTGATTAGTAGGAAGAAAGAGATTTCTTTCTTAAATCTTGTAGGTATGAGTAAATCTCAACGTATTAGTATGCTTATGAGCGAAAATTGTTACTATATGAAGAGAATTCTTATAATTACTTTAATAGGCGGAGTTATTATTTCGTATGGTCTTCACGTTTATACAAATAATGATCCGATTCTTGGTGGATTGCAATATAGATTCCCAATTGCAGAATTTATATTGTATTCTATTATTATGTATTTCATTGGAAGAATTGTTTTTAGGATTGTTGATACCATACTGATTACGAAGAGGAAATAGTATGGGGAAAAATAAAAAATCATATTACAGTATTTTATTGATAGTGTTCGTATAATTGCTTAAAAGGAAAAAGGTGATTTTTAGTATAATGTTTTTAATTACGAGAACTAAGTTAGGAGTAACAAATGATCCAATTACATTCTTACAATAAATTGAGTTGGCTAGGATGCGGCAAAATGAAGTTTTATAAAGTTTAGATTATTTAATGAGGAAAAAAGTTTTTGAAATGAAATAAAAAGAAAAGATAGCGAACAGAAATATTCACAAAAGTTAGCTGATTAAATTTTGAAATTCTTATACAATTATTATGATAAAAAGTCTAATGTGAATTTGTAAAAAGTAGATGGATTTATAGTAATGATAATAAGTAGACATTATGAGACTAAACACTAGACTGTTATAAATGAACATTTAAGGAGAAATTAAATTGATGAATAGTATTCTAAGCATAAAAGATTTAGAAAAGTATTATGAAGATTCGCCTGTATTGAAATCTATTAACATAAATATAAATGAAGGCGAAATATATGGATTATTAGGTAGAAATGGTGCGGGAAAGACTACTATAATGAAGATTATATTAGGGTTAACTAAACCAACTAAAGGGAAAGTTATCTTGCTTGGTTCTGATACTAGCACTGATAAAGGAAAGGAAGTATTAAAGAACGTTGGTTGTATTATAGAAAGTCCTGGTTTTTATAGTAATTTGACGGCAACAGAAAATTTAATGATATTTGCAAAATTAAGAGGCGACTCTGAAAACTCAGTAAAAGAAGCTTTAAAGTTAGTGAATCTTCCATATAATGACAAAAAGCTTTTTGGCAAGTATTCATTAGGAATGAAACAAAGGCTTGCAATTGCAAATGCTATAATGCACAAACCAAAAGTTTTGATTTTAGATGAACCAATAAACGGTTTAGATCCAATAGGAATTGCAGAAGTTAGAGATTTAATTAAATCTCTAAAAGAAAATGGAACTACTATTCTTATTTCTAGCCATATTTTACCAGAGTTAGAAAATTTGGCAGATAGGATAGGAATTATTAACGATGGAAATTTAATTGATGAAATTAATTTGGAAGAATGGAACTCTCATAATGAATTTGGAGTTAAGATTTATGTTGATAAGACTCAAGAAGCAATAAATTTATTATCTAAGAATGGAGTGAATTCTGAGCAAATGGCAACCTTTAACAAAGGAATTATTATAAAAAATGAAAATATTAAGGTTTCCGATTTAAATAAAATTTTTATAAAAAATGACTTCGAAGTAAATGGAATTATTGAAGAGAAAATAACACTTGAAGATTATTTTAAAAAAGTTACAGGAGGTCAAGGAATTGGGTAATTTAATATTTTCAGAATTTAAAAAGCAAAAGAGATCAAAAGTTGTATATATATCTTTGGTATTAGTTATAGCTTATTTAACAATGATATTAATATATACTAATGAAGCTACAGGACTCTTTGACAGTTTCGTATACTTATATAAGTTTTCATTAAGTTATATGAATTATTTAATATTACCAATGATTTTACTATCATTCTTAACAACATCATTTTCAAATGATTATAAAAATGACACAATTAAGTATATATGGACAATACCTATTTCAAGAACAAAATATTTTATATCTAAACTAGTTTACTTATTTATGATATCTCTAGCTATCATGATTTTTGTGTTCTTAACAGTTTGTATTACAGGTTTTTTAACTAGATTTCATGATAGTATGACAAGTGAGTTAGTTTCAAGATTTTTTTTACTATGTATTAGAAGTTCGATATTTATTTTTTTAAGCGTAATACCAGTGTCAATAATTACTATTGTTACAAAAGGTAATGTTGCTACTACAAATTTAATAGGAAGCCTTTATATAGTAGTTACATTTTTTTTAATGAAAAAGTTGCAAGGTATAAGTCCTTTAGCAAGCAGCCATAATGTAATTTGGTATAACAACTTTGAAGGAGTAGAAAGTAGTCCACATATAGGATATTTTATAGCAAACATTGTTATTGTATTTGCAATTTATGTTTATATATCAATAAAAATTTTAAAAAAACAAGATGTGTAGGTTAACTAAGGTGATTAGCATGGTACAGATAGAATTAAAAAAACTTAAACGCAAAAAACTTTTACTCATTTTATTTATAGTTTGCCTAATTTCATCTCTTATACAATATGGGATGGGAAATATGACATATAACGATATAAAATATGGATCAACTTTTGGCTGGTTCTTAAAAAATGGTCTAAGTGTGAATTCATATTATATTTTTACTCCAATATTTACATTAATAGGAATGGAATTGTTTTTAATGGAAAGCAGAGATAAAGTATGGAATAATTTATTAACTTCACCTATTAAGATAGAAGATATAGTTAAAAGCAAAAAAAGCGTTAGTCTTATATTATCTTTAATATATTCTTTGCTTACATTTTTATTGATGCTTTTTTTTGAAATCAAACTAAACTTAGAGTCAATAAATTTTAATGTAGTAATACAATACTTTGTTAAGTACATGATTCATTCATTGGTGAGTTGTTTAATATCGTGGTTAATAATAAGCGTTATGTTATATTTTAAACAAAATTTACAAATAGGAGTAATTGTTGGATTTGTTGTTTCATTCTTTGGAGTATTTGTTTCACAATTAAATATGGCTTACTTATATGTTGTAAATAGTATGTTTTACATTTCTAAAGCTATAGATTCTACAAATAAAGAAAAATTAATTTCAGCAATAATAGTTTTGCTAGTATTTACGTTGCAAAAAATTATACTTAGTAAATACTGCGAAAAAATATATGAATGAGATTGATAAATAGGATGAGTTAGGTGAATTGCAAAAGTTATCACTAGCTAGAGCTATATATAGGGACGGGGATATATTTATTTTAGATGAGGCAGATAGTTTCTCTGACGAGCAGTATAAATCTAAGCTTTCTAAAATAATAAAAGAATTACGATATAAAAAGATAATATTTATAGTAACACACAATAGAGAAATGTTGTCTATAGCAGATAAGACGTACCAATTACATGAATCAAAAATATCATTAAAGAATCAAAGTATTTAATGGATTGTGGTTATTTTGATTATTCTTATGACTTTAGTAAATGTAATCACTAAAATAATATTTGTTGTGAAACTTTATGAAAACATGGTAGAATAATTTTATTGATTGAATTTAACATTCAGAATACTTAATTTATAATTAATAGCAAAATGATTTTTGAAAGGGTTATAAGTTTAATTACTCATAGCCTATGATCTTTCAACTTCTTTTCCATAATAATTTTCATAATTTTTCCTATACT
>NZ_BAEW01000017.1:0-31848 GCF_000246925.1 Peptoniphilus rhinitidis 1-13 | reverse complement strand
ATTATCGTGTATTATCGTTAATTCGTGTTTATTAGTATTTCAAGCGGTTTATGATGATGCACGATTTTTTTATTCTCGTGTAATATTGTTTTTTTACCGTCTATTTCTGCCAAAATCCACACTAAATGTCCACTTTTTTTAGGAAAGATTATTGATTATAAGCTATTTAAAAATTTGTTTGTAAAAAAGTATCCACTTTTTAAAAAGTTATAACATTATTCTTCTTTTTAATAATATCTGTGCTTGGTAAATCAAAAGCACTTTCAAATATGTTTCTACTGTCTTCAACTGCGTGTATATATTTTTGTGCAGATTCTATACTGTAATCTCCCAGATGTTTAGCTATACTTGGTAAAGGTACATTAGCATAAGCTAGCAGTGTTGCGCTTGTATGCCTCAACCCATAAGGTGGGATGTATCTTAAGTCATGCTGTTTACAAAACTTACACCAAAAGTCTCTGAATTTTCCTCTAGTCCAATGAGATCCATTGTCTAGTGTAAAAACATAATTTTCTTCAAATGGGATCTTTAACTTTAGCTTAGCATATTTCATCTTTTCATTGTTTTTGTGAATTTGAAGAAGTGAAATTGCATAATCAGTTAAAATAGATGTCCTTACATTTTCATTCTTTGTGCTCTTATAAATATATCCTTTACTTGTAGATGCCAATGACTTATCTACCAGAATTTCTTTTCTATCAAAGCTTACTTTGTTCCAAATCAATCCCATAATTTCTGCAGGTCTAAAACCACATACATAGGATAGGACAAAATAAGTTAATTTATCGACAGGAGCGTATTCTGATAGCTTTTCTAAGTTTTCTCTTATTTCTCCTGGTGTATAGAACTTAGAGACTGATAGAGGTCTATTAGGAACGCTGACTTGGATTTTATTAGTTGGATTTTTATCCATCACTTCTCTATCAACACAATCTTCAAATATTGCTTTTAAAACTGTTAAGTAATGCTTCTTAGTTTTTTGTGCCAATGGTTTGCCATTAGTTTTTTTAACATTGTCTAACATAGAAAAAAACTTTTTAACATCCAATTCGCTTATATTTTTAATTTTTTTCTTAGAAAAATAATCGTAAGTCCTATTTTCTAAGTATCTTACATACCAGTCGATAGTGTTTTGCTCACGCTTCTTATTTTTTATAAATATCTTTTCAAAATAATCTTTTAAATTTAAGTCTCCAGGATTGGAAACCTCATTTAATTCTTTATCTACCTCTCTTTCTAGTTCGGCTTCCTTGGTAAATAACAAAGCATCTAGTTGTCTACCAGTAAGTTCGGTTTCTAGGGTCAAGGTTTTTGTTTTCCTTGCGCCTGTGCTATAATCTTTCTTATCAATTCGTATTTGGTAGCGATCGCCACCTAAGTCTTTGATTGCCATTTTTGCCTCCTAATTTGGACACAAAAAATCAATCAATAGAATTAATTAAACAAATGTGGTATAATTATTTTGCAAAGGTAAAAGCGTTATTTATAACACTTTATTAGGGGATGTGTTTTACACGTCTCCTATTTTTTTATGGTTATTTATTTAATACATATTCAAAATTTCCGTCCCAATCTCTAACATATACTGGGCTATCTTTTATTTTTAGTTGATAGCCAATAACAGCTTCTACAGTTGCACCTGGTTTCACTTGTACATCAGATGCATCAACAAGGTCTGGTTTATAGTCTTCAGGGAAAAGACCATTTGCACCATCAAGCAATTCTATAGTTTTATCAGTTTCTTGTTCTCCTTTTAGTGGAGTACCAAACCAAGGATCAACGGCTTCATCAGTTTTATTTGTAAATTCTATTGTTAATGCGACAATGTCAACATTCTCATCATATTGGCTTTTTAGAAATTCGTAATTTTTGATAACGACTTTTGCTGATTCATCTTCAAAGATGTTACTTTCTTTTGATGATATTTGTTTGTTCTCAGTGGATTCAACAACACTATTTTGATTTTCCTTTGGAGTCTCATTTTTTACCTCGTTTGTCTTTCCACCACAAGCTGTTAAAAGTAATGCGATAGATCCAACAGCTAAAACATTCCTAATATTTTTATTCATTTTATTTTCTCCTTTCTATTTATATAAACCTTTAAAGTTTATCCTAATTTAAAGTACCATTTCTTATTTTGGTAATTAATTTCCTTGTAAAAAGTTCGTCATGATACATTTTCCCCATCCTAGTGTTTATCATTTCGGCACTTACACAGAAAGTATTTTTAATAACTTTTTGATTGTTTGTTTTATAAAAATTTTTATATTTTATTGGTAACAATAGATTCTGTGCAAATATATCTGCTTGTTGTTCCCATATTCCCTTTTTATCGGAGCTATGCATAAGAATGTAATTGTCTACATATATATGATGGTACAAAAATATGTGTCCTATTTCATGGGCTATGGTAAACCTATATCTTTCATAACATTTATTTTTCAATTCTGGGTTGTACATAATAAAGAAGTTATTCCCATCTTTTATAGTAAATCCATCTTTTGAAATTGACATGAAAGTTTGAAATTTATCTGCAGGATAGGGTATCAAATACCAACTTTTTTCTCTACATAATTTTTCAAGGTTAGTATTAACTCCAATTTTATTTTCATGTGAAAATTGCATTATTTTATAGTATAAATAATCTTTGCTTTTCCAATTCAATCACATCACCCAATATTATTAGTTTTCTTAAATTCGTCTATAACATTTTTTACAACTTGTAATTGCTCTTTTGTCAAACTATTAGCATCACGAGCAAGTAATAGGGTTTCAGAATCTTCTTCAGGTTCTTTTCCAGTTAGCAAATAATCCATTGATGTTCCAAGAATTATTGCGGCTCTTTGAAGTTTATCAGCTGCAGGAATTGACGTATTCCATCTTCTAACACTACCGTTGCCTAAGTCAGCCTTTCGTTCTAATTCAGCTACAGTCAAGCCTTGTCTGTAACACAAGTCTTTTACCCTTTCTAGTATATCCATAAAGCACCTCGTTTTAGCGGCACTAAATAAATGGAAAATATTCTAAAATAATTATTGACAAATGGAAAATATTCCAATATACTTAAATTAAGCTAAAGATTTAAGCATAAATTTAGCACCTAAATTTTATAAAAATAAGTTTAAGATTATGATTTCCAAGCCATTAATCAGTGTTATTTTTATGCTTAAATATTAGCATATTTTACAAATAAATGCAAATGAAATTGTAAAATTTTACATTTTAAAAGGTAGGTGAGATTATGACATTTAACTATTTAACGCTAGAAGAAAAAATCCTTGTTGCAATGAAACGAAAGGGTTATACGTATCAAAAGTTAGCTGATGAGATAGGAATTAGTCTTGGTTATACCTATGACATTATCAAAGGTAATCGAACTAATAACGAAAGATTAGAACAAATATTAAAAATTTTAGAGATTTAAATTAATAGGTTCAAAAAATTAATCTTTAGAAGGATTAAACAAATGTGGTGATTTGATGATTGAACTAGAAAAGAAATTAGATGAGATTATAAATCTTTTAGAAAACGCAAATCAAAGTGTATATGACTTTGACGGAGCGTGTGAATATTTGAAGTGTAAAGACACGTATTTAAGGGGGCAAATAAAGCAAGGAAAAATAAGATACAAGCTAAAGGGCAGAGATTATCTTTTTAAAAAAGAATGGTTAGACGATTGGATGGAGGTGTAGTGATGATAAAGGTTAATAAATACAATTTGTCATTAATGTTAAGACGTGGTTTAGGAATTGTAATCTTATTTATCATTGGCACATGGGCCTTTGGATTTGCAATTAAATTAATTTGCTATCTCTTATATGAAGGCACAAATGTGATTGATAAGTTTTTTGGATTATTAGTGAGGTAAGGTGGAAGAATGAAAAGGTTAAAAGGCAGGATCACATACGAATGTGAAATAGAAATAAAAGACGAGGAATTAGAAACAGTCCAACAGAGAGTAGATGATAAAAGTAATGAAGAGTTAATCAAAGAGGGATTAAACGAAATGTTTTTTTTTGCTGATGATGGCAGAATGGAGTCTTGCAAATTAATTGATGTAAAATTTGAGGTCACAGATTAGAAATGAAAGCTTATAGATTTAATATCCTTGCTTATGAAGAAATTGACATTAAAGCAGAGAATCAAGAAAATGCAGAGGAAATAGCTCAAGAATACTGGGATAAAAATTTTAGAAGTATGTTTGGCGGTGTTGAGTTTGTGGAAGTGGTGACGGATTGAAGGAATTAACAGTCATATATGAAAAATCAATAAAAGATAAAGGTAGAGACTCCTATCTCAAAGCTATTAAAAAGCAAATACCAGGCGCAAGGATAATTGATGTTGAAAACATTCCAAATATATCAATGGATAAAATCCTTGTACTAAAACCAATGAATGATAGGGACTATGAAAACATTAAAACATTTTTGAGTTATAACAAAGCTTGCGATATTGAGGGAATAGGAAGTGGGAAATTAACTATCACTGCTGAAGCTATCATGAGAGTTATAGGAGATGTCAAAGGAAGGACAGTTGTAATAATTAATCAATCCAATGTCCTTGGAATCCCATTGGCAAAAGAACTGATAGACCAGGGAGGAAGTGTTATAAGTCTCAATTCATCTTATCCATGTTTGGATAATTTGTTGACTATGACTGATGTTGATATTTTGATATCTGCAAGTGGTCAAGATGAGTTTGAGATGGACAGGGAACTTACAAGAATGATTGATATTAAAGTGGACTTATCGGATGACCTTGAAGATCCAATTAAAATTACAAAGGTTCCTACTTTGGAAGTATTGAAAGAGAGGTTGGAGAAGTGAAAACAAAAAGGGAATTATTAAACAACATCTTAGTAGCAGAAGAACTATTAAAAGATATTAAAGAAGATTTTATAAGAGCAACAAAAAATGAAGATGATGACGAAGTTTATTTATATTACAACACAAGGCAAATAAACAGAAACAGAATAACAATAAACGAAAAATTAAAAGACTTGGAGCGTTACCAATGAGAAACAATCCTGATTACTACAGAATAAACGGTCAAGATACATTGGACACTATCGTTTCAATCGTTGAAAACAACAATTTATCAATTAAAGAAAGCATACTTCTTTTCAACACTCTTAAATACCTTGTTAGATTTAACAATAAGGGTGGATATCATGACTTGGTAAAAGCTAAAGACTACTTAGAAAGAATGATGGAAGTATATGAAAAGGAAGATGAGAAAGAATGAAAACATTAGAAGAATTAAATCAATATATAGAGAGATGGGCTCATGAAAGAAAACTTGATAAAGAAGCAACTAAGGAAGCCCAATCTGTTAAGACTGCTGAAGAGTTTGCTGAACTTATCATAGGGATCTCGAAGAATAAAGATGACTTGATAAAAGACAGTATCGGTGATGTCTATGTAACTTTAATTGTTGGGAACTTAGTCCAAAATAAGGTGGACTTGGTGGAAATCTACAAGAAAGCAGAGAAAGACTTTAAGGATATTAGATACTCTTTCCAAAAGGGTGATAAAAGAAACATGATTAAGGCAATCGCATCTTGTATGAGGGAAATTGCTACTATAGGTTACACAGAGAATTCTATTGGAATGACTGTTATGAATTTGATGGGAATTGCTAACTTATATTCATTAACTTTAAACGAATGCGTTGAAGCTGCTTACAAAGAAATAGCTAACAGAAAAGGAAGAATTATTAACGGACAGTTTGTCAAACAAGAGGATTTACCATGTTAAAAGCAAATAAAAAAGTCCTGCCACCATGCAAAGTTACAGGACTGAAACAAAATGTTTATTTGATTAATTATATCACGCTAATTATGAAAGTAAAAGGTGATGACTTATTTATATAAAATCTAATACCACTGTTGCATTCGATGATGATTTTAGACAATCAGTTAGTGATTTAGTAAAACTTATGGGAACTCAAATGTATATTGCCGAACTGTGTGGAATAAAACCAGCCGTAATATCTTCAGTTATAAATAAAAGGGTTAAATCAATTCCAAAGAATGCTTATAAAAAATTAAGTAATCTTTTTGGTAAATCAAAGGACGAAATAATACAGATAGAAAAAGAATTAATAGTAGAAGTTAGAAAAGAAGATGAGATAAAAAAGAAAGAAGAGATCCTCAAGGAAGCAAAATTAATAAACGACAGAAAAAATAGACTTGCTTCAATGGAAGTTGGAAAGAAATATAAGGTTTCATTTAATTTTAATATTAAAAAATCAAAAGGTAAAAATGAGGTTTTAAGTGGAAGGTTAATTGAAAAACACGATAGATTGTTTGTATTTCAAAGTTTAAATTATAAGTTTTCAGCTACTGTGCATGAAATAGCTTACGGAATAGTGAAGATTGAGGAGATAAAAAAGTGAAATTAAAACAATTATATTCAGAGTTTATAAAAATATATATGAGTAAAGATGGACGAATTGTAAAAGCTGATTTTGAAGATGAGAATGAAAAATTTGATTGGTTTACTGATGGTTATTCTATTTGGGCAATACCTAAAGACCATCCATTTAACTTAAAAATTCAGGACTTAACTTTTTATAAAAACGTTAGAAAACCTGGGCTAGAGGTTGTAAAAGTTTCTAAGTTACCAAGTCTAGAACACAGGGATCTTTTAAAACTAGAAACAAGTGATGAAAATGTCTACATGTATGTAGATGAGAAGAAACTCAAATGGTATGACAAGGGTTTTGAACTAAAGATCTACAGCTTTTGTAATGATGTTTACAGAAATATTTGTCAGGTTTATGAAGATGATGAACTTAGAGGTTTAATTTTAGGAGTGAGAGTTAATGAAGAAGGATAATGTTAGTCCAGCTGTGATATTAAATGACGAGATTAATTCTAATCTAGAATTTGCACTCAAAAGTGTCATTAATGAATGGTATTTCCTAGAAGATATGCAAGAGATAATTTGCAATGAACAAGATAATGAGAACTATAAGAGACAGAAATGTTTTGAATATTTTTATAAAAATTTAAAAGATTATTTATTTGTTGATAATTCTTTTCTCATGGATCTCATGAAAGAAAGTACAGGTGAGACTTATTGATTACAAGATTATATCAAGTGGAAGTAAGGGCAATGCAGTAATTATTGATGACATGTTATTTGACTGTGGTGTTAGTTATAACAAGCTGAAAGATCAATTATATGACATCAAATATCTTTTTGTCACTCACAGACACAGTGACCATTTACATGTTAAGACTTTTCAAAAGATAGTTAAGGACTTTCCAAGGATAAAGACAATTGGAAATTATGATGTGGCAAGATTAGTTCATATTGATGAGATGGTGGGAGATGTTACCAAGATTAAGTTAAAAGATAGAATTATTGAGTCTTTTCCATGTGTACATGACGTTCCTTGCCATGGATTTGTAGTAACAAAAGATGATAAAAAGCTTATTTATGCTACTGATACTCAATCCCTGGAACATGCGCCAAAGGTTAAATATGATTATTTATTTATTGAGTCCAACTATGATGAGAAGAAAATTGAACTTATAAGAAATAAATCAAAAAAGCTTTATGGTTACGATGCTTGGCAAGGTGCCATGAGACATTTGAGCAGTCAAAAGAGTAGAGTTTTCTACTTCATGAATAGGAAAGATAGAGAAAGTTTATATGTTGAACTCCACAAGAGTTCTAGGTTTTATTGAGGTAAAAAATTATGAATGAATTAAAAGAGTTAGATAATTTAAAAATTGAATTACAAGTTGGATCTATTGATTTTCCAGAGTATGACAACTTATTGGCACAAGCTACCGAAGTTGCAGAATATTTAAAAACTTTAGAAGTTAATGAGAATAATATCAAGGAAAATAAAAAGATACTAGCTAAAGCAAATAAAGCAATCAAGGAATTAAATGATAGAAGAATCAAAATCAAGATGGCAATTTTAGAGCCATATGATGAGTTTGCTAAAAAAGTTAAAAATATAGAAAAAATTGTAAAAGAAGCTGATGAACTTGTAAGAAGTCAAGTAAGGTATCTTGAAGAAAAAGAAAGAGAAGAAAAGAAAGCGCAGATCCAAGAAATTTGGGATAAGAGAATCGGTGCTTATGAGTATGCAAAAGTAATGACTTTTGTTGACTTCCTGGAAAGTAAGCATCTTAACAAAACTACTACTTTGAAAAAAGTAGAAGAAGAAATGGTTGAAACTCTTGAAAAGTGGGAGAAAGACTTGAAACTGTTATCAGGTATGGAAGATGCTAAAGAACTTATTCGTGCTTATACTTTTTCACAAGACGTTACCGAAGCTATGAATCATGTAGCAATTGATAAAGAAGCAGTTAAACGACAAGAAGAAATATTAAAAAATGAAGATTTAAAAGTTAAGAAGATCTTTATATTTAAGATTAAAGATGAAAAAGATGCAAAGTTAGCTGAAATGTTGTTAAAAGAAAATAATATTGAATTTGATATGGAGGAAATGTAATGTTAAGAGAAAAATTAGAATTAGTTGAAGTTGTTTATGAAAATGAAAAGAAAAAAGCAGTTTTAAGATTTTTAGATATGGAAGCTGGAGAGATTTTAGAAGTTAATTTCAATCGTCAAGATTATAAAGATGGAAACTTTGTCGACAGTGAAGAGAAAGCTACCAAAGTTGATGAATGGTGTAAGGAATACTTTGATACAGATTATGATAATCTTTCCAGTAGAGTTGGTGACAAGTTTGATGTTTGGACTTATGAAAAGTTTAATTCAATGTGGGAAGCTGAAGTAATAGAAAAATTTGACAAAGAAGACCAAGGTAAAATTTTTGAAACCACAATTGAATCTGTTACTGATGATGGACAAAAGATTTCTATTAAGTACAAGTATAAAGATAAATTGCATGAAACAAAGATGCAGTACAGTGATTATGTAGAAAGCATTAAAAAATGGTTCGTAAATCCACAAAAACAAAGAAAGCAATATAAAAAGTTTGAAGAAAAGTTCGGTATACCACTAGAAAAAGCTGAAGAAATTGTTGGAAAAAAGATTATGGTAGAAATTAAAGTAGCATTTAAAAAATATGCTTATGGTGATATAAAAACTCCAGAGTGGGCTTAAGGTGTTACTATGAAAGACTTGTATTTTTATGACGTGGAAGTCTTTAAGTACAATTCTCTAGTAGTTTTTAAAAATATAGATGGTGAAACTATTAAGATATACTCTTCTAGTCTTGACGGACTAGGAGAGTATATTGATAAAGGTTTGATTAATTCTGTAGGCTTCAATGGACTAGAGGATTTTATAAGAGATAAAACCTTAATTGGTTACAATAATTATCATTATGATGATTACATTATTCAAGCAATGATTGACTCTGCATTAGATAATAAGACCTTAGAAGAAAGGCAGAGAGTCATCAAGTCATGGAATGACAGTATCATCAACAAAAAATCCACAATAAACATGAAAAAAGTATCATGTTGTAAGACTATTGACTGTATGCAACAAATTGACGTATCAAGACCTGGACTTAAAAAAATTGAAGGCAATATGGGAATGAGTATTGTTGAATCCGATGTTGATTTTAATATTGATAGACCGCTTACTCCAGGGGAAAATCTTGAGACTGTAAAGTACTGTGAATATGATGTTAAAGCGACGATTGAAGTTTTTAAAATGAGACATGAATATTTTTCCAGTAAAGATGCACTGGTTAACATGATTGGGGATAAGAACTTACAAGAAAAAGCTTATAAGTGGAATACTACATCAATTGTTGGTCAACTCTTAAGATCTAAGGATAAATTGAGACAGGGTTTACATGTTAAAGATGAGTTTATGGACTATGTCGACGAGGAAGTCAAAAACATGTGGAGTGAGTTATCTCATTCAATTGATTTTAAGTTTAAAAAAAGAAAAGTCGTTATTGAAGAATTTGACAATGTTATTGAGTTTGGTTGGGGTGGACTTCACGGTGCGCCCAAGGGATTTATTAAGGCTGATAATGTAAGGTTGATGGATGTTAACTCCATGTATCCTAATATTTTGATAAATCTCAATGGTTTAAGGGATAAGACCTTAGAATATCAAAGGATTTTAAAGTATAGGCTTGAACTTAAACATGCAGGAAAAAAGAAAGAACAAGCACCTTATAAGTTGATTTTAAATTCAACTTATGGACTTTTAAACAATAAGTATTCCCAACTTAATAATCCTCATTTGGCATACAGTATCTGCGTGAATGGTCAGATTGCTGTATATGAACTTGCAAGACGACTTGCGAATGTTGGTGCACAGGTTATTAATATCAATACTGATGGTGTGGCATATAGCTTAATTGGTAATGCTGACATGAGAGTCAAAGAAGAATGGGAAAAGGAATTTAATTTGACTCTTGGGGTAGATTATTTTAAACACTGGATTCAAAAGGATGTAAATAATTATATTGCAGTTACAGATAAGGACCAGGTTAAGGTTAAAGGCGGAGATGTTAATAAATATCATGATAACAGGTTCTTTGCCAATAATGATATTAGGATAACTCACATTGCTCTTGTTGATTTTCTTGTTTATGGTAAAAGAATTGATGAAACTTTGACAGAGAATATTAATAATCCACTTTTATTTCAATATATCTTGCAAGCAGGTGGAACTTACAAAGGAGTAGTGAGAGCAGATGAGCCCGATAGGTTATTATCAACTAAAATCAATCGTGTTTTTGCTTGTAAGGGTAAAGGCATAGAAATCTTAAAAAAACGTCAAGATGACGGTCTAGTGAAGTTTGCCGACACTCCAAAGAGTATGTACTTGTATAATGATGACTTAAAAGACTTTGACGAGTTTAAAGATGTTGTAGATCTACAGTGGTACTACAATTTGATACAAAAAAATTTAAAGAGATGGGAATAAAAGAAATATTAGACGAGGTGGAAGAGTGACAATTGATTTAAACGATTTAATAAGTCGTAAAAGAATAAGATTTGAACTTGGCGAATCTACTATGCCGAAAAAATATAGAGATTTTTGCTTGCGAGTGATAGATGATAAAAGCTTGACACCAACAGTAGATATAAACACACCACAAGAAGATTTTAGAGATTGGATTGTCGATAATTGGGAAACCGCTGTTTTTGAATGTATTGGATTTGTATTAGAAACAATGATAGTTGACGCTAAAAAGGATATGACCGATATAGTGGATAGAGATGAAACAGTAGATTTTATTTCAGAAAGAGTAAAAGAGGGATTGTTAAACGTATTAGACACATATGAGGTGGAATTATGAAAAAATATTTAGTTATAGAGTATTTTGACACATACCCTGAAAATAAATTCTATTTTGACAGCAAAGAAGAAGCAGAAAAATTCCTTGAGAAAAAAAGAATAACTAATATGAGATATTTAATAACATACGAATACAGAGGAATTGTTGAGGTGGAATTATGAAAAAATCAGCAGTTGAGAGTTTTTTAGGGGAAAAAGTAAAGGTTAAATGTTATGACAATGATGAGTATATAGGGATATTAGAAAAAGGAACTTGTTATGAAGGGGGATATTACCACTGTAAGCAAGAACAAAATGGGCGTGACAATCACTGGTTTAGAAGTAGTCACATTAAGTCTATGAGGAGAGAAGTATGAAGCAGTTTAAGATAACTTTTAATTTGAAAACAGATGATACTTGGGTCAATGGAGATGTCAAAGACATGATTGAAGTAGTTTTAAACCCTGTTTATGACTCAGAGGGGTTTAGTGCTAGTGATTTAAGTGTAGTAGAAATAGAGGTGGAAGAATGAAAACTAAGGAACTAACTCTTAAAGATAAGGTTAAAGGCTTTATTATACTGAATTACCACGGTATGGACTTTGAAATTAAATACTTAAAAAAAGAGTATGAACTTGGAAAAATATCAAAAGATTATCTGGACGGATATTTAAAAGGGGTTACAGATTTTAAAGATAATTTAATTAAAGCAGATATGAGCATTATAAAGTGAATGAGAAGGACTTATAAATCCACCTTGAAACAATGAAAAGGGGGTGAGAGTTTGTATGTAGAATTTGAAAAAGGAAAAAAGTATTCTAACGAATTGGCCGATGTGTCCGACTTTCATGATAAATTTGATGATGCGGGTTGGGTCCTAGAAGATAGTGACTATGTTATTGATGTGGACCATCTTCCGAAGGATATTATTAAAAAATTAATTGTTACTTTTGATATAAAGACTCAAACAGTTTGGACTGATAGAGGAGTACACTTTTATTTTAAGAAACCTAGTAATTTTAAAAGAGGGGCTAATAGAGTTAGTCCCTTAGGTTTTGAGTATGAGATAAAACATAGTGGGAACACTAAGGCAGTTACTATAAAAAGAAATGGGAAATTAAGAGAGATTGACAACGAAGGTATAAGGGAAGATGCGCCGTTTATTTTTAATAGTAATAAAAAGTATGATGTCTTATATGGTATGTCTGAAGGTGAAGGTAGAAATAATAGTCTCTTCAAGTTGAGAAATCAGATAGCAGACACTAAGGACTGGAGAAAGATTATAACTTTTGTTAATGAGAATATCTTTGCAGAGCCTTTATCGCCAGATGAACTTGAGACTATAACAAGGGAAATGGTGGTTACTGCTGAAAAGGATAATGAGTATGAGATTGCTACATGGTTACTCAATGATTTGAATTTTATTCAGTATGGGCAGAGGTATTATTTTAAATATGCTGATGATTATGCTTTTGAAGAGTCCTTGCTGCAAAAGAAAGTATTTGAAAGAGTTGGACGACAAAAAACAAGATATGTGGATGAAGTTATAAAACAGATGAAGTATAGGTGTAAGAAGATAGACCAAGGGGAAATATTTGACATTAGGTTTAGGAATGGCTTTCTAAGAGATGGTAAATTCAGAGAATTAATTCTTGATGAGTTCACACCTTATCAGATTGACATTGATTATGACGAAAACGCTGAAGTAGTTGAAGATGTTGATAAATATATTTGTCATCTTACTGGTGGAGATGAGGAATATAGGAAGTTGTTATTTGAGATACTAGGACATACGCTTATTGTAGATCCAGAGTTTAAAAGACTGCTTGCCAAGTTTTTTATCTTTGTTGGTGATGGTGGTAATGGTAAGGGAACTTTGTTACAGATTATCAAGACTATTTTAAATCCAAAGAATGTCAGTGGAATGTCTATCACTGAACTTACTGATGAAAGGTATTTACCCAACTTCAAGGGTAAGCTTGCGAATCTTGGTGATGATATTCAAGACCAGGCTATTAATGACAAGGACATGAAAGCTTTAAAGAATTTATCAACTTGTGATTTTATTTCTACAAGGGAGTTATATAAGAACGCTGAAGATATGTTTTTTACGGGATCTTTGATATTTACTTCTAATCATATTTTGAAGTCATGGGAAAAAGGGGAGTCTTATAAGAGAAGAGTTTTATGGTTACCTATGTATACTAAGGTTAAGAAAAAGGATCCAAAGTTTATTACTAAGCTTACTAATGAAAAGGCTTTGAGATATTGGGTTAGGCTGATGGTCGAAGGATATAAACGCTTATATTCTCAAGGAAAGTTTACTGAATCTGAAAAAGTGAACGACTTTAATGAAAAATATCACAGAGAGAATAATCCTGCACTTGATTATATTGACGGTATGACAAAAGAGGACTTCGAAGGTAAACCTATTAAGGATGTTTATGATGACTATGAGCAATGGTGCGAGGACAATGCGGTCAATTTTAATAGGAATATGATTGGGGATACTTTGCAGGATATGTTTGGTTTGGTAAAAAGAGTCAAACGTATTAATGGTAAGACTGCGAGATGCTTTACCCTCACTGAATAATTATTGTTGTCAAGTGTTACAAAACAAGAATAAGATAATTCCAACGTTTGAATGGATTTTTTAAATTAATTTGTAACACTTTGTAACATTTTGTAACATTTTATACCTTTCAAAGTATTGCAATTACTATATTCTTTATTTTTGTTACAAAATTTAAAGAAATTTTATTAAAACTTTTTTGTAAATTACTCACTCACACGAACGAGTAATATAATATAAAAAACTTTTAGTGATCATTTTGTAACACACTAGATTTTGGATTAGAAAGTTGTAATATCAACAAACTTGAGTGTTACAAATAAAAAATGTAATTTTGTAACATTTGATTACAGGAGATGCGAATGACAAAAAAAAAAAGAACTGAAAGAAAGTGAGAGATGATGATTTGAGCAGAGATTATCAAAGAAAAATTAATAACAGATATAAACTTCCAAAAGCTATCTATCATCAAACTCTTTGGATAATTAGAGATTATGAACGAATAAAAAGAGAACTGGAAAACTCTTTAACTTGTTCTAATTCTGGTAGTGATATTAACTTCTTTATAAAAACTAATTATGTGGGGGACCCTGTATTAAATAAAGTTATAAAAAGAGATAGATACATTAATTATGTTACAATTATAGAGAAGTCTTTGGATATTATTCCAACTGAATATCAAAAAGGAGTTTGGGATAATATAACAAAATATAAAGCTTACCCTCTAGATGCAGATAGATCTACTTACGGTCGTTACAAAAGTAAATTTATCCATGAGGTTGCAGAAAGGTTTGATTTAATATGACAGAAAGTTTAAGTGAATACTATGCTAGAAGAGATGGAATAAAATCAGAAAGAGGTCCCGGAAGAGGCAGAAAAGATGGAGCGATTATTTATTTAATACCTTGTAGTGAGTGTGGAGCAATAATAAAAAGGCAAATTTATAATGGCGATAAAGTTTATCTTTGTCCTATATGTAAACGTAACGAAGCCAGGAAAAAGAAAGCTTATGAAGACAAATATATAGATGTTGAAACTAAGTGGGAGAAAAGATTTAATTCAGCCGTAGAAAAAATTAGTAAGCAAGTGAAAAACTTTGATGATTATGAAGAAGCAATAAGATTAGCAAGGACCAGGTTAAATGATTATGATAGTATTCCAGAAGCAATGGTTGCTATAGAACTTGTTAGATTAGGCCATTTGGTCATACCTCAACAAAAGATTGGTAGATATAAAGTAGACTTTGCTTTAAAAGATATCAAGACCGTTATAGAAATTGATGGAGAATTATATCATAAGAATATTTACAAGGATGACAGGGAAGCAACAATACAACTTTGCTTAGGTTTTGATTGGAAAATAGTTCATATACCAGCTTCTTTTATTTCAAAAGATATTCAAAAGTTAGAAGAGATAATATCAAAATTTGGTAATGTTGCAACACCGGGGAAATAATTTTATGTTTTAATATAAGCTAGGAAGAGTTTAGAGATAGAGAGATAGGACATGTTTACCTCCTTTCAAATTTGCCAAAAGTGATGACCATTTAATTTTCTTTTACTTATCTTGTCTATCTGTAGGTTAGCGTGTGTAACCTTATGGAGGGCACGCGTTGGGAAGTACATACATTGATTAGGCTAGGGGTGGGAAGCTGGTATGTAAAACAATATTAAACTTGATATTTCAAATGAAGGGCACTTAGTTAAGCTAGGTGTCTTTTACTTTATAAGGATTGATAAAATGAGAACTGATAGACAAGGGCCACATCGTGCAGCCTTTGAAAGGAATAAGAAAAGATTACTTAAGTCAGAGAACGTCTGTGGCATTTGTGGTAAGCCTATTGATATGAGTCTTAAGGCTCCACATCCAATGAGCCCATGCATAGACCACATCATTCCAGTATCTAAAGGTGGACATCCAAGTGATATAGACAACTTGCAGTTGGCACATTGGACTTGTAACAGGCAAAAGTCAGACAAGCTACTGAAAGAAAGAGACACATTTAAAAGTGATGTTATTTCAAACAGAAACTTACCTTTGTCCACAGACTGGACACAATATAAGGGGGCATAACTCCCTCTCCCTTAGCTCGCCGGGAGTTCGGCCGTCACTGTACATTTTTTCTCGCGAAAGGTTGACAATATAACCATAAAAACAAAAAAATAAGAAAGGAGTTGGTGAAATGATTGAAGATATGAGAAAGAAACTTGAAAATCACAAACAAAGAGTAGATATAAAATACAAACTTTATGATTCAAAGTATCAAGACCAGGATATTGGAATAACAATTCCACCAAGTATAAGACAAAAGTATAGAGCAGTCTTAGGTTGGTGCTCAAAGGCAGTAGATTCACTGGCTGATAGACTTGTTTTTAAAGAATTTCAAAATGACAACTTTAATTTAAATGAGATCTTTAATCTTAACAATCCAGACGTATTCTTCGATTCTGCAATATTATCTGCACTTATAGGTTCATGCTGTTTTGTCTACATTTCCAAAGAAAATGGAAAAGCAAGATTACAAATAATCGAAGGATCCAACGCAACTGGAGAAATAGATCCAATAACCGGACTACTTAAAGAGGGTTACGCAGTTTTAGACAGAGATAAAAACGGTAAGGCGATTTTAGAAGCTTACTTCTTGCCAGATAGAACAATAATCTATGCAGATGACAAAGTAGTAAATGTAATTGAAAACCCTACAAATGTTCCTGCGCTTGTACCAATTATTCATAGACCAGATGCAGTAAGACCTTTTGGTAGAAGTAGAATAACAAGACCTGCAATTTATTTTCAACAACACGCAAAGAGAACTTTAGAAAGGGCAGATATCACAGCAGAGTTTTACTCATTCCCGCAAAAGTACATTGTGGGTTTATCTCAAGATGCTGAGCCAATGGAGAAATGGAAGGCAACAATATCAAGTTTCTTGCAATTTACAAAAGATGCTGATGGAGATAGTCCAAAGTTGGGGCAATTTACACAGCCTTCAATGAGTCCTTTTACTGAACAACTAAGAACTCTTGCATCTGGCTTTGCTGGAGAAACAGGGCTTACACTTGATGACCTAGGTTTTGTTACAGACAATCCATCTAGTGCTGAAGCAATAAAAGCAAGTCATGAAACCTTAAGAATTGCCGCAAGAAAAGCCCAAAGGTGTTTTGGAAGCGGATTCTTAAATGTCGGCTATGTTGCAAGGTGTATAGAAGATGATTTCCCATACTTGAGAAATCAATTTTATCTAACAAAACCAAAGTGGTATCCAGTATTTGAACCAGATGTTGCAACCCTATCAGGAATTGGAGATGCAGCAATAAAAATTAATCAAGCAATTCCAGGATACTTTGATAAAGATAGCCTTTCTGAATTAACGGGAATAAATCATGAATAAAGATATAGTTCCTGAACTTTTAGAAAAGATTCAAAATGAATTTAAAAATAAAACTGAAAAAAGTAAAGTTTTGAAAAAGAAAATACTTGCTCTTAAAGCTGGTAAAGCCACACACCTTGATTCTAACGAGTTTGCAATTGAAGTTGGGAATATATTAGCTGATGTTTTTAAAAATGAAATCACAGAGGATGTACTTCCTGATAATAAAATGTATTACAACATTGCTAAAAGACTTATTGAACCCAATATGAAAAGTAATTATGATATAGTAAGCGATTATTCAAGAAATGTCCAAGAGGTTTTAAATAAAAAATCTAATATTTCATTAAAAGCTATTAAACCCGAATTAAATCAAGACAGAATAGATGGGATAGTCAACAAAATGTGTGAATATGATGACTTCAAAGAGGGTAAATGGTTACTAGAAGAACCAATAAAAAACTTTACACAAAGTATAGTTGATGACACAATTAAAACAAACGCTGATTTTCAATATAAATCAGGTTTAACTCCTAAGATAGTGAGAAAAGAAGTCGGCAGTTGTTGTGACTGGTGTAAAGAAGTTGTAGGAGTTTATGAATATCCTGATGTTCCAAAGGATGTTTATAGAAGACACAGATTCTGCAACTGCACAGTTGATTATTTACCTGGAAACGGTAAGAAGCAAGATGTATGGTCTAAAAAATGGACCAATATAAATAAAGATGATAAAATAAAAGCAAGAAAAGAATTTTCTGAAAAGCCCAAAACTTTGACTAAAGACAACTTGTTTACAGATGACTTTAAAAAAGGTTCGGGGAAAAATTATCCTATAAAATTTATTGGTTCAGACCATGTTAAATTTGATAGTCAGAAAGTTGAAAATGTTATTGTTATAGCTGGACAAGGGGTAAAAACTCCAATAAGAGATGCTCCAAGATTAGAAAGTTTTTATAGGCATCCCAAAAATAAATGGCAAAAAATTAGTGGTACTACAAAAATAAAATTTAAAGGAAAAACATTAAAAGCAGAAATACATTGGTATGAGGCAAATGGCCAGAGAGAAGAAATTAAATTAAAGAGGATTTTTGAAGATGAAAGTTAAATATTTAGGGAAGAGTGAGGGAATCTCACTTACAAAAAATAAAATTTATGAATCTTTAGGGTTTGAAAAAGGATTTATAAGGATAATCGATGACACGGGTGAAGATTATTTATATGATCCAGAAAAATTTGAAATAATAGAAGATTAACAGCACACTGACAACAAAATGTTGGATGTGCTTTTTTAGTGGAAATAATCGTAAATAATCGTGAGTTAATCGTGTAAAAATCACACGCAAATTCACACGATTAATTTTATAAAAGGAGTTTGGAACATTGAAAAAATATGGAAGTCAAACTCCCACTAAGTCGGTAATTTTAGATTATAAGAAATCGCTAGGGAATGAGGCAGTAGAGCTTTATAAAAAAACTGGTCGAAGTCCCTTTCCTTGGCAAGAAAAAATGGTAAATGATTTATTTGCCATGAATAATGAGGACCTTTGGACTCACTCAAAATTTGGTTACGCAGTACCAAGAAGAAATGGTAAAACTGAAGTGGTCTACATGGCTGAACTTTGGGGACTATTTCATGGACTAAATATTTTACACACAGCCCACAGGATTTCAACTTCACACTCATCTTTTGAGAAGATGAAAAAATACCTTGAAGACATGGGACTTGTAGATAAAGAAAACTTCTCGTCAATCAAGGCTAAAGGTCAAGAGAGAATTGAACTCACTGAATACGGTGGAGTTATACAATTCAGAACAAGGACATCTACTGGTGGTCTTGGGGAAGGATTTGATATGTTAGTCATAGACGAGGCTCAAGAGTACACAGACGATCAAGAGTCGGCACTTAAATATACAGTAACAGACTCTGACAATCCAATGACCATAATGTGTGGAACTCCACCAACAATGGTTTCTGGTGGAACAGTATTTACAAAATACCGTGAGTCCATCCTATCTGGTGGAAGAAAACACAATGGTTGGGCTGAATGGTCTGTAGAAGACATGAGTGATATCCATGATAAAGATCTTTGGTATCTCACAAATCCATCATTAGGATACAAACTTACAGAAAGAGCAATTGAAGAAGAAATAGGTCCAGATGAAACGGATTTTAACATCCAGAGGCTTGGTTTATGGTTAAGATACAATCAGAAATCTGCAATCTCTGAATATGAGTGGGAAGCTTTAAAAGTTAAGAAGTTACCTACTCTTAAAGGAAAACTTTATGCAGGAATAAAATTTGGCAAAGATGGAACTAACGTGGCTTTATCAATTGCAGTAAAGACACTTTCAAATAGAATTTTTGTTGAATCAATAGACTGTCAAAACATCAGAAATGGCGACTATTGGGTTATAGACTTTTTAAAGAATATTGATGTAGAAAGAATTGTTATTGATGGTGCTTCAAGACAAGAGATCTTATCAAAAGAATTAAAAGAAGAAGGACTTGGAAATGTAATCTTACCGACTGTAAAAGAAATAATAATTGCAAATTCGATGTGGGAAGAAGCGATTTATTCCAAAACTTTGTGCCACATGGACCAACCATCACTTACTCAAGTAGTTACCAATTGCGACAAAAGACCAATAGGAACAAGTGGTGGCTTTGGGTATAAAAGTCAGTTTGAAGACATGGACATAGTCCTTATGGATAGTGCTTTGTTGGCACACTGGATTTGCAAAGAAGGCAAAACACAAATAAAACAAAAAATAAGTTATTAATTAGCAACTCAATAGAGTTGCTTTTTTAATATAAAAATTACCAGACATGGGAAAATGGGAGGATATAATGACAGAATTTAAAGTAATAGAAACACAAGAACAGTTAGACAAAATAATTGCAGAAAGACTTAAGAGAGAAAGATCTAAGGTTGAAGATGAGTACAAAGAAAAAATAAATACTTATGAAACTCAAATTCAAGAACTTAAATCTGAAAATGCTGAAGCAAAGGCAAACCTTGAAAAAGCATCTGAAAAAGATTCAGAGATTGAAAAGTTACAAGGAAGAATTAAAGGATATGAAAAATCTGAACTGCAAAGAAAAATTGCACTAGAAAATAAAATTCCTTATAACCTAGCTGGCAGAATTCAAGGAGAAACTGAAGAAGAAATGCTTGAAGATGCAAAGAGTCTTTCAAAGTATTTTGAGAAGAAAGAAGTTGTGCCACCATTAAAAAATCCTGAAATAAATAAGGGACAAAGTGGAGCATATAAAGAACTACTTCAAGGTTTAAACCTTGAAAATAATTAAAAGGAGATAGAAAAATATGGCAGAAGTTTTATCAAAAGCAAATTTATTTAACGAACAACTAATTAATGACCTTATCAACAAGGTTAAAGGTAAATCATCTTTAGCAGCCTTATCAGGACAAGAAGCAATTCCATTTAATGGTACTGAACAATTTGTATTTTCAATGGATTCTGAAATTGATATTGTTGCTGAAAATGGAAAGAAATCTCATGGTGGAATTACCATTGACCCTGTAACAATCGTACCTTTAAAAGTTGAATATGGTGCAAGAGTATCTGATGAATTTATGCATGCATCAGATGAAGTGAAAATTGATATGTTAAAAGCATTTAACGAAGGATTCGCAAGAAAGCTTGCTAAAGGTCTTGACCTTATGGCTATCCACGGAATCAATCCTCGTTCAAAAGCTGCATCTGATATTATTGGAAACAACTGCTTTGAAAAGAAAGTTACTCAATCAGTAACTTACACTGAAGCAGATCCAGACACAAATGTTGAAGCAGCAGTAGGTATGGTTCAAGGTGCAGATGGAGAAGTAAATGGTCTTGCAATGGCACCAGCATTTGCAACTGCTCTTGCTAAATTAAAAGTAAATGGAGTAAAACAATTCCCAGAACTTGCTTGGGGTGCAAGTCCAGAATTTGTTAATGGTCTAAGAGCAGATGTTAACTCTACTATTGCCAATGGTGGAAAAAATAGAGCAATTGTTGGAGATTTTGCTAATGCTTTTAAATGGGGTTATGCAAAACAAATTCCACTAGAAATTATTCAATATGGGGATCCAGACGGAAGCGGTAAAGACCTTAAGAACTACAACCAAATCTACATCAGATGTGAAGCTTACCTTGGTTGGGGAATTCTTGCACCAGAATCCTTTGCAGTAGTTAAGGAAGCATGATTAAATGAGATACTTTAATAAAAAGACTGGGGCTATCCTAGATAGTCCCTCAAAAATTTATGGTGGTCAATGGATTGAGTATGAAAAAAAAGATGAAACCCAAGAAGTTTCTGATAAAAAAGTAGAAGTTAAAAAAGAAGTGAAGAAAGATTCATCTGAGTTGACAAAAGAAGAAATCATAAACGAACTTGAAGCACTTGGAATTGACTATGACAAGAAAGCAAAAAAAGAAGACTTAATTAAATTAATGATGGGTGAGTAACATGGCTTACACTACAGTTGATGATGTAAATAAGCTTTTTAGAAATCTTACGAATGAAGAATCTGAAAGAGCGGCTGAACTTATTCCAGTTATTGAATCATCTATAAGGCTTGAAGCAGATAATGTTGGTAAGAACTTGGAAGAACTTTTAAAAGATGAAAATTACAAGAATGTCTTTAAGTCAGTAGTTGTAGATGTAGTTGGAAGAACTCTAATGACATCTACGAACCAGGAGCCAATGACACAGTCTTCAGAATCTGCTTTAGGTTATTCTTGGTCTGGAACTTTTCTCGTACCAGGTGGTGGTCTTTTTATAAAGAGGTCTGAACTTGCAAGACTTGGACTAAGAAATCAAAGATATGGAGTGATTGATTTTTATGACGAGAATCAAGGGAATAACAATTACTTTAATAGATAGGGTGGAGATCGAAAGAGATCTTTTTGGTCATCCAGTCTATGAAGAAAAAGAAATCAAAGTCAACAATGTTTTAGTCGCTCCAGCAAGTTCAGATGACATTGTAAACTCTCTTGAGCTTGAGGGGAAAAAGGCTGTTTACATCCTTGGAATACCAAAGGGAGATAACCACAACTGGGAAAATAGAGAAGTAAAATTCTTTGGTCAAAGATTTAAAACCTTTGGTAAAGTCACACAAGGAATCGAAGACTTAATTCCTCTTGACTGGAATAAGAAAGTTCAGGTGGAAGTTTATGAGTAAATTTAAGTTTGAACTGAATCGTGCTGGAGTAAGGGGACTTCTTCAAAGTGGAGAAATGCAGAGCGTTGTAGAAGAAAAAGCCAGCGGTGTATTAAGTAGAGCTGGAGCTGGATTTTCTATGAACTCAAGAGTTGGTAAAACCAGAGTAAACGCTATGGTCTATCCAGAAACTAAAGAAGCTTATTACAGAAATCTACACGGAAATATATTATTGAAGGCTTTAAAATGATTGAAATAGTTATAAGAAACCACCTAGAAAAGACTTTAAAAGTTCCAGTGTATTTAGAAAAAGAAGATAACATGCCAGAATCTTATGTCATCTTTGAAAAGACTTCAGGGGGACAAAAGAATCAAATAAATTCTGCAAGCTTTGCTTTTCAGTCTTATGCAAAATCGATGTACGAGGCGGCAAAGTTAAATGAAGAATTAAAGGCAGCAGTCTTTAAATTGCAGTGGAGCGAAGAAGTTGGAGGAGTCAGACTAAACTCTGATTACAATTTTACGGATACAACAAGTAAAAAGTACAGATATCAAGCAGTATTTGATATCACATATTGAATTTAGAAAGGAAGATAAATATGGCAGAAACAAAAAATGTAAGTTTTGGTAAACCTAAGATTGGTGGAGCAATATATGTAGCAGAGGTTGGAACAACATTACCTACAGATGCAACAACAGAATTAGACAAAGCATTTAAATCACTTGGTTATGTTTCAGACGATGGTCTTACAAATGGAAATTCACCTGACTCTGACAAAATAAAAGCTTGGGGCGGAGATACAGTTCTAGTTGTATCTACTGAAAAACCAGATACTTTTGAATTTAAATTAATAGAATCAATAAATATTGATGTTTTAAAAACAGTTTATGGAAAAGACAATGTAACAGGTGACATTGAAACTGGAATCACAGTTAAGGCAAATGCTAAACAATTACCCGCATGCTCTTATGTAATTGACATGATTTTAAAAGGTAATATCTTAAAAAGAGTTGTAATTGCAAATGGAGAAATCTCTGAAATAGGGGACATTGAGTACACTGACGAAGATGCAATCGGATTTGAAATAACAGTTGATGCTTTACCTGATAAAGATGGTAACACTCATTATGAATACATTAAGAAGGGTGAGTAATGGAAACTAAAAAGACAAGTACAGGTTTTGTTTATAAGATAAATGAAAATGCTTTAAACAACTTTGAATTATTAGATCTATTTGCAGAGGTGGATGAAAATCCACTTCTTTTACCTAAGCTTTTAAATATGCTACTAGGTGAAGAAATGAAAAAGAAACTATATGATCACGTAAGATTAGAGGATGGGACAGTTCCGGTGGATAAAGTCTCTAATGAACTTATGGAAATAATCACTGGAAATGCAGAAATAAAAAACTAGTAGTCCTTGCTGGAATGTATAACTTAGATAAAGATGCCCTGCTTTGTGATCTAGCAGAAACTTATCATATTTATGATTTTAAAAGTCTACCTTTAAGTAAAACTGCAATACTTGCTAAAGGTTTACGAGAAAACTCCAGAATCAGAATGAAAATGTCACAAAGTAAGTTTAATGTAAAAGAATCTTTACTTGCAGGTATATTGGATAGGCTAACTTTGATTTTATACTCTAAAACAAAGGATGCAGAAAAAGGAAGGAACTATCCAAAACTATTACTTGATGAAGTAGATAATAAAGAAGATTTACAAGGTTTTATGTCTAGTGAGGACTTTGAAAAAATGAGAAAAAGAATTATTGAAGGGGGTGCGAATTAATGGCAACAGAATTGGGAAAAGCTTATGTGCAAATTATTCCATCTGCTAAAGGAATTAGTGGAAAAATAACCAGTGCTTTAAAAGGTGAATCACAATCTGCAGGAACAAGTTCAGGCGGAATTATAGGTGCAAACTTAGTTAGTAAATTAAAGGCAGTAGTAGCAGCAGCTGGAATTGGAAAAGCAATCGCTGCATCGGTCTCTGAAGGTGCAAAGTTAGAACAATCTCTGGGTGGAGTTGAAACACTATTTAAAGAAAACGCAGATTTAGTAGTAAAAAATGCTAGAGAAGCTTATAAGACCGCAGGTGTTTCTTCTAACGAGTACATGGAAGGAGTAACTTCTTTTGCCGCATCTCTTTTACAATCGACAGCAGGTAACACCAAAAAGGCCGCCGAAGTATCTGACATGGCTTATAGAGATATGTCAGATAACGCAAATAAAATGGGCACAAATATGCAAGATATACAAAATGCTTATCAAGGATTTGCTAAGCAAAACTACACAATGTTAGATAACCTAAAACTAGGTTATGGTGGAACTAAGTCAGAGATGCAAAGACTACTTGCAGATGCTCAAAAGCTAACTGGTGTTAAATACGATATAAATAATTTATCTGATGTTTACGAAGCTATTCACGCAATACAAGACAATTTACAAATAACCGGCACGACAGCACTTGAAGCAGCAACAACTGTCAGTGGATCTGCTAACCAAATGAAATCTGCTTTTAAAGATGCACTCGGAAGTATTGCAATTGGAGAAAATGTGCAACAATCCTTTGCTAACTTAGCTATGACAATTAAAACCTTTGTATTTGATAATTTGATTCCCATGATTATGGAAATTTTTAGAAATATTCCAGAAGGCCTTATGGCATTTACATCAACAATGGGACCAATGCTAATACAAGAGGGAACAAAACTTATACAAAATCTGGCACAAGGTATTACAACTGGTCTGCCAACTTTAATCACTAAAGCAGCTGAAATTATTACAAATTTAATTACTGGCTTTACACAAAACGCACCTAAACTTATTCAAAGTGGTGTAGAGCTAATTAAGAACTTGATGAAAGGCTTAATTGACAATATACCGCTTATAATAGAAAAAGCAGGAGAAATCATTCTAAAGTTAGTTGAGGCAATAATAACAGTTGCTCCTCAACTTGCAAGTGCGGGCATGGAACTTGCCACAAACTTGTCAGTTGGCTTATGGAATAAAATGCCAGAAATATTGGCTAAGATGGGAGAGTTTTTAGTAAATCTCGTAAAGCTTATAATTGAGAAAGCTCCAGAATTTCTTGCTAGGGGTAAGGAATTAATGGAGAAAATGAAAGAAGGTATAGAAAGTTTAAGAGAAGCAATCAAACAAGCAGTAGTTACAATAATTACTGCAATTATAGAATTTCTTGCAAGTAAAGCTGGTGATTTTTTAGCTAAAGGTAAAGAATTAATTGACAAAATTAAGGAAGGCTTTAATGCTAAAAAAGAAGCAGTAAAACAGGCAATAACAAATATAATCACAGCAGTAATAACATTTTTACAATCAAAAGCAGGGGAATTCTTAAATAAAGGTAAAGAACTTATTGGAAAATTAAAAGATGGATTTAATCAAAAGAAAGCGGATGTTGTCAATGCAGGCAAGGAAATTATTGAAGCAGCGAGAACAGCAATTGCAAGTTTTAAAAGTAAATTTGTTGAGGTTGGATCACATATCATCGAAGGAGTTGCCCAAGGAATAAGAAATGGAGTAGGGAAAATAACTTCAGCTGCAAAAGAAGCTGCAGGAAAAGCTCTAACAGCAGCTAAGAGTAGACTTGGCATTAACTCTCCATCAAAAGTTTTTGCAAATGAAGTTGGTAAATGGATCCCAGAAGGTATGGCAAAAGGTATTTCAGGCAATTTGAAAGTTGTAAAAAATGCAATGAACGACATGACCGAGTTAGGACAAAACGATTTAAATGATGAGTTAGACTACAAAATTAAAACAAATTCTTTCTTAAACTATGACAGTTTAAAAGCCAGCGAAGAAGAAATGAATAAAGATAAATGTATAAATTTGAACTTAAGTATTGGTGGTCAAAACTTTAAGGCATTTGTTGACAGAATAAGCCTTGAACAAGATAAAGACATTGAACTTAAGTTAGCATATTAAGGGGTGATAAAATGAGAGAACTAAGTCACTGTGCATTGACATTTGACGGGCATCTACTTGATGAAGAAATTGAATCCTTTATGACAGTGAACGTTGAAGGTCGTCAACTTTTATCACGCAAACTTGAAACTGTAAATGTCCCTGGTAGAGATGGAGATATTATAATTGGGGGGACTTATCCACCGAGAGAGGTCACAGTTCACTTCATGATTTCAGATTATCGCAACGCTTATTTTTTACAAAAGATTAGAAGATTAAATGAGATTTTGTACACAGATGAAGAAGTAAAATTTCGTTTTAACGATGAAGATGGTTATAGAATAGGAAGGCTATCAAATGTTAGTGACCCTGCCTATGATTCTAACTTAGGCTTTGGTAAGTTCACCATTCATTGTGCGGATCCTTTTATGTATGGTCACTTAAGAAAAACTAATGCTAAAATTGACGAGTTAAAGCTCAAAAAATATCCAGTAAAAATTGAAGGAATTAAAATCACTTCACCAGCAACAAATAAAATTGTTGTTACAAATAAAGATAAAGGCACAAAAATTATTTTAAATGGAAATTTTAAAGATAGAGATAAAGTTGTAATCACTAAAGATAAAATCACCGTCAATGGTCAAAATAGGATGTACTGGCTTGACTTTGTGAATGGTGATTACCAAAACTTTGAACTTTACAGTGAAGATGAAGTCATGGTTTCACCAAGTGCAAACTTTGAAATATCTTACAGAGAGAGGTCAATATAATGAAGGGGATTTACTTATTTGATAACAAACAAAAATTAATAAAATCAATTTCAACTGACCTTCTTAGAGAAAATACTCAAGTATTAGAACTTGGTGGTCAAATAACGGGGAGTGCAAGTTTCCCATATAAAGACTTTGACGAAGATGCTGAATACTTTGGAGTTAAAGAAGATAATAATTTCTGGTTTTATAAAATAAGAAAGAAAACAAAAGATAGTGGATACATCACAATTGATGGTATCCACATTTTTTTTGACGAGTTAAAGGGTGCAGTAGTAAGGGACATTAGAAATCAAAACACATCTGGTAATTTAGTTGTTGAAAAAATAATTTCTGGAACTGGTTGGGAATTAAAATCCAATATCACAGAAAGAATTGCATCTAAAAACTACTATTATGAATCTGCTCTTCCTGCTTTCTATGATGCGGTTAAGACTTGGAACTTTGAATTTGTCCCGGAAATACTTTTTAAAGACGGAAAAATTATATCTAAGAATATAAGTATTTATGATGAAATCTCCAAAGACTTTGGCAAGTGGTATGAGTATGGCGACAAACTAGTTAAAGTTGTAGCAGAATCTTCTACAGATGAACTTTATACAGCCTTTATTGGACGTGGAAAAGGAGTCCCAATTGAAGATGAAAATGGAAATTTAAGTGGTGGTTTTAGTCGTAAGATCAAGTTTGATGACCTTGTTTATAGAAATGAAAAAGACGGAGTCAAGGTTTATAAACCTAAAGGAAGTGACTTTATAGAAATCAAAGAAGCAACTAAACTTTATGGATATCCTGACGGTACTCCACGAATTGGAGTTGTTGACTTTGACGATATCGAAGATCCAAAACTTTTAGCAGATGCGACTTTTGAATATGCACTCAAAAACACTAGACCGAAATTGCAATTAAGAGCCAATGCACTTGAGACAGAAAACATTGAGCTTGGAGAAACTGTTGCAATAATAAGACCTGACATGAATATAAGATACAAAGTTAGGGTTTTTAAAATTCAAAAAGATTT
Organism: Peptoniphilus rhinitidis 1-13; assembly: GCF_000246925.1. Classification (NCBI taxonomy): domain Bacteria; kingdom Bacillati; phylum Bacillota; class Tissierellia; order Tissierellales; family Peptoniphilaceae; genus Peptoniphilus; species Peptoniphilus lacydonensis. The sequence continues at coordinate 3,794 of NZ_BAEW01000017.1, read as the reverse complement.
TTTAAAAGACAAAGTTGTATCTTTTGAGTTTGGAGATAAAATCATAAGATCCGCAGGAGAAAGATTAAAATCTGAACTCTACGAAAAGCGAAGAAGAGAAGAAGAAATTGATTCTTATATTGATTCATTAAGGGACGAGATAAATTCAAGTTATTTTAATGATGCAGCTTATAATTATGATCTAAAAATCGGTAATAAATATAATTTACCTGCAGGTTATTACTCTTTTGATAGACCAATAGACCAAGACCCAACTAAAGTAATTTATATGGGTGCTGGGAAGATGCTCGTTGCAGATAAAAAGAATCCTGATGGCTCTTGGAAGTGGGGAACAATGGCAACTGGAGAAGGAGTTGTCGCAGAGTCAATTGTCGGTACTCTTGGAGAATTTGCCAAGGTCAACGCTTATCAAATAAATGTAAATGATGAATTTGCAGATACTGCTCTTGGTAAAAAAGTTGTAGTACAAGGTCAACTATACAACAATGTAAAAATTACAGGCACAAAGGGAGTGCAAGTCCTTGACAATCAAAACCGAGAACGAGTCCAACTTGGTAATTGGTCATCTGGTAGGTATGGATTAAAACTTACTGATGCAAGTGGGAATCGAACAATTCTTGATGACAATGGAATTTTGCAGTCATGGCAAGATGGAAGATGTGACAATGTAGACTCAAGTAACCCTTTAAAGTTGCATATTTATATTCCAAAAGAGACCCAAAGAATCTATAAGGCAGCATTAAGAATTTACACCGAGGGCTTTCGTGCTTACTCAAAAGCAACCGAATGGAAGGGAACCCAATCAACTTCAACAGATTCTGGTGGTGGAGATTATACATCAACAGATTCTGGTGGTGGAGATTATCCATCAACTGATTATGGTGGTGGGAAAGTTCAAACTTCGCATGGTGCTTCTCATGTAAGAGATACAATGGCAAGAGTAAATGTTCAGGGAAGTGCTAATGGCGGATATGTTGAAATCTATAAAGTTACTTATCACGAACATGAGGTTGATATACCCGAACATAGGCATGATGTAAGAATACCAAGCCACACCCATGACGTAAGAATCCCAAGCCATACTCATGGTGTAGATATACCAGGACATGGTCACGACATTGTTTTTGGCATTTACCAAGAATATGCAAGTAATGTTAGAACTGAAATATATATTAATGGAACTGACAGAACCGCAGCTATTTCTGGAAGTGGTTATGTCTATGGAAATAATGACGAAATGAATTTAACAGCTTATTTAAAAAATGGTTGGAATGAAATAGAAATAAAATCTAATGGAAGATGCCGTGTAGATGCAACTATATTTATCCAAGCGCTGCTTAATTATGGAGGTTATTAATGGAAAAACAAGAAATAAAAGTTACTGAATTAAAAGAAAATGGTGCAGTTATAGAAGAGACAATGATTTATGAAAAAAATATCGACCAATTAAAAAACGAAGTAAGAGATTTGGAATATAGGAAGAAAAGCCTATATGACCAAATGATAGCAATGAGAAAAATGTATAAAGGATATGAAGAAAAACAAAAAGCACTTAAAGATGTTATTGCAAAGCTAGAACCTAAAGCTGAAACACCAGGAACTGTAGATGATATTTTTGAAAATCTGTAAAAGGAGCAAATATGATTAACAATGAAATAATTAAATTAAAGTTTGACAACTCTTTCAACGGTCGACTCTTTGCAGTACAGGGCGACACAGGAAGAGTTTTTAATTTACAAGTATTTGATGATTTTAGTAAGCCAGTAGATGTTACTGGAATGAAATTAAGAATGTATGTAGCCAATTCGAAAGAGGTTTCTTATTCTGAAGGGGAAATTGTTGAAGCTGCTGAGGGCAAAATTAAAGTCCAAGTTTATAATTCTCAACTTAAATATCCTGGTAAGCAAAAAGCACAATTTATAATCACAGACAAAGACGGACAAAAGATAGGATCTAAAATATTTGACTTATGGATAGAGGAAGGACTTGAAGCAGGTCCAACAGTGGGCAGAAATATTTATGTAGACTTTGAAAAAATAAATGAAGCTTTGGAATTAATAAAAGATTACGACAAAACCCTTGAAGAAGCTAAAGAAGTTGATGCATCTCTAAAAGTTGGAATCAACGAGGGAATCGAAGCAAGAAATAATTTAGCTGACTGTAAGAAAAAAGCCTTGGAAATTAAAGGACAACTTGATAATTCAAAAACAGATGCTAATAAAACTTTAGAAAATTTAAAGACAACAAAGACAGAATCTGAAACATTAAAGAGTAACTTAACATCTGAAAATCAAAAAGCTACAGAAAATATTAAAGATCTTACAAATAAAATTGATACAGGTAAGACTGCAAGTAACGAATTAAATACAAGTATAGAAGATGCTAAAGCTAATAAAACTAATTTAGACAAGTCAAATACAACAGCTTTAAGTACAAAAAAGTCTTTAGAAGATGTAACAACTACTGCAAATACAACCAAAGAAAATCTAAGTAATTTAAAGAGTCAAGGAGATACTTTATCTGGAGATTTAACGACAAAAATTACTGATGGCAATAAGCTGAAGTCAAATCTTGATACAAGTATAAGCAATGCTGCTACTGCTAAAAGTAATTTAGATACAAGTGTAGAAACTGCAACAAGCACAAATACTACTTTAAAGGCAACGGACACTAAAGCAAAAAAAACTGAAGCGCTAATAAAAGATTTAATGAATCAGTTAAATCTTACAAAAGATGAAGTTAGTAAAATTATAGCTGCAGGAGATTTGTCAAAGTATGTGACGGATCCAAAATTACAAGAAGTCTTGGAGTCTTATGCCACTAAGGAAGATTTGTCTAGTATAGATGTCACTGGTCAATTAGTTGACTATGCAAAAAAGACACAAATACCAACTAAATTATCACAATTAACTAATGACAAAACATATAAAACTGAATCAGAAATCCAAGCTATGATAAATAATTCTGTAAAATTAAAAAAAGAAGTCGTTACGTCTTTGCCATCTACAGGAAAAGATGATGTTATTTATCTTTTAAAAAATAAAGCTGATACTAATAATTATTACACTGAATATATGTGGATTAGTGGAAAATGGGAAATTATTGGAGATACTAAAGTTGATTTAAGTGAATATTTAAAAACTGTAAATCTTAGTAGTACTAAATTAAGAACTAATAAATCTAACACAAATGTTTTTACAGATAGAAGTACAAGCGATCATCAATTAGATATTATTCTTGGAGACTTAGAACTTAGAACAGAAGAAAATAAGAAGAATATTGAATCTAGGGCGAAATCAACTGACATAAAAATTAAACTTTCAGAAATGAAAGAAGATTCAACCCATAGAACTGTGTCTGATTCTGAAAAACAAAGTTGGAATAAAAAGTTTGAGTTGCCCGATGGAAAAGAAAACCAAGTATTAACCAAAACTGCCGAGGGGGCAGAATTTAAAGAAATTTCATCTTCAAGGTCTGCAACTTTTGTAATAGCAAATTATGATTCATCTGAAAATTCAAAAGCTGGAGCTGATTATGTAATTCAAGAAAATGACTGTGCTGCTGAAATAATTAATAATTTTATTGCAAAACTTCCTGAATATGGTGGAAAAATTCAATTAACTGAAGGTAATTTTAATATAAAGAAAAACTTAGCTATTAGTTTTACTAAAAATAATGTGATTATTGAAGGATATGGAAATTCAACTAATATTATTGATAAATTAACTAAAGGCGAGAGAAATCAACCTATAGTTAATATTTCAAAAGGAATTACAAATTGTAGATTAGCAGAT
>NZ_BAEW01000018.1:0-29451 GCF_000246925.1 Peptoniphilus rhinitidis 1-13 | reverse complement strand
CATATCAACCTCCTCATACAATTATATAGTAAACTTTATAAATTTTACATAACAAAAATCTTCATTTTTCTTAAAAAACTTCAAATAATTTCTTAAATATTTTCAAAATATTTATATATAAAAAAGTCTATTATTATGTTAAGTCAACCCCTTTTTATTTTGTATTTATGTATCAGTTACTTAATACAATAACCATTATATTATTTCTTCTTCTCTCATGCAATATCAAATTAAATTTTTTATAAAAAAAATAATAAATTATTTCAATGTTACTAAAATTTTATAAATACTCTATAATAAATATGGGTGATTTAATGTTAGAGTTAGTGACTTTAATACTTTTTATGATAAATTTGTTTGTGGCAATAATTTTTAATATATCAATTGTGATTGCACTATTTTTTAATTTAATACTTTTAATAATTTACGCCCTTCTAAAAGACTATAAGATAAAAGAAATTAAAAAAATGATTATTGCAGGACTTAATGAAACAAAAATTGTCTTGGCAGTCTTTCTTTTAATTGGAATGATTACTGGAATCTGGAGACTATCTGGAACCATTGCATACATAATTTATATTGGCACAAATTTAATTTCACCAAATTTTTTCTACGTGGGCGTATTTATATTTAATTCAGCAATTTCTATTTTAACTGGAACAAGTCTTGGTACCGCATCTACTGCAGGAATAATATCTATGTCCATATCTAATGCAATGAACTTTAATCCATTAGTAACTGGTGGTGCAATCTTGTCAGGATGTTATTTTGGCGACAGATCTTCTCCAATGTCAACATCAGCACTTCTTGTAGCAACTCTAACGAAGACAGATCTATATGTAAATTTAAAAAATATGTTTAAAACTTGTGTAATACCATTAGTCCTAACTCTAATAACTTTTCAAATTTTTAACTTTAATATAGATGCAAAAATTAATTCAGATAGTGTAAACTCCATTGCAGAAATTTTTAACTTCAATCCTTTGTTAATAATTCCAACGCTATCAATAATCCTCCTTGCTATTTTAAAAGTAGACATTAGAATTAACATGACAATCTCTATTATATTATCCATAATTTCCGCTGCTCTCTTCCAAAATAAAGACATAATAGACATTATAAATTCGCTTATATTTGGCTTTCACATAGAATCCAGTGCAGGAAAATTAATTAACGGGGGCGGATTACTTTCTATGAAAAAAATGATTTTAATCGTGAGCATATCTTCTGGTTACTTTGGATTTTTTAAAGAAACAAAACTTTTAGTTTCTGTAAAAAAATATGTGAAAAAAATGTTTATAAAACTTCCAGACATGGTAGTTATGTCTTTTATCTCCTTTGTCATAGCAGGATTTAGTGCAAACCAAACTTTGACATCAATGATGACTTATGAAATGGCAAGGGACAATTATGAAGATAATTACAAACTTGCTTTGGACTTAGAAAATTCTGCAATAATGACTCCATTATATATTCCATGGAATATAACTGGCAGAACTCCCATGGAAATGGTTGGTGGTCCAATAGCTGCAATATTATTTTCTTTTTACCATCACTACATTATTCTTGTAAATATAATAATTTCCATACTTGATTTTAAGAGAAATAATAATTAAAAATTTTTAGCAAAAAACTCAGGGCAAGGCTCTGAGTTTTATATATTCTATATTTTTGTAAAAGTTCTCGGTGTAAGTTTATTTTCTATTGTTCCAAGAACTAAATCTGCTAAAACTGCCATAAGAGCTGTTGGTATAGCGCCAGCAATTATTATTGGACTGCCATTTGCTACTGTTATTCCTCTAGTTATAATATCTCCTAGTCCTCCTGCTCCTATGAAAGTACCTACTGCTGTAACTCCTATCGCAAGTACTAGTGCATTTCTTATGCCACCCATTATAATCGAAATGGCAAGGGGGAGTTCTACTTTAGTCATAAGTTGTTTTTTCGTCATTCCCATTCCTGTTGCTGCATCAATAAGTTCTGGTGTTACTGAGTTTATACCAGAAACTGTGTTTTTTAAAATTGGAAGTATTGCGTAAAGAAAAACTGCAAATACAACTGTGTTTGGACCAGTTCCTATTGCAAACATCAAAATAGCAAGCATAGCAAGAGAAGGAATAGTTTGCATCACATTTGCTATACTAATTGTTATTCTAGAAAGTTTTTTTCTTCTTGCAACAAAAAATCCTAGAGGAATTGCAATTAATGCCGCAAATAAAACTCCATATATCGATATTAAAAAGTGTCTAATAAATTGTTCAAATACATAACTTGAATTTTTCCCATAATAATAAAATACTTCAGACATCCTTTCCTCCCTTCACAAATTCTTTATACTTTTGCAATTCTTTCTTATCAACTTCTACATCTTCAAAATAATTATTTTTCTTTAAAAAGTTTTCTGCAACTTTTTGTGGTTCTACTAAATCTTCATCAGCTTGTCTATTTAATTCCTGCATAGTTTCCGAAGAAATTTTTCCCATAAGTTTCAATATAGCTTCTTCAACTTCTGGATACTTTTCAATTATTTCACTTGATGCAACTGGCGAACAGTCATAAGGTGGAAACAGTCTTTTATCATCTTCAAGTACAACCAAATCATAAGATGAAATTTTTCCATCAGTTGAATATCCAAGTACTGCATCCATTTCTCCACTTGCAAGTGCTGTATAGACAAGTCCAATGTCCATTGGATAAATGGTTTTAAATTTATATCCATATATATCTTCGAAAGCTTTATAGCCATCTCCTTCTCTTGTTATCCAAGCAGTGTCAACTCCAACACTTATCTTATCAGATAATTTTTCTAAATCTGAAACTTTTTTAAGATTATTTTCTTCTGCAAATTTTCTTGTAACCATAAAGGCATATGTGTTATCAAATCCAAAAGAAGGATACCAATATCTATTCCATCTTTTGTAATATTCTTTCATTACAACTTTTTGTGCTTCATCTGGATCTCTTATAGGATCCATACCAAGTTCGCCACTAAGTGCTGTGCCTGTGTACATCGCACCAACTACATTTACATCTCCTTTTAACATTGCTATGTGATTTAAAACAGATGAAGATAAATTTGTTATAAGTGAAACATCAAGATCAGTATGATGCTCTATCATCTGTTTTACTATTTCTCCCAAAATTTGTCTTTCTGTATTAGAACCTGTGGCAACAACTACATTTGTCTTTGTGTTTCCACCAATACCCGGAAGTGTACAAGATGTTAAAAGTGACGCAATTAAAATTATAAAAATTAATTTTTTTAATTTTTTCATCATGCCACCTCACTAGTTTTATTAGGTGAAAGTTTTTCTTCCAAAATTCCAAATAAAAAATCAACTATAATTGCCATTAGCGTAACAGGAATAGTCCCCCATACTACCATTGGCATTATTGCATTTGTAAGGCCATTAAAAATAAAATCGCCGAGTCCACCTGCTCCTACATAAGATGCAAGAGTTGTCCATGCAAGAACATATACTGCAGAAAGTCTAATCCCGCTCATCATTACAGGCATTGCCATTGGAATTTGTACTTTAAATAAAATTTGTGATTTTGTCATTCCCATTCCTCTAGCTGCATCAATTAAATTTTCATTTACTCCCGCTATCCCAAGATAAGTATTTCTCAAGATTGGAAGAAGTGAATAAATGAAAAGCGAAACTATGGCTGGTTTTTTCCCAACTCCAAAAATTGGAATCATAAGAGCAAGAAGTGCAAAGGAAGGAACAGTTTGTAAGACTGATGCAATTGCCATCACAATTTTTGCTGCAGTTTTAGATCTAGTTAGCAAAATCCCAATAGGAACAGCAACTAGTATCCCAAAAAATAATGAAACGGAAGCAATAAATAGATGCTCCATTGATTTTGCAAAAATTTCTGCACTATTTGAAAGTAGATAATCAATCATCATTCTCACCTATCTTTTTAGATGAATCCCCTGATGCATCTTTTATAAGTTCTGATAAATTATCTTCTTCAAAGATTTCTCCTTCTTCTACTTCGTCCTCATTTTCCCAAAGATTTGTATAAATTGTATCCACGACAGATGCTCTAGTTACAAGCCCCACCAATTTATTTTCATAATCAACAACAGGAAGATTTTTAATATCTAAATTATAAATATCACGAATGGCATTCATGATAACAGTATCTTCTTTGATTGCATAAACTTTTTCCATGACTTCTTCTAAAGATTTAATGTTTTTCCCAAATCTTCCAATGTCAAACATCCCTACTGCACCAAGAAGATGATTATCTTCGTCTGTCACAAAAATTGTATCTACCCTTTTATTTCTCATAAGAGCTAGAGCATCATAAGTGGATCTATCCTTTGTCAGTGAAACAGGATTTTTTAACATTATTGTTTCTACTGTTCTATAAGAAGTTTTTGCTTCATTTAGTTTCTCTTCTCCAAGCATTTCTTCTACATATTTGCTGGCAGGATTTTTCAAAATGTTCTCTGGCGTATCAAATTGCTCAACATGCCCTTTTTTCATAATTACAATTTTATCTGCTAAAGTAAGCGCCTCGTCCATATCGTGAGAAACAAAGACGATTGTCTTTCCCATTTCTTTTTGAAGTCTTTTAACAAGTTTTTGAAGTGCATCTCTAGTTATAGGGTCAAGTGCCCCAAAGGGTTCATCCATTAAAATAATATCTTGATCTGCTGCAAGAGCTCTTATAACTCCAATTCTCTGTTGTTGTCCTCCAGATAGTTCTGATGGATATTTATCTAAATAAGAAAGAGGAAGATCAACTTTTTCGATTAAATTTTCTGCAATTGGTCTTAACTTATCTTCTTCCCACTTTAAAAGCCTTGGCACTAAAACAATATTATCATAAACTGTCATATGTGGCAGAAGTCCTATTTGTTGTATTACATATCCTATCTGTCTTCTAAGATCAACTGCATCCATTTCATTTATATTTACACCATTTATTAAAATCTCGCCACTAGTAATATCGTTCATTCTATTGATCATTCTCATGCAAGTAGTTTTCCCTGAACCACTAGCTCCAATGAAACATATAAATTCTCCATCATTAAATTTTAAATTTATATTTTCCGCTGCAACTTGATTTCCAGGATAAATTTTACTTACGTTTTTAAATTCTATCATTATACTCCCCCTTTATTCCAAACCTATCTTATTAATATTATATCACAGTTAAAATTTTTCAAAAAATGAAACGATTGACTGATATCTTATTAGTGCTATAATCTAGGTATAAGATTGTATTTTTTATTTTTTTAAGGAGGATATTATGGCTAACGATTATCATGAACCCGCTAGTGAAATGACTAAAAAGGAAAGAGAAATTATTCGAGCAATTAACTCTTTTAAAGAAGAAATTGCAGCAGTTGACTGGTATTACCAAAGAGTTGCTGTAACAAATGACAAAGATTTAAAAGAAATTATGTGGCACAACGCTGAAGAAGAAATCGAACACGCAATGATGACTCTTGAATGGCTAAGACGCAATCAAGATGGATGGGACGAACAAATGCGAACTTACTTATTCTGCGAAGGTAATATTTTAGAAGCAGAAGAAAATAGTAAAAAAGACGATAAAAAAGAAAAAAATACTAGCAAAAAGAAAAGCAAATAATTCTTAAAAATTTTTCTACAAAAAACTGACTGGAGTTTTAAAATTCTAGTCAGTTTTTATTTTTTGTTTTAAATTTTTTTAATTCTGAGCTCTAAATTTTTTTCATTTATTTTTCTCTCAGTATACTCTTTTATAAGTTCATAAATTGTAGATGCAAGTGGCACAAAAATCCACATTCCCACAACACCAAAGAGTGAACCGCCAACTGTTATTGCAATAAGAGTCCAAAGAGATGGAAGACCAACTTTTCCTCCAACAAGTTTTGGATAAACTAAATTTGATTCGACTTGTTGTAAAATAACTATTAAAATTAAAAAAGCAAAAGCTTTTGTTAAATCTTCTATTGCAATCATAATAAATCCCATTGCCCCACCTAAAAAAGGTCCAATAATCGGCACTAGATCAGTAACTCCAACTATAATGCCAAGAGTCGCTGCATTGGGAATTCTTAAAATAAAACTGGATATAAATGTTGCAATTCCTATAAGAGTTGAAACTGCCAATTGCCCTTTTATAAATCCAAAAAAATTTTCATGCAAAAGGTGTGCAACATGAAGAATCTTGTCTGCAACTTTGTCGTCAAACATTGAGTAGCAAATTCTTGTGGATTGGTATCCAAGGCTTTCTTTATCTGCCAATATATAGATTGAAGTAATTACGGCAAGAAAAAAAGAAAAAAGTCCTCCTATTATGCTTGAAGCGGTAGAAAGTGCATTGTTTAAAATAGCTGTCGATTTTTCATCCGATGTCATAAAACTTTTTACTCTATTAAATATTTCATTCCAGCTTAAATTGTCATATTCTTGTTGCAATCTGTTAGAATATTCATTTAAAAAGGGTATTTCTCTAGTTTTATCTATTGCCATTTGCAAAAAACTGGGCAGCGATTTTTTAAGTCCATTAAAAGAATTTGCAATTTGAGGTGCAATGATAACACTTATTATATAAATTATAAGTATTAATAGGATAAAAGAAATAGTAATGGAAATAGATCTCTTGTGTTTTTGAAAATTTTTATTTTCTATTTTATTAAAAACTTTATTTTCAAAGAAGTTTAGAGGTATTTTCATTATAAAAGCAAAAACTGCACCTAGAATAAAGGGTGAAATTATACCAAAAAATACTCCAATTCCAGAAAATATGTAATTACTTTTTGCAAATAAATAAGCTACAAATAAAAGTGCAAGTCCTGTCAAGAAAACCTTCTTATAAACCTCTTTTTTAAAGGACAATTTTCTTACAGCACTCTTTTCTATTTCCCTTTTCTCATTTTTTTCTTCCATGAATCTCCCTTTCTATTTTGAATTTCCCAAAATATTATTCCAAAATTTGAAATACTCTTCAAAAAAATTTTTTTGAATCTTTTCTACATTTTTTACATTCATCTCATAAATTTCAAATGCCAACTTAACCTGTCTTAGGAAGATATCATTATAATCATTAATTAATGAATAGGTTTTTTCCTCTACTTCTTTTAGATCTTTGATTTCGTAAATCATTGGTAAATTGTTTTTCCTAACTTCCACGGATGTATCTTTATTTTTTTCTTTAATACTTGGATTTATTTCCATAATTATTTCAAAATCTTTATTATCTAAATTTTTCTTTTCTTTGTAGTCTATTTCTAATTTTTCTTTTTTCGAAAAATCTGTATCATCAAGTGGAAGCAAAAATCTTATAGGATTTACAACGAGAGATTTTTCTTCATCTGAATCTTTTTTAGTAAAGGAAATTTTCCCACTATTTTCATGCTTTGAAATTTCTTCTAAGTTTGAACTTTCTCTTTCTTTTAGAGCCTTGTAAAAATACTCTTCACTTAATTTTATAAAATCCTCATCTTTTATAGTCGCATATTTTGCCCCTCTAAATGTGGATTTTATTTTATCATCTATCTCTCTTATTTCTATAAATTCAATATCTACTTTAGATTTATTCTTTCCATATTGAAACTTTTCCAAAACTTTTCCTAGGGCAAAATTATCTTTATTTTTAAGCCAAAGAAAATCATCTTTATTTAACTTATCAAGCAAATTGACAAGTGAAGTTGCAACCCTCGGACTCATGTTTTTTATGTCCAAATATTCTTTCAAGTTTTCTCTACTTGAAATATCTTCTTCACTATTAAAACAAATTTCATTGTTTTTTACAAAATCATTAAATACTTTTTCATCATTAATTGAAATTCTATAAGCCTTAACTCCCACTTTGCCCTCCTTAAAATTATTTAGAACCCTCTCAAAACATCAGGTCTAAAATTTTTCTTTTTCAAAGTTTTTTCTATTGCACCTATAAGAGCTTTTCTGTCCTCATTTAAATTTCCTGCAAGGAGTACATAATTTGAAGCGTGATTGGACCTAAAAACTGTTCCCTCAGAATCAACGTGTTCCAAAAATATTTTCATTTCTTCCAAAATTTCTCCTGCATCTGGCATTTTGAAATCCCCAGAAATATAATCTTTATAAAGAGGTGTATTTTTATAAACCCTCATTGTCAGATAACCTAAGAAATCTGGCTTAGTTTCTGAAACAAGTTTTGCAGTTCCTATTGCATTTTTTTCTATGCCATCTACTCCACCAAGTCCTGCAATAATTGTAACAGAAGTTTTAAAACCTGCTTCTTTTGCCTTTTTCATTGCAGATACATATTCCTCATAGGTTATACCTTTTTGAATTTTTTTTAAAAGATCTTCATCTCCAGTTTCAAAACCAATATAGAGCATTTCAAGTCCTGCATCTCTTAACTTTTTCAAATCTTCAAGAGATTTTCTATTTATATCCTTAGCTGTAGCATAGGATGAAACTCTATTCACATCTGGAAAATATTCTTTAATAGTCTTTAAAATTTCTAACAAATCCTCTGTCTTTAATACTAAAGCATCTCCATCTGCCAAAAAAATTCTCTCAAAATAATCTTTATAAGCACTCATCTCCACTAAATCTTTTTTTATTTCTTCTAGTGGTCTTACTCTAAAATCATCATCTTTATACATGTAACAAAATGTGCAATTGTTGTGCGAACAACCAACTGTAGCTTGAACTATAAGAGATCTTGCTTCACTTGGTGGTCTAAAAACATTTCCGTAGTACTGCATATTTCTTCCCTTCTATTTTTAATTTATAAATTAGTTCTTCCCATGTTTCTTTAACAATGTACTCTTAACTTCCCAAAGTTTTTCTGACAAGTCCACAATATATTCATTTGGATTGTCAAGTCTTTTTGTTTCACTCCAAAGAGTGTCAAGTTCCATTTCTGCTTTTTGTTTTATTTCTTCAAGACTTGGAAGATTATATACTAGTTCTCCCTTTTCGTAAATTTGAACTAAAACTTTTTTAACATCATAATTTTCCAAAGTTTTTCTCTTCCATGTATAAACTGGATGGAAAATTTCATAATTATTTTCTGGGATTTCTTCTTCTCTTAATGCAATAACATCTGCCATTGCCTTTTTACTTTCTTTGTCATAAAATCTATAAAGTTCTTTAAATCCAGGAGTAGTTATTTTTGTAACATTTTCAGAGATCTTTATTTTTGGAATGATTTCTCCATCATCATTTACTGTGGCAGCAAGTTTATATACTCCTCCAAAAACTGGCGATGACTTTGAAGTTATAAGTCTTTCTCCAACTCCAAAGGAATCTATCTTAGCCCCTTGATGTAAAATATTTCTTATTGTAAATTCATCAAGAGAATTTGAAGCCATAATTTGTGCATCTGGATAACCTGCATCATCTAACATTTTTCTCGCCTTATTAGATATATAGGTTATATCTCCAGAATCAATTCTAATTCCCTTAGGTCTAAATCCTCTTGAAACAACTTCTTCATCAAAAATCTTTATTGCATTTGGCACACCTTCTTTTAAAGTGTCATAAGTGTCTACCAAAAGAAGACAATTGTCTGGATAAACTCTTGCAAAGGCTCTAAAAGCTTCTAATTCTGTGTCAAACATTTGAACCCAAGAATGTGCCATTGTTCCAAGAGCTGGAACTCCAAACATTTTGTCTGAAAGAGTATTTGCAGTGCCAGCACATCCTCCAATGTATGCAGCTCTTGCGCCTAAATTTGCAGCAGAATAACCTTGTGCCCTCCTCGAACCAAATTCCACAACTGGTCTTCCTTTTGCTTGTCTTACAATCCTACTTGCCTTTGTCGCAATCATTGACTGATGATTTATTGTCAAAAGCACCATAGTTTCAAGCATTTGTGCTTGGATGGCAGGACCTTTAACTGTGAGTAGTGGTTCTTCAGGAAAAGCAAGAGTTCCCTCTGGCATTGCCCACACGTCGCATTCAAATTTAAAATCTCTCAAATAATCCAAAAATTCTTCAACAAAAATATTTTTTTCTCTCAAAAATTCAATATCTTCTTCTGAAAAATGAAGATTTTCCATGTATTCAATTAATTGTTCAAGTCCTGCAACAATCGTGTACTGTCCGTTATCAGGCACCTCTCTAAAAAACATATCAAATATTACAATCTTATTTCTCATTTCTTCTTGAAAAAATCCATTTGCCATTGTTAGTTCATAAAAATCTACAAGAAGTGTGAAATTTTTCTTTACATTATAATTTACCATTTTTACTTTACTTCCTTCTTTTTTTCTTCGACTTGCTAAGTTCTTAATTAATTAAATAAATTATAACACAAAGAGTAACTTTTTTATAATTTAATCCCTTTATAGCAGAGTTTTCTACTTTTAATATTATTTTTAGAAAACATTTCTTGTGTTATAATTTTTAAACGAAAAGTTTTTAAATAGTCTTTATTTTTAAAATTTTTACGTTAAACTTATAAAATCGATTTAGTCTAAAAAATAGTAAATAACTGTGTTATAATAAAATTAGATTGGTAAAGGTGAAATAATTTTTGAATACAATTAAGAGTACTGTGGACATTGAAAGGTCCCTTATAAAAACTTATAGAAGAGATGTTTATAAAAAATTTGTGCAAGGAGTTAATAAATACGAACTAATAAGTCCAGGAGATAAAATTGCAGTTGCAATTTCTGGCGGAAAAGATTCTCTTACTCTTGCAAAACTTTTGCAAGAATTAAAAAAGCACAACAAGGTTCCCTTTGAGCTTGAATTTATTACAATGGACCCAGGTTATCTTCCTGAAAATAGAGAAAGATTGGAATTTAACTGCGAAAAACTTGGGATCCCAGTAAAAATTCACAATTCAGATGTCTTTTCTGTTGCAGAAAAAATGTCAGATGGCGGATCTCCTTGTTATATGTGTGCGAGAATGCGTCGTGGCAATCTATACAATAGAGCTCAAGAACTTGGCTGCAACAAACTTGCCCTTGGTCATCACTTTGACGATGTAATAGAAACTGTGATGTTAAATATTATTTATGCTGGCGATTTTAAAACTATGATGCCAAAATTAAAATCAAAAAATTTTGAGGGCCTTGAGTTAATAAGACCAATGTATCTAGTTAGAGAAGAAGCTATAATTAGATTTATGAAATCAACTGGACTATCTGCTCTTGACTGTGCCTGTACTGTCACAAAGAAAAAGTCAGGTAACAAAAGATTTTTTATAAAAGATTTAATTGAAGAGTTAAAAAAGGAAAATAAAAATGTTGACATAAATATTCTTCGTGCTACTGAAAATGTAAATATGGAACAAATCTTAGGGTATAAGGAAAAGGGCGAAAGACACGACTTTTTAGAATTTTATTAGGAGGAGATATGGAAGAGATTAAGATGATTTCTTGGAATGTAAACGGACTTCGTGCTGTTGTCAAAAAAGGTTTTATGGATGAATTTAAAAAACTTGACGCAGATTTATTTGCACTCCAAGAGATAAAACTTCAAGAGGGACAAATTGAAATTGACCTTCCCCATTACTATGAATTTTACAATTATGCAGAAAAAAAAGGCTATTCTGGTACAGCAATTTTCTCAAAAAAAGAACCTATCTCTGTCAATTATGGAATTGGAATAGATGAACACGACAAGGAAGGACGAGTTATTACTCTGGAGTTTGAAAATTTTTATTTTGTAACTTGTTATACTCCTAACTCAAAGAGAAAACTCGAAAGACTAGATTACCGACAAGTTTGGGAAGATGATTTTAGAAATTATTTAAATGAACTTAGAAAAAATAAAGAAGTAATTCTTTGTGGCGACTTAAATGTTGCTCACAAGGAGATCGACCTTGCAAATCCTTCTACTAATAGAAAATCAGCTGGATTTACTGATGAGGAAAGAGAAAAATTTACAGAACTTTTGAAAAATGGATATATAGATACTTTTAGATATTTCTATCCAGATTTAAAAGATGAATATTCTTGGTGGAGCTACTTTGCAAAATCAAGAGAAAGAAATGTAGGCTGGAGAATTGATTACTTTGTAGTTTCAGAAGGTCTAGAAAAACATTTAGTTGATGCAAAAATTCATCAGGAAGTTATGGGATCTGACCACTGCCCTGTTGAATTAAAAATAAAATTATAAAAATATAAGGAGGATTTAATGGAAAACTTATTGTCAGTACCTATTAAAGATGATATTTATTTTATAGGGACAAATGATAGAAAAACTGAACTATTTGAAGGGATGTGGCCACTCCCAAAGGGAGTTGCTTACAATTCTTATTTAGTTAAAGGCGAAAAAAATATTATCGTAGATCTTGTAAGAGCAAATACTACTGAAGCTTATGTTGAAAAGATAAATGAAATTATTGGAGAAGATGAAAAAATTGATTACATCGTAATAAACCATATGGAACCTGATCATTCATCTTCAATAAAATCAATCTTAGAAATTTATCCTGATGCAAAACTTGTAACAAATAAAAAAGCTGTTGCAATGTTAAATAATTTCTACGAAATTAAGGACAACATACTAGAAGTAAAAAATGGAGAAACTCTTGAACTAGGAAATAGAAAATTTACTTTCCACATGACACCAATGGTTCACTGGCCCGAATCCATGGTAACTTATGAAGAAGCAACAAAGACACTTTTCTCACAAGATATATTTGGTGGATTTGGAACACTTGACGGTGGTATTTTTGATGATCAAATTGAATACGACGCATACTATCTCGAAGAAACCACTAGATACTTTATAAATATTGTTGGGAAATATTCTTCCCAAGCACTTAAAGCATTAAATAATTTGGGCGGACTTGATATTGAATTAATTTGTCCAGTTCATGGTCCAATTTGGAGAGATAACCCCAAAAAAATAATTGACATTTACACATCTCTTGCAAATCAAGAAACAATTGATGGCTGTGTTGTAATATATGGATCAATGTATGGTAATACAGAAACAATGGCAGAAGCTGTTGCAAGAGGACTTTCACAAGGCGGTCTTAAAAATATAAAAGTGAGAGATATAACAAAAACTCCTTTCTCTTACCTTCTATCAGATATTTGGAGATACAAGGGAGTAATACTTGGTTCATGCTCTTATGACAACAACTTATTCCCACCAATGGATTATTTTTTGACAGAAGTTTCTCACCAAAGAATGAAAAATAATTATTGGGGAATCTTTGGATCTTATTCATGGAGCGGCGGTGCTCTTAAAAATCTAAAAAAATATATGGAAGAAGGAAAGTATGATGTGCTAGACACTCAACTTGAAATTCAAGGTGCAGCAACTGATGAAGAAATTAAAAAACTAATTGAATTTGGTGAAGAAATGGCTGCAAAAATTTTAGAAAAATAAATTTTAATAATTTTAATCGTCACGGTTTTATCTCGTGGCGATTTTTTTCTTAAAAATGTTAAATAATACTTAAATTCTTAAAAATTAATTGCAGTAAACTCTATAAAAAGGTAAAATTGCACAAAAAAAGAATGCCTCCACTTTTCATCGTAAGACATTCTTTTTTAGAAACCCAATTCCATCCAATGATTACTTTTTGGTTCAATCACGTCTATCACCTATATCTTATTTTACTAAAGCATCTTATAAATTTACATTGTCCAAAGTCCCAAACTCTAAGACTTTGTGCTCATTATAAAAATACTAAAAGTAATTTTTCTTACTAAACTTACTCGCAAATTAATAAAATCTTCCTATTCATTCGTTAAAACTATTCGATTTATATAAAAACTTTGGCATTTTAAGTCAAAATTTGTAAATTTAAAAAAATCAAAAACATTTTTACTTTTAATTGGATGGAATTGTCAAGCTTCTCCAAATAAGAATCGTAAATCTAAATTTCTATTTACTAATCAATTAATCTTATCTGGTATTAATATAATACCCTGTAAAATAATTTTAAAACACTTTTTATAAAAATTTTTTAAATTATTTTACTAATTTTTATAGTATAATAATTTTAAGTCAAAGGAGGCAAAATGAACACATTAATTGGATACAAAAAGTGCAGTACTTGTAAAAATATAGAAAAGCTATTAGAAGAAAAAAACATTTCTTATAACTATAGAGAAATTGACAAAGATCTTTTGTCGAAAATTGAACTAAAAAATATAAAAGAAAAAGCAGACATTGATATTTATAAGCTCTTTAATTCAAGTGGAGTAAGATACAGAGAACTTGGACTAAAAGATAAAAAGAAGAGCATGACAGATGACGAAATCTATGAACTTCTTTCAACTGATGGTATGCTTGTCAAAAGGCCTATTCTCTTAACAGATAAAAAAGCTTTCATAGGCCCACAAGTAAAAAAATATTTAGAAAATTTATAATTTTTAATCTCATCTGAGGGTGAGATTTTTTATTGCAAAAAAATACTAGAATTGATATTTCAACTCTAGTAAAAATTTTTATTCTTTTCTATCTCTCTTAACCATACAAATTTTTTTATAAGTAATTCATTCTTTTTTAAAAAATTCATCTATCTCAAGAGCATCTTCTGAATTTATAAGGATAGTTATCTTATCGCCAAGTAATATTACATCATCTGCTGTTGGAACTATATCTACTCCATCTCTTTCAATTGAAATAATTATTAAGTGTTTTGGAAAATTTATTTCTCGAAGACTTTTACCTATTACATTTAGGTCATCTGTTATTGCATATTCAAAAATTGAATAATTGCCAAGTTCTCTCTCCTTTGGACTTAATAAATTTTTGTCATCTAATTGCCTTTCAAAGAGTGTGTCGTAAATTGGAGCAACTTTTAAAAATTCTGCTACATAATAGGAAACTATTACAACCACAGAAAGTGCAATTAAGTGCTCAAATGTAGAGGTCATCTCCGATACTAAAATTATTGAAAGAATTGGACTTCTAACAACTGATGCCAAAATTCCGCTCATACCCAGAATTATAAAATTGATGTAGTAATCTTCAAATCCAAAAGTTTTATCTAAGATTGCAAAAATAATAGCACCGCAAGATCCTCCTATTACAAGAACTGGTAGAAAAATTCCCCCTTGTACTCCCGAACCATAACAAAAAGTTGTGTAAAATAATTTTACTATTAAAATAATTAAAATATATTTTACAGAAAATCTTCCCTCTGCCATCTTTTCAAGAAGGTTATGTCCTCCGCCTGTTCCTTCAATAAATATAAATCCAATTGCAATTGTAACTCCCATTAAAAGTGTGAATTTTAAAACTCTTGAGTCTATCTTTTTAAATAAGTCCTGAAATTTTGTAATAAAAAAATTGTAAATTCCACCAATTAATCCGGTTAAAATCCCAATTAATATTGCAATCCACATAAATTTCATGGGAAGTGACTTTGTTACAAAAAAAGAAAAAGAAGTTTCTGCTCCCATTATGACAAAGGAAACATAATTTGCAACAATTGAAGCAATAAGTGCTGGCAATAGTACATATCTCGAATAAGTTTTATGCAATTCTTCTATGGCAAATATGCACCCTGCCATTGGTGCATTAAATGCTGCTGCAAGTCCTGCTGCTGCTCCTGCTGTTATCATATATTTTACTTCATCAGGAGGTCTTTTTAACATCTTGCCAATATATTTTGCAGATGCACCACCCATTTGGATTGATGGCCCCTCTCTTCCAAGAGAAAATCCCATTAGATTTCCAAGCCCTCCTCCTAAAACTTTTGATAAAAGCGTTGGCACTTCGTCCATATTAAACTTCCCAAGAATTTCTCCTCGTATTTGTGGAATCCCGCTTCCACCAGATAATGGCGCCCATTTAAGCAATTTATAAATAATAAATGAAATAATAATTGCTAAAAGTATTAAAATAAATAATGATTTAAAATTAAAATCTCTATATAAAAGCCCTCTGCAATAATCCATTTTTGAAATTACAAATCTGTACATCACAGAGAAAAGTCCTGCGAATGTCCCCACTATAATGGAATCAATTAAAATTCTAAATATTAATTTTTCTTTTTTATTAAAATCATTTTTCATTTTCTTCACCTTTTATTAAATTTTGCCAATCATCTCTATCTAATTTTAAAATTTCAATATAATCACTTTCCTTCTCAATCTTTTTGGGAACTGTATAAAAATTAAAATTTAGCTTTCTAAATTTTGAACCTTCTATGTCTGATATAACTTTAAAACTCTTTGCCCTTGTCAAATCAAAAATTCTAGATTCAAACTTCATCTTTTCATCGTGATATATTAATTTCTTTTCCTCAGGGTAATAGCTCATCCTGAAATTTCTGTCGTCAATTTTTCCTTTTATTGTATTTAATTTTTCATTTTCTTCTCTTTCCACATAAATATACCTATTTGGAACTCTAAGCTCAAGGGTATCTCCAATTATTAAAGTATAGCGATTGTCTTCTGAGTGCATTTTAAATAAATCAGAATCTTCATCTGTTTCCAGATAAAAAATAATATTTTTTCTGTTTTTCAAATCGTGAGAAATATTTGCAAATTCTCTTTCCAAAATTCTAGTCAAATAATAATTATAAAAAAAGTTATCTTCTAAAGAGTAAAATTCTTTTGTTTTTTTCATTAAGTTTTGAAGATCTTTTGACTTAACTTTCACTTCAAATTTATTTTCTGAAATATTTTTAACTCTAGTAGTTCTTATAATCTTTGTCCATTCTTTTTTGACATATTTTTTTAATTCTGTATTTCTTTCAGAAAAAGAAACTGGCGGTGCAAATAATTTTTCGTTATTTATATCATATCCTAGCTCTTTTAGTACGTCTGAATCCTTAGAAAGGCTTAACATTGTATTCCTATCCACAAATAAAGTTTTTTCCGAAATATATGGCAAATACAAATAAACATTGTTATTTACAATTTTTTCTCCAGATTTCTTTACCTTATTATCTCTTTCCACTCTTTTTAGAAAATACCTCGATTTATTAGTAGCACTTTCAAAATCTATTATGTTTAATTTGTCACCACTTGTTTTTTTTGCACTCAATCTTATTCCATAATCGCCTGTACTTTTAACTTTATAAAAAATATCCCTTACTCCGACTTTCTCAAAATAATTATCTGCAAAGTCAAAAATCCTATCATCAATTGTATATAAAACTTCAGCAACAATTTTTTTTGGATAATGTCTAAATCTAAATTCAGCAAAAATTCCTAAAAATAATAAAATTATTATTAAAAAAATACTCTTCTTTTTCATAGAATCACTACTTTTAATATGTTAATTATAGTTTACAATAAAATTCTCCATTATTGCAATTAAAAAGGCATCTTTCGATGCCCAAAATTTTTTTAATTTATATTTTTTCTCCAGCTTCCAAATTTGAAATAAATTGATACTAATACAAAATTTAAAAAATACGACACTGGATAAATTATACTTATTACTCTTATGGATTGATATATCGGCATCGCAAAATAAACTACAACAAGCCTAAAAATACAAATTGTTAAAAGGGAAATAATCATAGGCCCCAAGGCGTGCCCGCTTCCCCTTATAAAGCCTGATAAGGTTTCCGAAAGACCAAAAGACCAAATTCCAAGACTTAAAATTTTTAAAAAGTCTGCCCCATATGATATAACATTGGGATCTGTGTTAAAAATTGCAATAAGCGGTTCTGCAAGTGTAAAAGCTATTATAGATAAAATTCCAGAAATTACAATTACGATAATTAAAGATACTTTTATACCTTCGCGAAGTCTTTCAAATTTTTTTGCTCCAAAATTTTGCCCAGAAAAAGTAGTGGCTGCAAGTGCAATTGCTTGTAGTGACATAAATAAAAATCCATCAATTCTTCCCTCTGCCGCAATACCTGCTATTGCATCTGAACCAAAGGAATTTATTTTTGCTTGAAAAACTACATTTGTAAAAGATAAAAGTGCAGTTTGAATTCCAGTTGGTATTCCAATTTCAAAAATTCTCTTTGCTTCAAATTTGTGAAGTTTAATTTCTTCTCTTCTAAGCTTATAAGACCCATCTGTCTTTAAAAGTGAAATTGTAACAAGTATTGCTGATGTAACTTGTGATGCGAGTGTTGCAAGTCCTGCTCCCAAAACTGACATGTGAAGCATTCCAATTAAAATCAAATCTAGAACAATATTTACAACTGCAGATACACATAAAAAGTTAAAAGGTCTTTTTGAATCTCCAATTGCTCTTAGTATTGACGCTCCCATATTGTAAATTAAAATCGGAATTGTTCCCAAGAAGAAAACTCTCATATAAATTATTGCATCATTAAAAATTTCAGCAGGAGTGTCCATTATTCTTAGAAAAAAAGGAGTGGTTATATATCCAAAAATTGTAATTAAAAGCCCTGAAGTTATCCCTAGAAAATAAGAACATCCAACAGATCTTTTAAGTGCATCCCTGTCATTAGAACCATAATAAAGAGAAATTATTACAGAAGCACCAGTTGTAAGTCCCAAAAAAAGACCTATAAGTAAATTTGAAACGGGGCCAGTTGCTCCAACTGCTGCCATGGGATTTTTCCCTGCAAATCTACCTACAATCATAAGGTCGGCTGTATTATAAAGTTGTTGCAAAAAATTTGTCAGAAGAAGTGGAATTGCAAATTTTATAATACCCTCTGCAATGGAACCTTCTGTCAAATTGATATTTCTGCTAATTTTTTTACTCATCCCTGTACCTCACAATTCCAATATATATTTTTTTAATTTCTCCAACACTATTATTTAAAAGTTCCCCTTCTTTTACATCGGATATTGCATAAGTAATATTGGCAACAACACAATTACCGTATTCTTCGCCTGTATCAGCATCAATGCCTGAGGGTATGTCAACGGCAACTATATAATTCCCATGACAATTTATAACATCAATTAAATCTACATAAAATTTATCTAGTTTTCTATTTAGACCAATTCCAAAAATTGCATCTAGGCACACTTCATTTACTTCCAAAGACTCAATAAGTTCGTCAAAATTTTTATCATCAATATATTTTACATCAGTCAATTTTTTAACAATTTCTAAATTTTTTGAAAATTCTTCTGTTCCTTCATCTGAAATAATAAAAACTTCAACTGATTTTCCAGTTAGTATTAAATGTCTTGCAATTACAAGTCCGTCTCCGCCATTATTTCCCTTCCCACAAATTATTGTAAAAGAATTATAATCTTTTATTTCACGAAAGATTCCCATGCCGGCGTTTTCCATTAAAATAAGAGAATCAATATTGTACTCACTCATTGTTCTCTTCTCAAGTTCAATCATTTTATTTTTTGAAATTGTCATAGTAATCCCTCCAGTTTCTATTATATGATATTTAAAATAAATTAACATCACATTCTAAGAATTATTTTTAAGTTTATTAAATTTTTTATATTGTACATTATAATTCTAAAAAATTCATAAATAATTCTTTAAATATATTCCGATAAAATTATTAATTGTAGTTAGTTGATATTCGGTATCAATTGTAATATAATTATTTTGTAAAAAAGTAATAGATAAAAATTTAAATGAAATAAAATTTTTTAAGGAGGAATTATGACAAATTATTTGCCAATTGCAGAAAAAACAAAACCTGAATGCATTAACTGTGCTCATGAGATTTTAGAAAATCTTTCAAAAAGTACTAATTTAAAAAATATAGATGAAATGAAAACACAAATCGAAGACTTAAACACTTTTTTATATACATATTTTTTAATTACATACAATAAAGATTTGTCCCCAGTTCATGCAGAATTTTCACAAAAACTCGCTCTAGTATTAGATCCTTCTTCTCTTAAATTGATAGCAAGAGATTTGATTGAAGCTTATTCAAACACCCTTTTAGATGCTCTAAATTTTTCTGAAAATGAAATAATAGACAGTGCAATTAAAATAATTAATGAAGAGTATAGTGACGGTCTTCATTTAGAAGAGCTTGCAGAAAAACTTCACCTTTCAAAAAATTATTTGTGCTCTCTTTTTAAAGAAGAAACTGGATTTACTTTTTGTCAGTATCTAAACACATTAAAGACAAATAAAGCCAAGGAACTTTTAAAAGAAGATAAAAAAACTTTGGAATATATAAGTTATGAATGTGGATTTTCTTCACAACCGCATTTTACAATGACTTTTAAAAAATACACAGGAAAAACTCCAAGAGAGTACAAACTTAGTTTAGCAGAAGAAATCTAATTATTGAAATCCTCCATAATTTGCTATATTATATAGTGATTGGAGGATTTTATGCTTTTTAATTCATTTGAATATTTAATTTTTTTGCCTCTAGTTGTAATTTTTTATAACTTGTTTAGTGTAAAATTTAAAAATATATTTTTGCTACTGGCAAGTCTAATATTTTATAGTTTTTGGAATGTAAAATACACATTATTAATGATTTTCTCCATATTTATTACATACTTAACTGGGATTTATATAGAGAATAATAGAAATAAAGCTAAAAAAATGAAAATTGCTGTATTTTTGTGTTTTATAATAAATTTAGGAATACTTTTTGTCTTCAAATATTTTAATTTTTTTGCTGATTTAATAAATAATTTTTCTGGGAAAGATCTTAATATTTCAATAGATGTAATTTTGCCTGTGGGAATATCTTTCTACACTTTTCAGGCTCTCGGCTACACCATAGATGTATATAGAAAAGATCTCTGTGCAGAAAAAAATTTTATAGATTACGCTCTTTTTGTGTCTTTTTTCCCACAACTTGTCGCAGGTCCCATTGAAAGAAGTAGAAATTTACTTCCACAAATTAAAAATCCGAGAAAATTTAGTTACGAAAATTTAATTAGTGGTCTTGTGCTCTTTTTCTATGGAATGTTTTTAAAATTAATTATAGCAGACAGGGCAGCAATTCTTGTAAATGAAGTTTTTAGAAACTATACAAATTTCTCAAGAGAAGTTTTAATTATCTCAGCAATTTTATTTACTCTTCAAATTTACTGTGATTTTTACTCATATTCTATTATGGCAAAAGGATCTGCAAGAATCCTTGGCATAAATTTAATGGACAATTTTAAAGAACCTTTATTGTCAAAATCAATTACTGAGTTCTGGAGGAGATGGCATATCTCTCTTTCTACTTGGTTTAAAGACTATCTCTACATACCACTTGGAGGAAATAGAAAGGGTAAAATAAAAAAATACTTTAATTTTATTATTGTCTTTTTAGTAAGTGGATTGTGGCATGGTGCAGATCTTTCCTTCGTTCTTTGGGGACTTATACATGGAATCTTAAATATATTTGAAAATATTTTTAATTTAAATAAAAAAATAAATAATGCTTTTATAAATTTTATAAGACGAGTTATAACTTTTATAGCAGTAGTCTTTGCCTTTATTTATTTTAGAGCAGAAAATATTTCTCATGGAAATAATTATATTAGTGCAATAATAAATAATCCAAAGAGCACAAATTTGACAGAAGAAATCGCAAAAACATCCTTTGGAATTTCAAATATTTATCCATTACTTATTGGGGTAATAATTTTAATTCTTTTTGATATTTTAAAATATAATAAAATAAATGTAGAAAAAATTATTTCAAAAACAATTTTTCCAATCAGATGGATTATTTATCTAGCCTTTATATTTGGAATTATTATTTTTGGAGTATACGGGCCACAGTTTTCTGAGTCACAATTTATTTATTTTCAATTTTAGGTGATTAAATGAAAAAATTCTTAAAAATTTTAAAATCAATAATTTTTATTTCAATAATAATTTGGGGCTCTTTAGAACTAAACAATATTTTTATAAGAAAATCTTTATCAAAACCTTGGGATATGGGAAATAAAATTGGAGGATTCTACAACGAAAAAGAAGATTACAACGTAATGTTTTTTGGCACAAGTCACAGCTACTGTTCCTTTGAACCTCTTGTTATTTATGAGAAAACTGGCATAAAATCTTATGTCCTTGCATCACAAAGTCAACCTCTAAAAATTACTGCAAACTATATAAGGGACGCTCTTAAAAGAAAAAATCCCCGCGTAATTTTTGTGGACATAAATGCAGCAATTTATAAAATTGACGAAGATACAAGTGTCGTCAACTCTTACTGCGACTATATGCCACTATCCCTAAATAAAATTAAAATGATTGCAAAAAAAGTTCCCTATAAAAATAAGCCATCCGCAATACTTCCCTTAGTGACCTATCACAGTCGTTGGGATGAATTAAAGGACGAAGATTTTAACTTCAATAAAAGTTCTTATTCAGACTACCTAAAGGGATATGTATTATTAAAAAATAAGAGCCAAAGTTTTTCTAAAGGGGATGGGGATATAGACGATTTTAGAGAAGGTGCAAGAAATTTTAATGAAAAAAAATACTTAGAAGAAAATTTAGAAGCTTTTGATGAAATTATGGAAGTAGCAAATAAAAATGGCGCTCGAGTTATTTTCGTAAAAACTCCAATTTATGATTACGATCTATATTCAAAAAATATAAAATATTTTGAAAAATATTTAAAAGAAAAAAATGCAGAATTTGTAGATTTTAATAAATTTACTAAAGAAATTAATTTAAGTAAAAGTGATTTTTATGATCCTCATCATTTAAATGTAGTTGGAGCAGAAAAATTTAATTTATTTTTCATAGATTTTATGGAAAAGAACAAAATCTTTGAAGAAAATTTGGCATCTGATAAAAGTTGGCAAGAAAATTTTAAAAAATATAATATAAATAAATTTTAATGGCAGGAATTTATCCTGTCATTTTATCATTATTTTTTATTTATAAAAGATTTTGTATTTACAAACAAAAATGAATTTTTTATAATAAATTTATAACCTTTTTTCTATATTTCTTGATTTTTCTTAAAAATAATAATAGAATATCTTTAAGGGGGTTCTTATGACTATTAGAGATTTAGAAATATTTATAGAAGTTGTTAAAGCAAAAAATATGTCAAACGCTGCGAAAAACTTGCAAATTTCTCAGCCAACTGTTTCTCATGCAATTTCTCAAATAGAAACTGAATACAATGTCAAGTTATTTGACAGAGTTTCAAAAAAATTATACATAACTGATGTTGGACTTAGATTATATGACTTTGCTTTAAACATTTTAGAACAGTTTGAAGATACAGTTATATTTTTGCAAGGATCATCAACTGCACACAATATAAACCTTGGCGTCAGTTCAAACTTTAGCTCACAATTTCTCTTAGAAATAATAGATGAATACGAAGCACAAAACGAAGATGTCAGCATAAGAGTTTATGTTGATTCTCGCGATAAAATTTTAGAAAAATTAGATTCTGGTATTGTCAACTTGGCAATAATAGACGGAGATAATGGAATAGAATACAATTCTTGTGAGCCTTTCTTGGAAGATGAAATTTTTATAATTTCATCAGGAGATTCTGATATAAAGGACAAAGATGTGCTAGATGCTAAAGACTTAAAAAATAAAAAGTTTGTCTTTGGAGATTTAGATGAATCTTCCAAAAAAATACTTTTAAATTATTTGCGTGAAAAAAACATTCCAATTGATCTTAAATTTATTTGTCAAAATAAAGACATGGTATTAAATATTATAAAAAATTCTGACGCAATCTCTATTGGATCCAGTTCGTCCTTTAGCGATCCATCTATTAAAAAGCACAGAATAAAAGATTTGGAAATTACTAGAACTTTTTATCTCGTTTATCACAACGATGCTTTCTTAAAAAATAATTTAAAAGACTTTATATATTTTGTAAAAAATAAGTTTAAATCATAAAATGGAATTACAAATTTTAGAATCTTTACAAAAAATCCACTTTAATTTTTTAGATAATTTGATGACTTTTATAACAAATCTTGGAAATGGTGGAATTATTTGGATAGCTATTATAATTATTCTTCTTTTTCAAAAAAATAATAAATTTAAAAGAGAAGGCTTTACAATAGCGATTGCACTAATTATCTTCTCAATAATTGGTCTTTTAATCTTAAAACCAATTATAAGAAGACCTAGACCTTTTAATTTTTCTAATGTGGATCTTTTGATAGGAGAACCCTTTGGCTTTTCTTTCCCATCAGGTCACACAGGCTCCTCATTTTCCGCTGCGACTGTGATTAACTTTCACAACAAAAAAGCAGGATTTTTTGCAATTGTTTTGGCATCACTTATAGCTTTTTCTAGAATGTATCACTTTGTACACTATCCAACAGATGTACTTGCAGGAATTTTAATAGGAATATTTTCTGGAACAATGGCAATTAAATTCACAAAAATATTGTCACAAAAAATAATTAAAAATTAATAAAAATATAAAGACCCCGCAGTTTTTAACTACGGGGTGCTATATTTTTCTGCAATTTTTATATTTAATTCCTCTCTAAGACCTGCATAAATTTCTTGATACTCTTCATATACATTTTTAAGTCTTTTCAAATTAAAATTTATGGCATCTTTGTCTTCCAGCATATCCAATTGATTTAAGGGAAACCTTTCAAATAAATTTGAAATTTCTATTTCCAAGTCATCCCTCATAAGCTGCAATACTTCTACACTTACATCAAGTTCTTTAGGTCTTTTTCTCTCTAAAAAATTTAAAAGTCCATCTTTGTCACACTCTTTAAAAAGAATTTTTGCTCTATCGAAGTCTTCCTTTGGAAAATCATAAAGTTTTGGACTGTAATGAAAGATAACTTCTCTAAAGATATCTTCAACTTCCCTTCTCTTCTCTTCATCTATATAAAAATTCTCATTTTCAAAAACTTCTTCGCTAAATTTTTTAAAATCATTTTTAAATTCTTCATCTGCTTTTTTTCTAGCATCTTCTAGAGGAAATTTATCTAAAAGTTTTATGTTTCTTCTAATTTTTCTTATATTTAAATTTAAAACATCGACAAAATTTTCAAGTTCGCCAAAAATCTCCCTATACTTTTCTTCAGTTTGGGGAATTAAGTTTGTAATAGTATCTTCTTTTACAAAAATAAGTTCAGATACCAAAAACTTTAAATAATCTTTTTCCATAATATCACCTACATTTAAACCTAGATTTTATTATAAACATTAAGACAAGTCAATGTTAAAAATATTGTAAGAAAAAATAGGTGCTTTCATAAAACCTTTTAAGGCATTGTAATCTATATAGGAAGGAGTTTTGTTCCAACCATCATAGACTTTTAAAATTTTTAATTTCATGCCTTTAAATTCATAAATTGAATAACCAAAGACTACAAGAGTATGCCTTTTATAATAACCACTGCCAAGATTCATCACCACTGGTCTAAAACTATCTATTTCTTCCTTCACATTTGAATAAAAATTACCAAGGTAAACACCTCTGCATCTTAATTTTAAATTATTATTGTAGCAAAATTTATTTGAAATGTGAGATATAAAAAAAGGAATTGTGCCAAAATCCTTAAAATAACCACTTCTCCTAGCTATTTTAAAGACTTCATCATAGATATAAAATTTATCCATGTCTTTGTAATAATAATTTATAATTCTAGTAAGACTTGCAATAGTGCAATTACTTGCTCCTACTTCAAAATCTTTTTGTAAAAAATTTGAAACATCAATTTCACTTGATTCGATAAATTCTGCGTCTTCATAATTTTCTTCAATATATTTATCAAGGTTTGAAATTCTTTTGCCTTTCATTTACTACTTTTTCCTCCCTTATTATTATACCCTTTTATTTTAATCTATTCATTTCGGGAAGATTTTTCCAATATTTTTTTGGCATATTTTGAATTCTAAGTTTTTCATTTTTGCGTTCGTCTATTGCAATAGAATCATAAAACCTAAGCCAAAGATCCACATACTTATCTTCTATCTTTAAATTCTTATCATCAATAAAGTCAAAAAATTCGCCTTTATTTCCATCGTAAAGTACAGCTTTTTTTCTATTTGTATCTGCGATTATAAATTTACAATTTCCCAGTCTATTTTTAAAATGTAAATATAAATAAAATAAAATATCATTCTCAGGACCAAATCTAGCAAATAAAATATTATCACACTCACTAAATCGAATAAGCCCCTTGTAAGAATGTATTTCCCCAGAAACTCTTTTTAAAATATTTCTAAAATCTACTACATTAGTATCTGCACTCTCAATATAATAAAATCCCTTAGTATAAAGCTTCTTCAAAGTTTTTGCTATTGCCATTTCCTTTTTATCTGATGAAGATGAAAAAACCATGCAAATATTATTGTAAAAAGAATAAGAGAAATTTTTTATAATGGATTTTTTCACTCTATTTGCTTTTTCAAGATCTGTTCTAGTATTTATTTTCTCACTAATAAAATCAATCTGCATATTTTTTACAGTTATTTTTTCCACACTTTCTAAAACTTTGTAAGAATCAAAAATAACTGTTAGAAGACCTTCAAAACTTCCATCGTATACATAAATCATAATATCTTTCACTCCAAAAAGGATAGTTGCTCGCTACTTTCCCTATCCAAAATAATTGACCTAAGTGTATCTCTTGTGTCAAATTTTCTTCCATAATATTTTCCAGAAACTGTTATAAAATTAACTGCCCTTTTAGTGGATATCCTAAGCTTTTTCAAATCTTCAAATTTAAGAGGAAAAGCTCTTCTCGCCTTTACAATCTTTCTCGCAGCCTTTGGACCAAACCCTGGAACCTTTAAAAGTTCATCTAAACTTGCCTTATTTATCTCAACAGGATTTGTAAAATTATCTATTGCCCAATCCATCTTAGGATCTAAATTTAGATCAAAATCTTTTTTCTCATGAGATAATAAATCACGAGAATTAAATCCATAAAATCTCATCAAAAAGTCAGCTTGATATATTCTATGTTCACGAATAAGTGGAGTGCTTATATTAGGCAAATTAGAATTTTCTCTAACTGGAACATAAGAAGAATAATACACTCTTTTAAGAGAATAATCATCATATAACATTTGAGATCTAGTTATAACATCTATATCGTGAATATTTCCTGCTCCAACAATCATTTGAGTCGTCTGACCAGCTGGCAAAAATAAATTTTTTCTACTACGACTTTTCTTTTCCAAACCATTCATAAAAAGAGTTTTTGAAACTAAATCCATTGGCTTTGTAATTTCATCTATGCTCTTTTCTGGAGCTAAAAGTGCAAGACTCTCCTCAGTTGGCAACTCAATATTTATGCTCATTCTGTCCACATATCTTCCTAATTCTTTTATCAAATCTTCACTTGCTCCTGGAATTGCCTTCATGTGAATATATCCATTAAAATTTTTTTCAGTGCGAAGTTTTTTCGCAACTTCTATCAACTTTTCCATTGTATAATCGCAAGATTTAAAAATTCCAGAAGACAAAAAAAGACCCTCAATATAATTTCTCTTGTAAAAATTTATTGTAAGATCCACAACTTCATCCACAGTAAAGGACGCTCTCTTAGAATCTACACTTCTAGCATTTATGCAATAATTACAATTGTATATGCAGTGATTTGTAAAAAGTATTTTTAAAAGAGATATGCATCTTCCATCTTCGCTCCATGAATGACAAATGCCACTTATACTCGCATTTCCCATTCCATTCTTTTTATTTTTTCTATTTGAACCCGATGAAGAACAACTCACATCATACTTAGCAGCATCGGAAAGAATTCTTATTTTTTCACTAAGTTCCATAATATCACCAAACTAATCTTATCATCTAAACTTTAGTTTGTAAACAAATATTTAAATGTATGTCTATCTCTATGCTTTTTATAAAATTAAATATATACATCTTTCTTTTATAAAATTTGCAATAAAAAAATCTGCCAGTTTCCCAACAGATAATTCTAAAATTTAATTTGCAAGCTTACTTGCGTTGGATATATATGAAGAAATTCTCTCTAAAGCAGCAAGAGTTTTTTCGTACAAAAGTCCACTTTCTGGATTACAAATCTTTTGTCGCATTCTTAGCATATGATTATTTCTAAAAGTAGACGCCTCCTTTTGCACCGTTTCGTTAGATTCACGCATAAATATAACTCTATCTCTTTTATCCAACTCACCCATTGCTGATTCGAACATTTTTTCTATAATTGCATTTAATTCACTCAATTCTTCAAAAGTTTTGTCTGTAAATTCCAACTTTTGATCATCCTTTAACTTTGCAACTTCTGCAATATTTTTTGAGTGATCTCCAATTCTTTCCATATCTCTTGAAATTCTAAGATATGCCGCAAAATTTGCCGATGTCTTTTCATTCATTGCAAGACCTAGAGAATCAATTATAAAAGAAGAAATTTCTTTATTTAAATAATTTATAGCTTCTTCTCTTCTAAATATTTCATCGTACTTTTCTTCATCAAAATTTTTAAGAAGGCTTACTGAATCTTCATAATTTTTAGTTACAACTTCAAGCAGTCTTCTAATTTCAGCCTTTACATCTGTAAATGTTGCTGGCGCATCCTTTATTACATTTTTGTTTATAAATTGTAAAGACATTTCTTCTTGTTCTCTATCAATTCCCGGTATTATTTTAAAAGAAAGTTCTGCAAGTTTTCTAGAAAAAGGAAATAGTAAAAGTGTAGTTGTCATATTAAATAATGTATGCAAATTGGCAATTTGTGCCGCTGGCAAATCTCTAGAAATATTTGTTATTACCTTATCAATTGGAATAATAAAAGAAATTATTACAAAAATTATAGTTCCAATTATATTAAAAAGAACATGGACAAGGGCAGTTCTCTTTGCATTCTTAGACGAACCAACAGATGAAAGAACTGATGTTATACAAGTACCAATATTAAAACCAAAAATTATATACATAGCAGAGTGAAGTGGAATCACACCTTGATTAGCAATCGCCTGCAAAATACCAAGAGATGCTGATGAAGACTGAATTATTGCAGTTATAGCAGTTCCTGCCAAAACTCCTAAGATCGGATTTTCAAATTTTGTCATCATAGTTACAAATCCAGGATAATCTCTCAAAGGCTCCATGGACTCACTCATAAATTCCATTCCCATAAATAAAAATCCAAGACCAATTACAGCTTGACCCACATATCTTTTTTTCTTATTTTTTGAAAATGTGTTTAATAAAAATCCTACAAAAGCAATAATAGGTGCAACAGTTGAAATATTAAGTGCAACTAATTGACCTGTTATAGTTGTACCAATATTTGCCCCCATTATAATACCAACCGCCTGATAAATTGTCATAAGTCCTGCATTTACAAAACCTACCACCATTACAGTCGTAGCAGAAGAGGACTGAATTATCGCAGTTACAAAAGTCCCGACAAGTATTGCTTTGAAAAAACTAGATGTCATCTTTTCAATAACTGTTCTAAGTTTATCTCCTGCGACTAGTTCCAAACCACTGCTCATCATTTCCATTCCATATAGAAATAAGGCGAGCCCTCCTAATAGTTCGATAAAATAATTAATTTGCATAGCTCCTCCAAAATTGTATTACAATTTTATATTACAATATATTTTTCTTTTTTTAAAGTCAAAGTAAATATTTAGTAAAAATTTTGTAAACTAATTTCGGATTATTTTTAAAATTTTTTAGGAATTCTTTATAGGAACTAAATAAATTTTTCGCAAATAAAAAAGACGATTTTGAACTGACCCTCTGGGTTAA
>NZ_BAEW01000019.1:0-28614 GCF_000246925.1 Peptoniphilus rhinitidis 1-13 | reverse complement strand
GTTCTTACTACTCTTGAAGTAGCTTTTTTTATTATACTCTTGTATTTTTTTCTTGTCAAGTATTTTTTACAACTTTTTTGTTTTATTTTTACTTAACTTTTACAAAAGTTTTGTTGCCTTAGTTGACAACTATTATAGTTTAGCATTTTATTGTTTTACTGTCAACTGTTTTTTTTATTTTTTTCCGTATTTTTTTGTTTTTTATTTAAAAAATAACAGCTACTTTTGTTGTAGCTGTTATATATTACTATTTTTGTTTTTCTTTGTCAAGTATTTTATACGGCTTTTATATTAAAATTTAATTTTTCTAATGTTTCTATATCCTCTTCTATTGAAGGTCCTTCTGTTGTAAGAAGAACTCCTGATATAGTTGCATTTGCTCCGCTTCTAAAGGCAGACTTTCCAAATCCATCCATTAGGGCTCTTCCTCCAGCTAATCTTATGAAGGCATCTTTTAATATAAACCTGTATGTGGCACATGTCCTATTTACTTCTTCCATAGATAATTTTTCATTATTTTCTAGTGGTGTGTTTTTTACTGGGTTAAGTAAATTTACAGGCACTGATTTTATATTTAAATCTCTAAGCTCTAATGCCATATCTATTCTATCTATAAAACTTTCCCCTAATCCTATTAGTCCACCTGAGCAAATTTCCATTCCTGAAGCTTGTGCTGCTTTTATTGTGTTTATTTTTTGATCATAACTATGCGTTGTGCATATTTCTTTAAAATAATTTCTAGATGTTTCTAAGTTGTTGTGCACTCTTTTTATTCCAGCATCTTTTAACTTTTTAAATCCTTCTTGAGATATTAATCCTCCTGAAAGGCATACTCTTATCCCTGGTGCTCTTTTATATATTTCTCTTGTTATGTCACAAATCTTTTCTATGTCATCTTCAGTGAGAGATTTGCCACTTGCTACCATAGAAAATCTTGGAACTCCTCTATTATATTTGTCTACTGCATCTTCGACTATTGTTTCTTTATCCAAAAGATCATATTCTTTTACTCTTGTTTTGTAGTGAGAAGACTGTGCACAAAATTTACAATTTTCAGAACACTTTCCACTCTTTGCATTTATTATGGTACAAATGTCAAAATCATTGCCACAAAAATATTCTCGAAGTTCATTTGCTGCTGAGGTTAGTTTTTCATAATCACTTTTATAAATTTCTATGGCTTCTTCCCTTGTCACTTCATATCCATTTTTAACTTTTTCTTTTAATTCAAAAATATCCATCTCTTCAACTCCTAGAAGTTATTATATATTTCTGAACTTTTATTGTCAATTATTTTATAATTTTAGTTAACGTAATATTCAAATACACCAAATTTAATTTCTTCGCCTAATTTTCTAAACTTATTTTCATATTCTGTGACAATATTTTCTGGATAATCTTCTAATTTCATATCAAAGTCATATATTAAAATGGAAAATCCTTCATCTATAAAATAATCCAAACTTTCTTCGAACAGTTCTAAGTCATCTGTTTTAAAAAATATTTGAGATTTTGGTTTTAAAATCACTTTATATTTTTCAAGTAACCTTGGATAAGTTAGTCTCCTTTTTTTGTGTTTCGATTTTGGCCATGGATTACAAAAATTTATATATATTCTATTGATTTCGTCTTTGTCAAAATAGTCCAATATGTTCTCTGCATTTATTGGCATAGCCCTAACATTAGTTAAATCTTCTTCTAATATTTTTCTTGTTGCATATATTAATGCATTTGTTTCAATATCTACCATTATATAATTAATATTTTTATTTCTTTTTGCTGACTCTATTGTAAATTTTCCTTTACCTGCCCCTATTTCAAGATAAATCGGATTGTCATTTCCAAAAATTTCTTTCCACTTTCCTTTGTTCTCTTCTCCGTTAAAAAATACGTATGGGTTTTTACGCATTTCAGGTATAGCAAAATGTTTTTTCCTAAGTCTCATAAGCATTCTCCTTTTTAGCTTATGGTATTATAACACATGATTTCCCCCTGTCAACAAATCTAATTAATTTTTATAATTTTATTTATTATAATATAAATGGGAAAATAATAGTTACAATTTATACTACTTTATTTTGATATTAATTTTTTGCTCTTTTCGTTCTACCAGTTTTATAATCTATGTCTACGCCTTCTTCTATATTTTTTGCAAAAACTCTAAACTTTATTTTTTTTCCATTGTCTTCAATACTATAAGCTTCAATTATAACTCCTCTTGCAACTAATTCATCCCCTACAAAAATTGGCGTTACTCTATATCTCACCTTTTTGCCAGTGTTTTTTATATATTCTGCCACTACATTTTCGAAAGGAAGCATTCCTTTTGTATTAAATGATCTTGTCCCCGTCATTAGATTTTTCCAATTGTCATTTTCTCCAGTTAATTGATACGCAATTAAGTGACACCTATTATAAACTGCTCCTCCGTCTACAAACTTATAAAATTTTTGGTTCCAACCGCTGGGATAGACTTTCGAAATATCTCCCCTTGCCTTTTTAGGTAAACTTTCTGGTCCAATTAATGCATTAGCAGGACCTACTCTATTTAAGTTATCCAGCTCTGAAAATTCTTGATAATCTGGAGCCATTTGCAAATCTTCATTAGAAAATTGTGGAGGATTTTTATCTATTTCATAGTAGATGCTCTTTCCCTTTACTTCATATTCATTTTGAAATATTCCTAAAATTTCTTCTGCTATATTTATAAAATTCTTATTTTTATAATTTTTATCAAAGTCTTGTAAGTTATCTATTCCAAACAAAACTCCAATAATAGTGAGTATAAGTGCTGTTATAATTTTTGTATTTTTATTTTTCTTCAATGATACTCCTCTTTCTAAAAAGACAAATCCAAACTGCTTTATTTTGGAACACTACTTGATGTTTCTCATGGGCTTTTATTTCTAAAAAATCTCCTTCTTCTAATTCCAATATTTTTCCTTTTATAAATTTAATTTTTGCACTACCACTTATTAGAAAAACCAATTCTATCTCTTTTTGATCATAAACTTGTGTAACTTGATTTAAAGACATTGTTCTCAAAATTTTAATATCTCTATCTTCATAAATAATTTCTTCTAATTCTCTATCTTCTGAAAATTTTATATTTTTATAAATGTTAAATATTTCTTTATTCATGACAATATTATATAAGATTATCTTTCTATATGAAACTACAAATGAAACGTATTTTACTTTAATAACAAAATATCATTTTAAATTAAAATTACTTCACAAACTTAATTTTAAATATTATAATTGATATAAATATAAAACTTATTTTTTATATAGACAAACGATATCATAGACTATATAAGTTTTTTTAGTTATAATTTTATGAGCGTATTTTACTTTATTAAAAATTTAAGAAAGGTTGTGATGATTTTATTATTTATCAATTAATAAATAAAGATTTTTGTTTTATTCAAGGAGGTTTTTTATGGAAAACAAAAATTTAAAACCTAAAGCAAATGGTGCAGCACTTCTTCCTTTTATAACTTTTGTCCTTGTATATCTTTTAACTGGACTAATTTTAAATAATATGGGGATCGAGATGGCATTCTATCAAGTCGCTGCTCCTGTATGTATTTTGCCAGCTATTATTTTAGCATTTATTATGTTTGATGGATCTATGGATGACAAATTTAATGACTTTGTAAGAGGCTGCGGAGATGAAAACATAATTATAATGTGTCTTATATACATATTGGCTGGAGCCTTTGCCACAGTGTCCAAAGCTTCCGGAGGAGTTGACTCTGTTGTAAACTTTGCTCTGTCTTTAATTCCTGTTCAATATATTACAGCTGGAATTTTTTTGATTGGATGTTTTATCTCTATTTCAACAGGGACTTCAGTAGGAACAATTTCTGCAGTAGGACCTATTGCAGTTGGTGTAGCAACTAAGGGAAATCTTCCGCTTACACTTGTAATTGGATCTCTAGTTGGGGGAGCTATGTTTGGAGATAACTTGTCTGTTATATCTGATACTACAATTGCTGCAACTAGAACTCAAAATGTAGATATGAAAGACAAATTCAGAGCAAATATAAAAATCGCACTTCCTGCAGCTATCATCACTTTTATTATCTTATTGATTGTAGGAAAACCAGAGGGCGAAGTTGCACTTGATGATCTTTATTACAATTTTGTTCTTATAATTCCTTATCTTTTTGTTCTAATTACAGCTCTTATAGGTATGAATGTCTTTTTAGTTTTAACTAGTGGAATTGTTCTATCTGGAATTATAGGAATAATAACTGGCGGTCTAACTATGATGACTTTTGCACAAAATATTTTTGAAGGTTTTAGTGGAATGTTTGAAATCTTCTTATTGTCACTATTAACAGGCGGCCTTTCCTATATGGTTTCTAGCAATGGCGGGATAGCATGGCTTGTGCAAAAAATCAGTGGTTTTGCAAAAGATGTTAAGTCTGCAGAAATTTCAATTGCTCTACTTACACTTTTAACAGATGCTGCAACTGCAAATAACACTGTTGCAATAATAATTGGCGGCCCTGTTGCAAAAGAAATATCAAATGATTTTAATGTCGACCCAAGAAGATCTGCTTCTTTCTTGGATACTTTCTCCTGTGTGATGCAAGGTATTATTCCTTATGGTGCTCAAATTTTAATAGCAGCAGGTCTAACTAAAGAACTAGGAACTCAGGCTATTTCTCCTATTGAGATAATACCATTTTTATGGTATCAAGGTTTTCTTTTCTTGTTTGCAATTCTTTCCATATTTATAAGATTTGCAGACCCAAAAGGCAAATGGAATTTTGAACTAGATATTCCACAAGAAGAAGTCAATCAAAATTTAAAATAATTATTTTATTTTTTAAGGAGGTATTTTATGAATAGTAAAGATGAAATTAAAAAAATGCACTTTGAAACTAAAGCTATACATGGTGGATATGAAAAAAACAAATATGGTGCTTTAGCCACTCCTATCTATCAAACTTCTACATTTATTTTCGATTCTGCAGAACAAGGTGGAAATAGATTTGCTCTTGAAGAAGATGGCTACATATATTCAAGACTTGGAAATCCAACTAATACTCAGCTTGAAGAAAAAGTTGCACTTCTTGAAGAAGGTGAGGCTTGTGTTTCTACTGCTTCTGGTATGGGTGCTATAACTTCTACCTTTTGGCCTTTCATCAAATGTGGCGATCACGTTATAGCTGCAAAAACTCTTTACGGCTGTACTTTTGCATTTTTAGAACACTCCGTATCAAAAATGGGTGTTGAGGTTGACTTTGTAGATATTACAAATGTGGATAATATCTTAAATTCAATAAAAGAAAATACAAAAATTGTCTACTTAGAAACTCCAGCGAACCCTAATATGGATATGTGCGACATAAAACTTGTCGCTACAAAAGTTCACGAAATAAACAAGGACTGTCTTGTAATCGTAGATAACACTTATTGCACTCCTTATATTCAAAGACCACTAACACTCGGTGCAGATATTGTGGTTCACTCTGCAACAAAATACTTAAATGGTCACGGTGATGTTATTGCTGGATTTGCTGTTGGCAGAAAAGAATTAATTGATCAGATTAGACTCGTTGGCGTTAAAGATTGTACTGGAGCAGTGCTTGCACCTTTTAATGCCTATTTAGTTTTAAGAGGAATGAAAACTCTTCAAATTAGAATGGAAAAGCACTGCCAAAATGCAATGAAAGTTGCAGAATTTTTGGAAAAACATCCAAAAGTTAAAAATATTGAATATCCAGGTCTTAAATCTTTTAAATATTACGAAATTGCTAAAAAACAAATGAATCTTCCTGGTGCAATGATTGCTTTTGAAATTGAAGGTGGAAAAGAAGCTGGTGTAAAACTTATGAACAGTGTAAAACTTTGCACACTTGCAGTTTCTCTTGGAGATGCAGAAACACTTATCCAACACCCTGCTTCCATGACCCACTCTCCTTACACACCAGAGGAAAGAACTGCGGCAGGAATATCTGAAGGTTTAATAAGACTTTCTGTCGGTCTTGAAAATGCAGATGATATAATAGAAGATTTAAAAAATGCTTTTGATAAAATTTAAAATAAAATTTAATTTTCGGACTATTGCCCCAGCGATAGTCCTTTTATTTTTTAATAAATTTATAAATAAAATCTTACCTTTATTTATAGATTTATTTGTTTTATGATAGAATCAACTTGTGTTTAAGGAGATTTTTATGAAAATTGAAGTAAAAGAAAATAATTATACTATTGATATTGATTATAAAAGTGATTTAAAATTAAAAAACTATTTAAATAAAAATAGAGATGCTAAATATTTAGTTATAACAGATAAAACTGTTTTTGATATCTACAGTGAAAGAATAAATTATATAATGGAAGACCTAAATTTTTTTATTTATAAATTTTCTCCTGGCGAAAATTCTAAATCTATGGAAAACTTTATAAAGATAAATAAATTTTTGTCGGAAAATAATTTTAACAGAGGTGATATTATAATTGCTTTTGGTGGCGGTGTAGTTGGCGACATATCCGGTTTTGTTGCATCAACTTATCTTAGAGGAATAAATTTTATTTCCGTACCCACAACTCTTTTATCCATGATTGATTCTTCTGTTGGTGGCAAAAATGGAATTAATTTTTTAAATTTAAAAAATCAAATAGGAAGTTTTTATTTTCCACAGTATGTGCACATTGACTACAGCTTTCTAGAAACTTTAGATAATAAAAATATAAACAATGGACTCGCAGAAATCTTTAAATATTCTGTATTAAAAGATAGAGAACTATTTGACTACTTAAAAGATTGTGGTTCTCTGGATTATGAAAAAATTATTTATAGGTCATTAAATATAAAATTGGACTTTGTAAGAGATGACGAAAAGGACAAAGGTAAAAGACAAAGATTAAATTTAGGTCACACCATTGGTCATGGAATAGAATCACTTTCAAATTACAATTTAAATCATGGTGAAAGCATTGGAATAGGAACAATTTATATGGCAAGAGCAAGTTATAAAATGGGCCTTTCTGAAGACGATTTTTCAAAAGAGTTGATTTCCACTTTTAAAAAATATGGTCTTCCAACTCAATACGAGTTTAATACAGATGAAATTTTAAAAATTTTAAAACACGACAAGAAGATAAATAAAAACTTAATAAATATTATTCTTCCTATAAAAATCGGTGAAGTAACAAATAAAAAAATTAGCTTTGATGAACTTAGAGAAATAATTGAACTGGGAAAAGAAAATGAATCGAGTTATTGAAAATAAAAAATTAAGTGGAGAAATCCAAGCTATAACATCTAAATCCTATGCCCACAGAGCCCTCTTTTGTGCAGCACTTGCAGAAGGTGAATCTATAATTGAAATAGAAGATATTTCCAAAGATATTGAATCTTCTATAAATTCTATAAGGGCATTGGGTGTAGAAATAATTAAAAAAGACAATAAATTTCATATAAAACCTCCAAAATCTTTTAAGAAAAATGTGACAATAGACGTTTATGAAAGTGGAACTACTTTACGACTTCTACTCCCAATAATTGCAATTCTTGGAATAAGTGCAAAAATAATTAGACATGGTACTTTAATAAATAGAACTAACTCTGTTTATTTCAATTTATTTTCAAAACATGGTGTAAATATTTATGAAAAAAATGAGTGTATTTTCTTAGAAGGAAAACTATTAAATTATAATTTTGAACTCCCTGGAAATATTAGTTCACAATTTATCTCTGGTCTTTTAATTGCATCAGGCTATTCTTCTAAAGATTTTAATATTAGAATTACTACTGAAATAGAATCAAAACCCTACATCTGTATGACTATTGATGTGATGAAAAAATTTGGTGCAAATGTTATTGAAAAAAATAATTTATATATCTGTAAAAATAACTTTAAAGCAACAAATTATATTGTGGAAAGAGATTGGAGCAATGCACTATTTTTCTTGGTAACTGGCATAGAAGTAAAAGGCTTAAACAAAAATTCCAAACAGGGTGACAAAAATGCTTTAAAATTTTTAAAATCCTTGGGCTACGAAAATATTTCTATGGGAAATTTTAAACTTTCAAAAATAAAAGATGCAAAAGAAAGAATTATTTTGGATGCAAAGGATATGCCCGATGTAGTGCCCATTCTCTCTATAATATCTGCACTTTCCAACAAAAAAATAGAAGTAATAAATATAAAAAGATTAAAATTAAAGGAAAGTGACAGGATAAATAGTACAATTGAAATGCTAAATAATTTGGGAATAGCAGTTAATTTATTTGAAAATTCTTTTTCTTTTAATGGACTAGATAATTTTAAAAGCACTACAATCAATTCCTATAATGATCACAGGATTGCTATGGCTGCGAGTATTGCAGCAACTTTTGCAGATGGTCCTATTACAATTATAAATAGCCAATGCGTTGAAAAATCTTATAAAAACTTTTTTCATGATTTTGAATCTTTGGGAGGAATAACACATGTCATATAGTTTTGGAAACAATTTTAAAATTACATTATTTGGTCAGTCCCATTCAAAAGAAATTGGAATTGTCATTGATGGCGTAAAAACAGGTTATAAAATAAATTATGATTTAATAGAAAAAAATTTAGATAGAAGAAGACCTGGTAAAAATAAATTTTCAACTTCAAGAAAAGAATTAGATGAATTTAAAATTGTAAGCGGTGAAGTGGATGGCATAACTTGTGGTGCTCCTTTATCTATAATAATAAAAAATAAAGATCAAAAAAGTGAAGACTATGAAAATTTAAAAGATCATCCTCGCCCATCTCACGCAGATTATCCTGCCTATGTTAAATACAATGGCTACAATGACATTAGAGGTGGTGGACAATTTTCTGGTAGAATGACTGCTCCAATAGTAATTGCCGGTTCCATTGCAGAAGATTTACTTTTGAAAAGAAATATTAAAATCATATCTAAAATTAAAAGTATAGGACAAGTTAATGATGTTGATTTAAACTATGAAGATTTAAATAATGATGAATTCTATAATTTAAAAAACTCTTATTTCCCTGTCTTTGACAAATTTTCAAAAGAAGAAATGCAAAAAGAAATTTTAAGTGCAAAGGAAAAAAGTGATTCCATTGGTGGAATTATTGAAACTGCTATTTTAAATATGCCTATTGGAATTGGAGAACCATTTTTTGATTCTATGGAGTCAGTTATATCTCATGCTATCTTTTCTGTGCCAGGAGTTAAGGGCATCGAATTTGGAAGTGGATTTGAAGCAGCAAAAATGTTTGGAAGTTACCACAATGATTCCTACTATTATGATAATGGAAAAGTTAAAACGAAAACAAATAACCATGGAGGTATTATTGGAGGTCTATCCACTTCGATGCCAATAATTTTTAGAACTGCAATAAA
Organism: Peptoniphilus rhinitidis 1-13; assembly: GCF_000246925.1. Classification (NCBI taxonomy): domain Bacteria; kingdom Bacillati; phylum Bacillota; class Tissierellia; order Tissierellales; family Peptoniphilaceae; genus Peptoniphilus; species Peptoniphilus lacydonensis. The sequence continues at coordinate 19,248 of NZ_BAEW01000019.1, read as the reverse complement.
ACCAACAAGCTCCATTGGAAAAGCTCAAGAAACTATTTCTATTAAAAATAAAAAAGTTGAAAATTTAAAAATAAATGGAAGACATGACCCATCAATTGTCCCAAGAGCAGTTGTGGCACTAGAAACGATGACTGCAATTGCAATTTTAGATCTAGTTATAGAAGGTGAGAAATGGAAAATTTAAAGGAATCGAGAAAAACTTTGGATGAAATTGATTCAAAAATAATTTTACTTTTAGAAGAGCGAATGAATGTTGCAAAAGGCATTGGCATCTACAAATTAAATCACAATTTAAACACGACTGATAAAAACCGAGAAAAAGATATAATAGAAAATTTAGAAAGTAAAATTAACCCAGAATTTAAAAATATTGTAATGCCAATTTATAAAGAAATCTTTAGTGAAAGCAAAAAAATCATCTCAAAAGTTAAAGAGGAAAATTTTCATTATGGGCTAATCGGCGAAAGCTTATCTCATAGCAAATCAAAAGAGATTCACGAGTCCTTTAGAAAATACAATTATAATTTAAAAAATATTGAAAAAAGTAAACTAAAAGATTTTTTTAAAAAAAGAAATTTCACAGGAATAAATGTTACAATCCCTTACAAGGAAACTTCCTTAAAATATTTAGATAAAATAGACCCCCTTGCAAAAGAAATTGGCGCGGTAAACACAATTGTTAACAGAAATGGCAAATTAATTGGATACAACACAGATTATCTTGGATTTTCTTATAGCATTAAACACTTTGGCATAAGTCTTAAAAATAAAAAAGTTTTAATTTTAGGAAGTGGTGGTGCAAGCAAAATGGTCCAAAAATTTGTAGAAGATAATCTTGCGAAAAATGTCACTGTCATAAGCAGAAGTTCTAAGAATAATTATGAAAATTTAAATAAGTTTAAAGATTATAATGTAATAATAAATGCAACTCCTGTTGGAATGTATCCAGATAACTTAGAATGCAAATTGGATTTAAATATTTTTAAAAGTTTAGAGAGCGTAGTAGATTTAATTTACAATCCTCTAAACACAAAATTAATTTTGGATGCAAAAAAGCTCGGTCTAAAAACAATGTCTGGACTATTAATGTTAGTAGCTCAAGCCTTTTACGCAGCAGAAATTTTCCTAAATGAAAAATTAGATGAAAATTTAATAGAAGAAATGTATTCTAAAATAAAAAGAAATATGGAAAATATTATATTAATTGGCATGCCTTCAAGTGGCAAAACTACAATGGGAAAACTTCTTTCAAAAAAATTAAATAGAGAATTTTTTGACACAGATAATTTAATTGAAGAGGAAGAAAATTTATCTGTATCGGAAATATTTGAAAATAAAGGCGAAAAATACTTTAGAGATCTAGAAACAAAAATTTTAGAAGAAGTCAGCAAAAAAAATGGCATAGTAATTGCAACTGGGGGTGGAACTCCTATTAAAGAAGTAAATAGAGATATGATTTTGCAAAATTCCATAGTAATTTATTTGAATAGAAATATTGAAAAACTTGAAACCTTTGGCAGACCTCTATCTAAAAATTTAAAAACTCTAGAAAAAATGTATGACAAAAGAAATCCAATATACAGTGATCTCTCTGACATAAAAATAAATGTAATCGAAGACAAGGAAAAAACTTTGGAATTAATTTTGGAGGAATTTGAAAAATATGAAAATTTTAGTAATTGATGGCCCTAATATAAATATGTTGGGTATAAGAGAAGTCGACATCTATGGCAGTGAAAATTATGAAACCTTACTAAAATCCTTTGACGAAATTTCAGAAATTGAAAATATTGACATTGAACATTTTCAATCAAATCATGAAGGTGAAATAGTTGATGTTATTCAAAAAAGTTACAAAAAAATTGATGGCATAGTTATAAATCCTGCGGCTTACACTCACACAAGTGTGGCAATACTTGACGCACTAAAAGCCGTTGACATTCCAACTGTTGAAGTGCACATATCAAAAGTATCTGAAAGAGAAGATTTTAGGCAAATAAATTTTATAAGAAATTTTGCTATAAAATCTTTTGAAGGTTGCGGAATTTTAGGATACAAAAAAGCAATAATATATCTAAAGAATTATTTAAAGGAGCAAAAATGAAATCACTTATAATAGATAATTACGATTCATACACTTATAATCTTTTTCAATTAATTGGAAAAGTCAGTGGGACAGAACCTATTGTAATTAAAAATGATGAAATGACTTATGACGAAATCTTAAATTTAGAATTTGACAATGTGATAATATCCCCTGGCCCTGGCAGTCCAGAAAAAGAAAAAGATTTTGGCGTGTGCAAAGAAATTATAGAAAATTTGGACAAACCAATTTTAGGTATTTGCTTAGGACATCAAGGAATTTATTATTACAATGGTGGCAAAATTTTAAAAGCAGAAATACCAATGCATGGAAGACAAAGTGAAGTAAATCACAACGAAAAAAATTTATTCAAGGGAATAAAAAATAATTTTAAGGTCACAAGATATCATTCACTAACTTGTGAAAACAAAGAACTTGAAAATATAAATATTGATGCAGTGACATCTGATGGCGTAGTAATGGGTATTTCTCACAAAAATAAACCAATTTACGGAGTGCAATTTCACCCTGAATCCATAGCAAGTGAATGTGGAGAAAAATTAATAGAAAATTTTATAGATATTTGTAAAGATTTTTATAATGAAGAAGAACTTTACTATGAAATAATCGATAAAAGTTTTGACACAAAAGAGATTTACGAAAAGCTTTATAATTACGACAAAAAGACTCTTTGGCTCGACAGCAGCAAAGTTGAAGAAGGTCTATCAAGATTTTCTATTTTTGGAATTTGCAGTCCCAAAAGAGGTCACAGTTTAAAATACAATGCCCATAGCAAAATTGTAGAAAAAATCTATGAAGGATCTAAAAAAGCAGAAAAATATAATGAGGATATTTTCACATTTTTAAAAGAAAATAGAAAAAAATGGAATTATGACAAGTCACTTCCCTTCGACTTTCAACTTGGGTATATTGGCTACTTGGGTTATGAACTAAAAAATGATACAGAAAAAGTTAAAAATAAACACTCTTATAAATATCCAGATGCCTATTTTAAATACTGCGACAGGGCTTTAGTCTACGATCACAAAGATGGCAAACTCTATATCCTTTCTTATAAAGACGACAAGAAATGGTTAAGTGAAGTCAAAAATATTTTAAATAAAAAATCAGAAACAGAAAAAGATAATAAAATAAAAAAAGAATTTCCAAAATTAAAATTTGTAAAAGACAAAGAAACCTATCTAAACGACATAAAAAAAATTAAAGAACTTATTTGCGAAGGAGAAACCTATGAAGTTTGCCTTACTAATAGATTAGATATTTTAGACAATATTGATGGGAAAAAATATTATATGAATTTAAGAGAAAAAAGTCCTGGACAATACAGTGCCTTTCTTCCCTTAGATGAAATTAAAATTGCCTCATCTTCTATGGAAAGATTCTTAAAAGTAGATGAGAATAAAATTGTGACTACTAAACCAATTAAGGGTACAATTAAACGTGGGAATTCAAAAGAAGAAGATCAAAAATTAATAAATGAACTTAGAAATGAAGAAAAGACAAAATCTGAAAATCTTATGATAGTGGATCTCCTCCGAAATGATTTGGGTAAATTCTGTGAAATTGGATCTGTCAATGTCCCAAAGTTAATGGACGTAGAAACCTACAAAACTCTTCACCAATTAGTTACAACAGTTTCTGGAAAAATAAAAGAAAATGTTGATGTAATTGATGTCCTAGAAAAAACTTTCCCAGGCGGTTCCATGACAGGTGCTCCCAAAAAAAGAACTCTCGAAATTATAGATGATTTGGAAAATGTCCCTCGCGGAGTTTATTCTGGTACAATTGGATATATTTCAAATAATTCTACAATGGATTTTAATATTGTCATAAGAACTGCTATAATTGAAAAAGATATGACTACAATTGGAGTTGGAGGTGCAATCATACTCCTATCTGATGCTGAAGATGAATTTGACGAAATTGTTTTAAAAGCTAAGGGGGCGCTATTGGCACTTCAGTCTTACTACAACAATTTTGACGAAATAGAAATTGAGGGAAGTCAAGAGGTAAAATGAAAAATAATTTAAGTAAAGGAAAAATTATAAAAGTTAGAGATTTAAATATTGGCGATGGGAGGCCTCTACTTATAGCTGGTCCTTGTTCCATAGAATCTCGCGATCATATAATAAAAGAAGCGAAATCACTAAAAAAAATGGGCGTAGATATTTTAAGAGGAGGTGCCTTTAAACCTAGAACAAGTCCCTACGACTTTCAAGGACTTGGCTTTAAAGGTGTAGAATACCTAAAAGAAGCATCAGAAAAGACAAGTCTTCCAATAGTTACAGAAGTTCTAAGCGAAGACCATGTTGATATGATGAAAGATTATGTAGATATTTTTCAAATAGGTTCTCGAAATATGTACAACTACTCTCTTTTAAAAAAAGTTGGAAAGACTAAAAAACCTGTTATATTAAAAAGAGGTTTTTCTGCAACTCTAAGAGAATGGGAAATGGCTGCAAAATATATTGAACTTGCGGGAAATGAAAATATAATTTTTTGTGAAAGAGGTATTAGAACTTTTGAAACAGAAACAAGAAATACTTTGGACCTTGCTGGAGCATATATATTAAAAGAAAAAACAAGTTATCCTGTGATTGTTGACCCAAGCCATGGAACTGGTAAAAGAGAATTAATAGAGCCAATGGTTAAAGCAAGTCTTGCTCTTGATTTTGATGGAGTTATGATAGAAGTTCATCCAAACCCAGATGATTCAAAAAGTGATGCAGCTCAAACTATTGACTATGAAACTTACGAAAAAATTTCAAATTATGTGAGAGATTTTTATGAAAATAGAATTTGACGATGGATATTCTTTTGGAAAAGGTGCTTTCGAAACAATAAAAATTGTAGATGGAAGACCTCTATTTTTAAAAGAACATATAGAAAGACTTGAAAAAAGTTTAAAATTTTTTGGAATAAATAGAAAAATAGAGTGCGATAAAATTTACGATTATCTATCTAAATCAGAGGAAAAAAATTTTGCACTTAAAATAATTGTTTCAGATGAAAATTTTATTTTGACATCAAGAGAAGACCATTACAAAAATAACTATAAAAAATTTAAACTTAAAATATCTGACGCAAAAAGAAATAGCACATCTAAAATAATTTACCACAAAAGCCTTTGCTACTATGAAAATATATTAGAGCACAAATTGGCAAATGAAAGTGACTATGACTCTTCTTTATTTTTAAATGAAAAAAATGAAGTTGCAGAAACTTCTTTTGCAAATATATTTTTCGTAAAAGAAAATAAAATCTATACTCCACCTATTTTTTCAGGCATTTTGAAGGGAACAATGAGAGATTTTTTGTTAGAAAACTATGAAATAAAAGAAAAAGCTATTAATTTTGGAGAACTATCAGACTTTGAAGAATGTTTTATATCAAACTCACTTATGGGAGTTAGAAATGTATCACTAATAAATTGTGAAAAAGAAAAAATAAAATTTAGTGGAGAAGACAACACAAAATTAATTCAAGATAATTTAAAAAAATTTGGATTTTAAAAGGCTGAAAAACTCCAGCCTCATATTTAACTTCCTAATAAATTTATTCAAATTATATAACTACGCATTGTATTCTATATTATCTTCTATTAACTCTCTCCTATTCGCCCTAATATGTGCAAAAATTGAGCCAATTAAATTTTGTATTACAGAAAAAATTGCACCAGGAAGAGCTGCCAATGGATTTAGTGCAAAATTTGTATTTGCCAAGACCACTGCAAGTCCTGAGTTTTGCGTGCCAACTTCTATAGAAAGAGTTGAACTTTTATCATAATCTAGCTTAAATAAATTTGCAACACCTAGCCCCAAAAGAATTCCACAAATATTGTGAATAATAACTACACCAAAAACTAAAAGACCTGATGTCAATATCTTCTCTGAATTTAATCCAACAATTGCAGCAATAATAAGAGCTATTGCAATAGATGAAATAAGAGGAAAAATATAATTGATCTTCTTTATCTCCTTTTTAAAAATAGTATTTGCTATAATTCCAAGGCCAACGGGAAGTACAATAACTTGAACTATTGACATAAACATTGAAAAGAAAGAAACTTCAACAATTGACCCTGCCATTAAATAAACAATAAGTGGCGTGACAATAGGTGCAAGAATTGTAGACGCAATAGTCAAAAGAACTGAATAAGCCACATCTCCACCAGAAATATGACTTAAAACATTTGACGCAGTTCCCCCTGGGCAAGCACCAACTAATATCAAGCCTAAACTTATATCCTTTGGAAGTTTAAACAAAATAGACAAAAATAATGCTAAAAGAGGCATAAAAGTGTATTGACAAAGAGCACCCAAAAACATCAATTTTGGCTCCTTTAGTAAACTTTTAAAGTCTTCAACTTCAATGCTCGTTCCCATCCCAAACATTGCAACTGCCAAAAATAAAGAAGTATAATTTGTCATAAATTTAAAATTATTTGGAAATTTCAAAGCAAAAGCAGACAAAATTAAAATTATGATAATCAAATACTTTTCAATGTAATATGAAATTTTTCTAAGCATATTAAACTTCGTAGAAGAAATTATCAATAAGTCTTGTATTTCCAAAATGAACTGCTAAAGCCACAAGAACATCTCTATCAATAATTTCTACATCTTTTATCTCATCAGTATCAACAACTTGTATATATTCAATTTTTGCAAGCTGTTCCTTTTCTATCTCATCCCTAATAATTTTAACTAAATCATCAGACCTCATTCCTTTTTTTATGGAACTCCTTCCTTTTTCCAAAGCCCTATACAAAACAGGCGCTGCTTTTCTTTCCTCTTCTGAAAGATAAACATTTCTAGACGAAATAGCTAGTCCATCATCTTCTCTCTTAATAGGACAGGGAACAATATTAATACCAAAATTAAGATCCTTGACAGTCTTTTTAACAATTAAAAATTGTTGAGCATCTTTTTTACCAAAATAAGCATTAGTTGGTCTAAAAATATTAAATAATTTTGTCAACACAGTTAGAACTCCTCTAAAATGAATAGGTCTAGTCTTTCCACAAAGATTGTCCTTTAAATCCTCAATAGTTACATAAGTCTTGTGATTATCATAAAACTCATTGGCATCAGGCACAAACACAACATCAACACCAGCATTTTCACAAAGTTTAAAATCACTTTCTTCATCTCTTGGATACTTTTCATAATCCTCATTTGGACCAAATTGAGTTGGATTGACAAAAATTGACACAACAACAATATCGTTATTCTTTCTCGCTTCTTCAATTAATGACCTGTGACCTGCGTGCAAAAATCCCATAGTTGGAACTAAGCCTACAGACTTTTGGTAATTTCCTTTGGTAAATTCCATAGCGTCATCAACATTTCTTAAAATTTTCATTCTTCTCTCCTTATAAATTATTTTAGAGAAATATTTAATAATAAATATTCAAGTACGGTTTAAAAATAATACCGTCTTCTCGAATGATTATAACACTTTTTAAAAAATTATAAAGTGGAAAAAATCTTTCATAATTATATTGTTTAAAAATATGATAATAGATAGGAATTAAGGACTGGATTAACTTTTTAGGAATTTGTCTATTTCTATATTCTTAACCCTTAATCATTTCTTTTTTTTAGGCTAGTCCCTTTAATATATCTTTTTATGTGATAATTTAAATAAGTCATGTAAATCTCCTTTGTGAATTTTGTTTTTGTTCATTACTATATATCACAAAGTTTACATGACTTATTTTATATTTATGTGAATAACTTTATTTTACAATCTTCATTAAAAGAAATTCTTGTATTAATTTTTACTTAAAAAATTTATCGCAATTTCATACATAAGAGCAGCTCCTCTATATAAAATTTCTTCGTTTAAATAAAAATTTTTACTGTGAAGTGGATAATTTTTTTCCATTTTACTGCCAATTCCAACCCAGTAAAAAGCACCTTTAATCTTTTGAAGATAGAAGGCAAAATCTTCTGCTGTCATCGCTGGTTTTTCAATATTTAAAATAGCATCTTCACCAAAAAGTTCAGTTGCACTTTCCTTTACAATCTTAACAGAGTTTTTCTCATTTATAACAGCAGGATAGCCAAAACCATAATTATATTCACAGTCGCCATGATTAACTTGTGCAATTGCCTTTGCTAAATTCTCCATATCTCTAAAAATCCTCATTCGATCTTCTTTTGAAAAAGTTCTACAAGTTCCATCAATTATAGCTTCTTCTGCCATTACATTGTACCTTGTCCCTGCTATAAATCTTCCAACAGTTAAAACTGCAGAATTCATTGGGTCAGTATTTCTTGAAATAAGAGTTTGCATTGCATTTACAAACTGAGCGCCCATTATTACTGCATCTACTCCTTCATGAGGTTTAGCTGCGTGAGATGAAGCTCCAATAAATTTTATTGTAAAATGATCGGAGTTTGCCATCATAGCACCTTCTTTTACTGCAATTTTTCCAAATGGAAGATCTGGCCAAACATGGGAACCAAAAATTGCATCTACATCATCTAACAATCCTGATTCCAAAATTTTAGGTGCTCCGCCTATTGGAGAAAGTTCTTCTGCCGGTTGAAAAACGAGTTTTACCTTTCCCCTTATCTTATCTTTATTTTCATTTAAAAGTTTTGCCGCTCCTAAAAGAAATGTCATATGAGAATCATGTCCACAAGAGTGCATGACATTTTCATCAATTGATTTAAAATCAATATTTGTTTCTTCTCTCATCTCAAGTGCATCCATGTCAGCTCTAAGTGCAACAATTTTGCCAGGATTACCACCAATTATTTCTGCTACTATACCATTTCCTCCAACTCCACTCTTATATGAAATTCCAAATTCATCTAAATACTTCATTATAATTTTTGATGTTTTTACTTCATTTTGAGAAGTCTCTGCATTCATATGAAGTTCCCGTCTAATTTTTACTAAAAGTTTTTGATTTTCTTTTGATATTCCTAAAATATTTTCCATATTAATTCATCCTTGGCTTTGTATCATCTGGTATTGGGGAAATAAATTTTTCTCCTCTAGCTTCTATAAATTCTTCATGCGCCTTTTTTATAAGTTCTGGATTCTCAATAAATCTTTTTGCAGCATTTGCCATTACATCTGAAGCTTTTAACATTCCCTTCATAGCAATTGAAGATTTTCCCTGTGCTACTTCTTGCCAAGAATGCCCTGCCGTTCCAATTGAAAAACAAGCTGTTACAATTTGAGCTGTAGGAACTACGTTTGAACAATCTCCAACATCAGATGATCCCATCATTATATTATTTGAATGTTTATAATCTAAAATTTTATCATATAAAACATTCTCTTTTAAATAATTTAATTCTGAATTCTTATCTTCCGCAAATCCAATTGTAGTTTCACTTTCAATATTGTCCACTGGAAAAGTTTCTCTAAACTTTTTAGCATATTCTATCTCTTCATCTGTAAATTCAATAGGTCCTTCTTCTAAAAAAGCTTTATAGAGTTCTTCTTCTATAACAGAATTTGGTATTATATTGGAGCAAGCTTTGTCAAAAATTATTTCAGAATCTGTTTCTGTCATAAGCGCTGCACCCTTAACAATTTTTTCAAATCTATCATAAAGTCTATTCACATGTTCAGTATCCTTTGATCTCAATAAATAAATCCCTTCAGCATAAGGTTGCACAACATTTGGAGATGCACTTCCTGGATCAATTATTGAATAGTGAATTCTCTCAAATCCTTGCATATGTTCTCTTAAAAACTGAACCCCAATATTTACAAGTTCAAGTCCATCAAGAGCTGATCTTCCTAAATGAGGTGCTCCTGCAGCATGTGCTCCCTTGCCCCTAAATTTTACATATACCTGTTTATTTGCTTGAAGAGATCCTGTGAAAACTGCATTTCCATTAAAAGGGTGCCAAGTTATTGCAATATCTAAATTGTCAAAGCATCCAGCTTTAGCCATAAAGGCCTTTCCACTTCCACCTTCTTCAGCAGGAGTTCCAAAATATATAACTCTAGCTTTCAAATTCTTTTCATCAATATAGTCTTTTAATTTAAGTGTAGCTCCAATAGAAGCAGCCCCTAATAGATGATGACCACATCCATGTCCACATGCTCCTTTAACCTTTTCTTTTCTTTCTGTTAAATCTTCAACTTGTGAAAGTCCAGAAAGTGCATCGAATTCTCCTAAAAATCCAATTGTAATTCCGTTAGAATTTCCATACTCTGCACTAAAAGCAGTCGGTAACCCTGCTAAATTTTCATTTATCTTAAATCCATATTTTTTTAAAATTTCCTTTTGAGCTTCAACAGATTTATATTCTTTCCATTTAATTTCTGCATATCCCCAAATATCTTTTGCTAAATTCATAAGTTCTTCATTATATTTATCCATATCATTCTCCTTAAAATTTTAATCTTTTAAAAGTAATTTAGATGAAACTATTGTAGCTATGATTCCAAAAACTGTAAGTACACATGTTAATGCAAATGCACTTCCCGTACCTCTAGTCAAAATTATATTCAAAATAAGTGGCATCAACGCAAAAGTTATTGCGGAAATTATTGAAAATGAAATTGAATAATTTCCTAAAGCTGTACTTTCAGAATCTGGATCACATATTTTTAAAAGTAATAGTCCTGTCAAAAAAACGCCACTGCTCATACCAAGTGTTGCTATCATGTGTTCGAACCAATCTACTTTTAGATATTTTTTGCACAAAATAAATAATATTGCAACAGTTCCAATAAATCCTAATATTACCATTACAAGAATTGGGGCCAAATAAGTGAAAACTGTATCAAGAGGAAGAGATGCGACTGCACCTATTACAGCAAATTCTGTAAACGACCCAGTTATTTTTCCCTTTACATTTGAATCAATTAAAAAGTCCAAATTCAATTTTCTAATAATTCCCCAAATTCCAAACATTACTAAAATCCCATATGCCCATACTGAAATTGATTTGAAACCAGGAATATTATATTTCTTAGCTAATGCTAAAAGTCCATAAGCAATAAGACAACCTAAAAATATTATTGCTGTGTGAAAAGTAACTGTGTCCATTGATGCAGATTTAGTAGTTTCTCTACCCAATGATCCTTGTTTAGTTATGTCTTTTTCATATCCAATTTTTACGTTTTTAGGTATATCACCAGGTTCTTTTAATATTGAAGTTTCTCCTTTTCTAGCTGCCCAATTTATTAAAACCATTCCTATCAAAATTCCACCAACAAGTCCAAAAGTAGCCATTGTAACTGCAACTCCTTGTGCAGTTTCCCAATATGGAATATTAAGTTCATTTAACATATTTCCAAGAATACCTGCTGTTCCATGACCTCCAGTATATCCAATACAAAGTTCCCAACCAAATGTGTCATAAAGTTCTTGTCCAAAAGACTTGAATAATAAATTCGTGCCAAATCCAATTACGTTTTGTAAATAATAAGTTGCAAACATTATAAAAAATAACGGAACTGCCGGCTTAAACTTCTTAGAAGCATCCTTTCCTCCAAGATCAAGCCCAAGTGGAGTTGCTGTAACAACTGGAACAATTAAAATTCCTGGAATTAAAGACCAAATTTTAATCCATTCTTCTGGAATTGGTATAATTCCAAATCCAATTGGTCCAAGTATAAGTAATATAAATCCACCTATTACACTTGCAGGAATAAAAGTTTCTTGAAATACTTTAACTTTTGCTCTCAAGAAAAAGCCTATTAATAAAAATAGCCCTAAAAATGAAATACTTTGAAATAATGTTGTAAACATTGCTCCTGTAAACATAAGATCTCTCCCTTTCTATCTAAGTCTAATAAACCTTAATAATAACCCAAATCTAATTTTTTTGAAACCATCTCCAACATTTTTACACCTGCAATTGAATTTCCCGATCTATCTAATCCTGGGCAAAAAGTGCATACTCCAATATCTTTATTGGTAGTTGCCATAATTCCACCTCCAACTCCACTTTTTGCAGGTATTCCAATATTGATTGCAAAATCTCCAGAATAATCATAAGTTCCACATATTGACATAAGTGTCCTCAAAATTCTAGCATGATCTTTTTCCATAACCCTTTTACCATCAAGATTTATTCCATTTCTTGATATTATAGAGGATAGAACAGCTAAATCTTTAGTGTTTACCATAATACAACACGCTAAATTATAAATATAAAGTACATCTTCTATATTTGTTTCTTTGTCAATATAACCATGCTTTTTTAATATATAAGTAAGAGCCAAATTATTTTCTCCCCCATTACTTGTAAGCTTCATCAATTCTCTAGCATAATCAATGTCTTTATTCTCTGTTAAAGTCTTTGCTTTTTCAAAAAGAACATCTACTGATTTATCCTTAAACTTTTTATAAATCAAATAAGAAGACATTATTGCCCCTGCATTTACAAAAGGATTTATTGGCTTTCCTTTTTCCAACTCAAGATCTAAAATTGAATCATAAGGTTTTGATGATCCTTTAAATCCAATATATTTTTTTATTTCATCAATCTCATAATTTTCAAGTACGATTTCAAAAAGTATTACTTTTACAATTGACATTATTGCAAATTTTTCACGAGATTTTCCCGCTTCATAAATTTTTCCATCTTTGTCAATAAGGCATACTCCTAAAGCAGTTTTATCTGCATCTCTCAAAATAGGAATATAATTTACTAATTTTCCCTCTTCAACAAATTCCTTTCCGTATTCTATTACAGAATCTAAAATCTTATCCATAAAAATCACCCCTATTTTTCAACTTTATTTAACTTAACTACTCCAGATTTATAAAGGATATATGATACTCCAATAGTTACACACATCATTACAAGCATGGCATACCCTTCTTTACCTGCAAGAGGCATAACGAGGAAATTAAATCCATAAACCAAAATCAAGCATATAATAGCAATAATTGGCTTTCTTGGTGCACTATATTTAGATCCCGCAGATGTTGAAATAAAAGCTGAAATTCCCATACTTCCATAAAGAGCTGGCAAAATATAAGTTGTAGCTATTGCCACTGTTTCTGTTTCAAGTATAGGCTTCAAAGGTGTTAACAGAATGACTCCAATAACTACTATTATCATTGTAATCATACCAGAAATTGTAATTGCTATCATTCCCATTACATCTGCTTCTTCAGTTCCTGGTGTTGCATCTACTGTTCCTATTGCTGCTAAATAGCAGGGGAATTTTATATTCATTACATTTCCAAGAATTGAGTTTAAATAACAAGTTGTTCCTCCAATTGGAATCATTGAAAGCTGTTCTGCAAGTGCAGTTGGGATATAAAGGGCTAAAAGTGGACCTGCTACTGATGCAACAAGTGACCACGCTGGCCAAATTCCATATACTATACACATTATTGCAGGAATTCCTAGCATTAATAACATTGCAATTAATGTCGCTATAATTCCATATCTATAAGTTTTTTTCATATAATCTGACATTTGCATAATTAACCTCCTATTCCCATGTTTGTGAAAATAACAGCTGCTGTCATTCCACCAATTAGTGCAAAACTCATCGTGAAATCATTTAACCAAGTTATATTGTGTTTTTTTGCTAACTTCGAGCATATTACCGTTATTATTGCACTAACTACAATAGTAAGCAGATGAATTTTTGACTTTACACTCTGAACTGGAACAAATACAGACATCATTCCTATTGTAAGTACAGAAAGTGCAAGTTCAATAAAAGGAGTTTCTTTTTCTCCAGCTTTAAGTACCCCTGTATGAACCTTTTTAAGTGCAACTATGTTAAACACCATTCCACCCATAATTGCAATACTCATAACGAACATAATTGCACCAATTACAGTCGGTTCACCCTTTGCAATAAAATCATCAAAATTTACATATCCTGCACCTTTTATCGAAAGATCTGCAGCTGTAAGTTCATACGGAAGAGAACCTACCACCGAAAGTCTAAACCAAGGCCATGGTACTCCTAAAAGTGGTGCAAGTGTTATAAGCCCAATTATAATTGATATTGAAGGAATAATTGAAAATACAACAGAAGATCTAATTACAGAATTAATCTTATCCTGTGTAATATTTAATTCTCTTGCTCTCCTAATTGCTCTTCTGCAAAAAAAGATACACATGCCAAAAATAATTGCAAGTGAAACGCCTACTAATAAATAAAGTGGTTTTGAATTTAAAATACTCAATAAATCCATAAAATCAACTCCTCTTTTTATATTTATCTACTTATGTAAAGAGCAATTTACAAAATAGATATATTAATATTATATCTAACTTTGAGCATAAATAAAGTAATAATTTATCAAAATGAATCAGTAATACACTATTTTGATTAACCGTATTGGTTTTGTTTATATTTTATACAAAAAGTGAAAAAGGTGCTGTAGTATTTTCAGCAAGTTTTGTAAAAACTGGTGACTCAACCTTCCTGACATCAATGTTAACTTTAACAAAAGTTGCGTTTTTTGCAGGTGGAGGATTATTGACAATCATGGGTTTAGGCAACATTGGCATAAACCTACAATCGTCACAACCAACAGGTGTATCGAAAGGTATAATGCAAATGGTAGGTGGAATTATTATAGCTGTATCAGGAGTTCTTTTTACAGAAATAAATACTGGCTCTAATGGTTCTGCTCCATTAGGAACATAAAAAAATATTTTTTGACTGGAAGAAATTTCTTTCAGTCTTTTTTTATTTTTATCTTAAAAAAAGCGAAATATTTGGTATATTCCACATAGTTAGATAATAACTAAAAAGAAAGGAGTGAAATTGGTATATGTTACCATCAAAAGCAAGAATAATGAAAAGTGCTTTCGAGCTGATTTCTCAAAGAGAAATAGACACTCTTGTAGGAAACTTTTTTAGCAACCAAAGTATAGATACAATTTTTTCTAACACAGCAGTAACTCAAATTGTAAACTACACGATGGGTATAGCTTACGCAGTATTTGCAATATGTTTCTTAGTAGGTTTGTTCAATATTTCAGTAAAAAACGACAACTTTTCTACACAAGGGGTTTTTTCACCCTTACAATTTTTTATAAAAGCTTCACTTGTAAAAATACTTATGGATGCATCTCCGAACCTTTTTAAATCAATGATGAGTGGTGCAATGGATCTATTGAATTATATCCTAGAGGCATCAACGTCATTTGGAACAGAGGGCAAAATTGCAGATGAAGTTTTTACGCAATTAGCAAGAAGACTTAACTTAATGGAGGCTTGGGCTTCGTGGCTACTGACAGGTATACTTTCTTTAATATTACTTGTTCTAACCTTATTTATAGCATTGACCTTTGCATCATTAATAATAAAGATTGTTATTTATTATTTAATAACACCTATTGGAGTTGCAACACTTGTAAATGAAGAAACTTCATTGGCTGGTAAGAACTTTTTGAGAACTTTATTTGCCTTTGCAGGTGAACTTATAGTTATAGGTATAGTAATTGCTCTTTATTCAGCAATAGCGAATAATGTAGATGCTTTCTTTGGAGTAGCCTCGGATCAAACTGGTGGAAAGATAATAAGCATACTATTTAACGGAAGTAGTTATTTACAAGATGCAGTAGATAATAAAGACGTAAATGCCTTTACTTTACCTATATCTATGTTTTCTAGAGTCTTCTTAACAGTAATGTTTATGCAACTTTTAAAGAAAGCAGAACCAATATCAAAGAGACTTACAGGAGCAAACTAAGGAGGAATAAATGTTAATAGTACCAGTACCTAATGATATGAAAGCATATAAACCTAGAGTTTTAGGAAGATATACAGTTAGACAAGTAGGATGTATATCAGGGGCAATAGCTCTTTCTGTATTAGAAGTTTTTATACTTAAATCCTTCATGACAATTACAGACATGTCTTATGTCATTATTTTTTCTTGTATACCTTTTGCTCTTTTTGGATTTTTTAATAAAAACGGCAAAAATTTTGAACAATGGTTAAAGGTAATGTTTCAATTTAAATTTGGAGTTCAAAAACTTCCTTACAGAATTACATTGAAACAATTGGAAAATCCAATGATACAAGATGATACTTTCATACAAGTAGATTTTAATAAATCATCAAGATTTGATAGGGCTACAGGAGAAAGAATCCCCGAACTAACAGAAGATGATTCTAGAGAAAATAGACTTAAACTTTGGATGAACCCTATAGGAAGTTTTTCTAACTTGGCAAAAGAAGGAGCTAAGTGGGAAGGTCCAATAAACGGCTCTATTTTAACTAAGGAATACAAGATTAAAAGAAATAAAGATAAAGAAGCTGGATTTAAAAAAGAATGGAATATAGGAACAATATAAGTGGGAGGATTAAATGGCAATATTTAAAAAGAAAGAAAAAGAAAATATTGAAAATAAACAAGAAGAGCCTAAAACACCAAGTGATTTAGTTGAAAAGGCTAAAGATGAAAAAGTAGATAAAAAAGTTGAAAAAGAACAGAAAAAAAAGAAAAAAAGAATAAGAGAGTAATATCGAAACAGGAAAAGTATATAGAATACCAAAAGGAATCAGAAAAGAAACTAAAAGGTAAAAAGAATGACTTTAATAGAGCTAGATATGCTGATGAAATCTTAAATTATGATAGGATTTTTCCAGATGGAGTTTGCGAGGTAAGAGAAGGTCTTCTTTATTCAAAAACAATTGAATTCAAAGACATGAACTATCAACTTATTTCGGAAGAAGATCAAAAGCAAATTTTCTTAAAATATTGTGAGCTTATAAACTTATTTGACTCTAATGTTGCTTTTTCAATTACAATTAAAAATAAGTTAACAGACTTTAAAGAACTTGAATCTCAAACAAAAATACCAATGAGACAAGACAAGTTAGACCTTTTTAGAGAAGAGTATAACGACATTATTAACGCAAAAATTAAAGAAGGTCACAACATTATTTCTAAGAGACTTTATTTAACTTTTTCTGTAAAGGCAGCCGATTATGACGAAGCAAAGATGCATTTAAACAGAATTCAAGATGAAATAATGAAAGCTTTTGATGGAGTATATAACAAGAGAAACAAGTCTGTTAATACAGTTAAGGTTTTAAATGGATCAGAAAGAATTGAGCTATTAGACTCTATTATCAATCCAGAATACCATGGAAGAGATTATTCTTATGAGAATTTAATGAAACAAAACATGAATTCAAAAGAACTAATAGCAACTTCTTTTACATTTGATGACAAGTCCACATATAAAGCAGGTAACAGATACGGAAGAGTTCTTTATGCAAAGAATTATCCAAAGTCTATAAAAGACTCTATTATATCTGAAATTACAGAACTACCAATACCTCTAACAATTACTTTCCACCTTCAAGGAATCCCACAAGAAGAAGCTTTGAAAAACTTAGATATGAATATTACTCTTATGAATACTCAAAAGCTAAATGAGTTACAAAAGCTTCTACCTATGGGTGGTGGAGAAGAGATGGTTTCTATGAAACTTCAATATAACCTTCAAGATGCACAAGACCTTAGAGAGGAATTAAATGCTAGAAACCAAAGAATGTTCTTAGCAACACTATTAATAGAAACATCTGGTAGAACAGAAGAAGAATTGGCCGACAATGTATTCCAAATATCTTCAATCGGCAGAAGAAACTCCTTTGAATTTACAGCACTAGATTATGAACAAAAGGCAGGCTTTGGATCTGTATTACCTTTAGGATTTAACCTTTTAAATAACTCTAGAACACTAACAACAACAGCAACAGGAATATTTATTCCGTTTAAAGCAGAAGAATTATTTGAACAAACAGGATTTTATTATGGACTTAATGCCATTACTAAAAATCTAATTTATTTAGATAGAAGGAAGAGAGTAAATGGTAACGGATTTATATTAGGAACACCTGGTTCTGGTAAATCCTTTGGTGCCAAGAGAGAAATAGTTAACGTAATTCTTAACACAGACGATGACGTTATAGTAATTGACCCAGAAGCCGAATATGGTGCATTAACTTCAGCTCTTGGAGGCGAAGTTGTAAAGCTATCTCTTGGTTCTAAGACACACATTAACCCCCTAGATATTAACTTTAACCAAGACTCAGAAGATGGAGATCCTATATCAAATAAGTCAGACTATATGCTATCTTTCATGGAGCTTATAGCAGGTGAAGGATATGCCCTAGATGGTTCTAGTAAATCAATCCTAGATAGGTCTATAAAAAAAGTTTATGAACCAATTATCGCTGGCGAAACAGAAGCAATGCCAACCCTTAAAGACCTATATAATGTTTTAAGAAAACAAGGAGATTATGCTTATGAACTTGCTACAATACTTGAAATGTACGCAATAGGATCACTTGACATATTTTCCCATAGATCTAACATCAACATTAACAACAGATTTACTATCTTTGATATTAGAGATCTTGGAGAATCATTAAAGCCACTAGGACTACTAGTAACACTTAACCACGTTTGGAACAAGGTAGTTGAAAACAGGAAGAGAAACAAAAGAACTTGGATATATATAGATGAAATTTACCTATTATTTGCATCAAGATATTCCTCAAACTTCCTTTATACATTGTATAAACGTGCTAGAAAGTATTATGGTATCATCACAGGTATCACTCAAAACGTAGAAGATATGCTTAGGGATGAAAACGTAAGATCTATGCTTAATAACGCTGAATCTTATGTACTTCTATTTAACCAAGCATCAACAGATAGGCAAATAGTTGCCGAAGCCCTTAATATTTCTGAAAACGAGCTAACTTATATTAAGAACTCTGGTAAGGATAGAGGACTTCTTATAACGGAAGGGGAAGTAATTCCTTTTGTGGACCAGTTTCCGAAGAACACTAAGCTCTATGAAATGATGACTACAGACCCTAACGAAATCAAGAAAATTAAAGAAGGAAAGAAAATAGTTTAATGTAAAATCCCCTTAGAAAAACTAAGGGGAATTTTTTGTTCAAATATGTTAAGATAGAGGGAATAGGTAAAGAATAACAAAATATAAGATTCTAAATTTAGTCACAAAATAAAGATTTTGTGACTATTTTTAGATGGATAATCTTAAATTTATAATTTAGCTAATTGTTTATAAATTTCTCCTTTTTTAATTAGCTCTTTATGTTTTCCAAATTCAACTATTTCTCCATCTTGTAATACTATAATTTTATCTACAATATTTACAATATTTAAAAATCTATGAGCAATGATTATG
>NZ_BAEW01000020.1:0-27304 GCF_000246925.1 Peptoniphilus rhinitidis 1-13 | reverse complement strand
CTTGTTGTACAGTCGCATATAAGTGATAAGGCACTGAAAAATGCAAAAGAAAATATTTCTAAATGTGTTGCGGATATAAAAAGACCTGCAAATGGAAAAGAGCAGTACAAAGCAATATCTAGGTATAATGCCACTGTTTCAGGCTTGCATAATTATTATCAAATAGCAACAAATGTGAGTTTAGACTTTGCTAAAATAGCCTTTCACATTAAAAAGCAAATGAACAACAGGCTTGACTTAAAGACCAATGGGACATTAAATAAAGGATTTATCAAAGATAAGTATGGAAAAAGTAAACAACTTCGCTTCCTTAACGGACGCCCATTAATTCCAGTGGGGTATATCCAAACTAAGGACGCAAAACACAAGAAAAAAGATATAAACAAGTACACTGTAGAGGGTAGATCTTTAATTCATAAAAATCTACAAATTGATATAGACACTCTTGTTTGGTTAATGAAACACCCTGTACTTGATAAGAGTATAGAGTATGCAGACAATAGGATTTCGCTCTTTGCAGCTCAATATGGAAGATGTTTTGTAACAGGGAATAAATTAACACCAAGTGATATACATTGCCACCATAAACTACCACTTGAAAAAGGTGGTACAGACAAGTACAGCAATCTAATTCTTGTAACAGAAAAAGTGCATATACTAATCCATGCAACAAAAGAAGATACAATTCTAAAATATGTAAAAGAACTTGCCTTAACAGGTAAGCAAATTGAGAAATGTAATGAACTCAGAAAAATGATAGGATTGCCAACCATTTAAAAGAAATAACTAGTTGTTGAGAAGTGTGTAAATCTTAATTAAAACGTGAAAATCTTTCTTGCGATGGGGCGCCGTGTGCGGTGAAAGTCGCATGCACGGTGCTAAGCGGGGGAAAAGCTGGAAACACTGAAACTGTAGGCTTACCTATCGCAATCTGGAGCTAAATCTCAAGGTATTAAGCAACTTATGGCAGGTGGAGGAATTGTGCTTATTGGACTTAAATTAATTCCACTTTTAGCAAATGTACTAAAATAAGATGTTTAATATAGTAGATAAGATCAAAGAGTTTTTTTCGGAGATGCTTATAGACATGATCAAGGAAAATTTAAGTGGAATGCTTCTTGATATAAATGATAAAGTATCTACGATAGCAACAGAAGTTGGAAAAACTCCGAGTGGATGGAACTCGGAAGTTTTCCACTTTATAAAGTCAATAAGTGAAAATGTAATACTTCCTATAGCAGGTCTTATCATAACTGCAGTTTTATGTATTGAGTTAATTCAAATGGTAATGAATAAGAATAATATGAACGATACAGATACATTTGATTTCTTTAAATATATTATAAAAATGTGGATAGCTGTATGGTTGGTATCTCATGCTTTTGAATTCTCTATGGCAGTATTTGATGTAGCTCAAAGTTTAATAGGAAAAGCAGCAGGAGTAGCTAATGTGAGTTCAAAAGTTTCACCAGGGGATATAGCGGCTATGACAGAAACATTGAAGAATGAATCAATAGGAAAACTTATGACAGTAGTAATAGAAACCTCTATAGTAAAAATGATAATTCAAGGAATATCGGTATTAATAACGGTAATACTTTATGGAAGAATGATAGAAATATATATCTATACCTCTGTTTGTGCTATACCTTTTGCCACTATGGGAAACAAAGAATGGGGGAGCATAGGAACTAATTATATTAGAGGACTTTTTGCTCTTGGACTACAAGGGTTATTTTTGCTTATATGTGTAGGTATTTACGCAGTTCTTGTAAAGACTTTAAGTATAACAGATATACACAAGAGTATTTTTGAACTACTTGGCTACACACTAATACTTGGAATTACGATGATGAAATCTGGAAGTATTGCAAAATCAATATTAAATGCACATTAAAGGGAGGAGAAATGTTTAAAGGAATAAATAAAAGAAAGAATGAACTTAAAATTAAAAGGTTTGGAATAATAGGATTACCAATAATTATAATTGGATCATATATAACAAATAAAATAAGAAAAAAAGAAAGGGAAGATGAGATGATAATTTATAGAATAGAGGAAATAGAATAATGGCATATGTAAATGTTCCAAAAGATTTAACTAAAGTAAAAACCAAAGTAGCATTAAATTTAACAAAAAGACAATTAATTGGATTTACAATAGCAGGAGTAATAGGCTTTCCTATTTATATATTATCAAGAAAAAATCTACCAAATGATATATCTATGCTTATTATGATAGGAGTAGCATTTCCTATTATTTTCACAACACTTTATGAAAAAGATGGTCTGTATTTTGAGAAGTATCTTAAGTACATGATAGAAAAAAAGACTCAACCAAGTATCCGACTATATAAAACAGATTGTATTTATGATATAGAAAGAAAAATAAGTAAAATGAAAGAAGGGAGAAAATGAATCAAATACAAAAAAGACAGCAAAAAAAATTAAATGCAGAAAAAGAGAATTTAAAAAAGCAGAAAGAAGATTTAAAAAGCATAGGTAAAAGTCAAAAGAAAATAGAAAATTCAAAGAAGTACAAAGGACAAAGAAAGCAAAAGAAAGAGCTTTCTTTTTTTAATGGAAGAAAACAAAAGAAAAAAAGTGTTCAAGATACAATTCCTTATTTAAGAATGCTTAGAAATGGAATTTGTCAAATAGAAAAGAATAAATTTAATAAAATGATAAGATTTTTAGATATTAATTATCAGCTTTCGACAGAAGAAGATAAAGAAAGTATTTTTAATGAATTTTCTAACTTTTTAAATTACTTTGATCCAAGTGTAGATATTGAACTCTCATATATTAACAGAATAGGGAAAAATGAAGAAATAGAAAAAAATATTAATATCCCATATAGAGATGATTCTTTTAATGAGATAAGAAAAGAATATAGAGAGATGTTAAAAAATCAAAGTGAAAAAGGGAACAATGGATTAAGTAAATATATGTATATCACTTTTAGCTTAGAAGCACAGGATATAAAAGAAGCTACAATTAGACTTGAAAGAATGGAAATGGACATACTAAATAATTTTAAGAAAATGGGAGTTAAGGCTTATGTGCTAGATGGATACGAAAGATTAAAGGTGATTCATGATATTTTAAATAAAGATAAAAAATTTACTTTTTCATATGATGATTTAAAACATAGTGGTCTATCTACAAAAGATTATATTTCTCCGACTTCTTTTAATTTTTCATCTATAAATCAGTTTAGAGTAGGAGAATACTTTGGAGAAGTAAATTTCTTACAGATTCTTGCACCAGAATTATCTGATAGACTATTATCTGAATTTTTAGAAGTTGAAGAAAATATGATTGTAACCTTTCATATAAACTCTATCGATCAAACAAACGCAATTAAAATGATAAAAAGAAAAATTACAGATCTAGATAAGATGAAAATTGAAGAAAATAAAAAAGCTATAAGATCGGGATATGACATAGATATATTACCTTCAGACTTAATCACTTATGGAAATGATGCTAAAAGACTTTTATTAGAGCTTCAAAATCATAACGAGAGAATGTTTGTAATTACCATTTTATTTACAAATATAGAAAAAAGCAGAAAGAAATTGAGCAATGTAATTTTTCAATTAAACTCTATAGCAGGTAGACATAATTGTGTATTAAAGAATCTTAACTATAGGCAAGAACAAGCTCTTATGTCCTCATTGCCTATTGGAAAGAATGACATTGAGGTGAAAAGGGGACTTACTACAAGTTCTACAGCGATCTTTATTCCATTTACTACAGAAGAATTGTGTTTAGAAGGAGAAAGCCTATATTATGGTTTAAATGCATTAAGTCGAAATATCATAATGACAGATAGAAAGCTGTTAAAAAATCCTAATGGTTTAATACTTGGAACACCAGGGTCGGGAAAATCTTTCTCGGCTAAAAGAGAAATTACCAATGCCTTTTTAATTACACAAGATGACATTATAATATGTGATCCTGAATCCGAATATGGGAATTTAACTAGAGCATTAGGAGGAGAAGTTATAAGGATATCACCTACTAGTAGAGACTATATTAATCCATTAGATATAAACTTAGATTATGCAGATGAAGATAATCCATTGTCATTAAAGTCTGACTTTATACTATCATTATTTGAATTAGTAGTGGGAAAAGAAGGACTGAGTGCAGAAGAAACTTCTGTTATAGATAGATGTCTTCCAATCTTATATAAAAACTACTTTGATAATCCTATACCTTCTAATATGCCAATTTTAGAAGATTTATATAACTTACTTTTGGAACAAGAGGAAAAAGTAGGGAAAAAACTTGCGGTAGAAATGGAAATATATGTTAAAGGAAGCTTAAATGTTTTTAATCATAGAACTAATGTAGATACTAAAAATAGAATACTTTGTTATGACATCAAAGAATTGGGAAAGCAATTAAGAAAAATTGGAATGCTTATTGTTCAAGATCAAGTTTGGAATAGAGTTACAATTAATAGGAATAAGAAAGAAACTAGGTATTATTGCGATGAATTCCATTTATTGTTAAGAGAAGAACAAACAGCAAGTTATTCAATAGAAATTTGGAAAAGATTTCGTAAATGGGGAGGAATACCAACAGGGTTAACTCAGAATGTCAAGGATCTTTTAGCTAGTCCTGAAATAGAAAATATATTTGATAATACAGACTTTATATTGATGCTAAATCAAGCCTCTGGGGATAGAGAAATATTAGCAGATAAACTAAATATATCACTTTACCAATTATCATATGTAACCAACTCTAATGAAGGAGAAGGGCTTTTGTTTTATGGAAATACCATTGTTCCATTCGTGGATAGATTTCCTAAAGATACTAAGTTATATAGACTAATGACAACTAAACCAGAGGAGTTAAAAGAAAGTTATGAAGAATAAGATAAAAAGTAACTATATTATTAATTTAGATGCATTAGTAGCCTTAAAAGAACTACCTAATGAGATATTTGATTGCTGTATTACTTCTCCTCCTTATTATGGATTAAGAGATTATAAAGTTAAAGGTCAAATCGGAAGAGAAGAAAGTCCTGAAGAGTATTTAAATAAGTTAGTAGAAGTATTTGACCAAGTAAAAAGAGTATTAAAAAAAGATGGAACTTTATGGATTGTAATAGGAGATTCTTATGTTGGTACTGGAAGCAAGAAAGAATACAAAGACCAAAAAAATAAGAATGGAAGGACAGGTCAAAAAGTTTCTGTAACGAAAAAATTAAAAGGATATAAGACAAAAGATTTGATTGGAATTCCTTGGCAACTTGCATTAAAACTAAGAGAAGACGGTTGGTATTTAAGAAGTGATATTATATGGCATAAAGAAAATGCTATACCAGAATCATGTAAAGATAGGCCATCAAGATCATACGAACATATTTTTTTACTCTCTAAATCAAAAAAATATTTTTATAACTATGAAGCAATGAAAGAACCCATGAAAGAGATAAGTAAAAAAAGATATATAAGGGCAAGGGGAAAAGACAATAAGTACCTAAAAGAAAATACAGGTGCTAAAAGACAGAGCATAAATGAAGCAAGAGAATATGGAGAATATATAGGAGATAATGTTCCTCAGTTTAGAAATAGTAGAGATATTTGGACAATAAATACTAATGCCTTTAAAGGAAAACACTATGCAGTATTTCCACCAAAATTAGTAGAAATTTGTATAAAAGCAGCTTGTCCTAATAATGGGTTAATATTAGATCCATTTATGGGATCAGGCACAGTTGGAATGGTTGCTACTAAAATGAATAGAGAATATATAGGAATAGAATTAAATGAGGACTATTGCAAGATGGCTAAAGAAAGGATTGAAGAAAATATGAAATAGGAGGCGTTTATGAAAAAAGAAAAGGGCAAAATAAATCCTAGAGATGTACCAAAAAGTAAACTTATATTAGAAAAGAAAAATATAAGTAACAACACTATAAAAAATAAAAAAGATTCCCCCGTTTTATTAAACAAAAATTCTGAAAGAGAAAATAGCACTTTTATGAATGAAAAAGATAGCTATAGACAAGTTTCTGAAGTTGAGAATTATGATAATATAAAGAAAACTTCTAGCCACTTTCAAGAACTAGATAATAAATATATACCTAATATTAATGAAAAATCAGATAAGGAAAAAATACAAAGAAAAAGACAGGAGAAAGTATATAGAGAAAAATATAAAATACTTGATAACTTGAAACGAGATAATGAAGTAGAAGATAAAATTAGAGAAGAAAGAATCAAGAAAGAAAATGATAGAGTATATGAAAATAGGATAAGTAATTTCAAGAAGAGTTCTAATCATATATCTAAGAATGTAATAAAGAATAAAGATAAGTTAGAAGTTTATGACCCATTGTCTAAAGATTTAGATAATGATGGAGTAATAGATCGTTATGATATGGACTTTAGAGATAGTAATATTTCTTATAGAGATACTAGTGATGATGAAAAGTATTTTTCAAAGTATAGAAATAAAAGATTTCTAAATGACTTTAGAAAGAATAAAGAGCAGTATCAAAGTGACAAACAAGAAAATTCATTTCAAGATAAGTCCATTTCAACAAAAATAGAAAGATCTAATGTAAGGGATTATAAAGGTAAGAAGTTTAGGGCAAAAAGTTTATACTTAACAGAAAGTAAAATGGATAATAAGAATTATCAGAAACTAAAGACTGGTAAGAACTTAAAGGAAAAATGCTCTGTAGATCTAAATAATAAAAATAAAATTATAGATAATAACAAAAAAGAAGGTAAAAGAGCTAATTTTAATCTAAATGAAAAATATACAAGAACAAAAAAGGAAAGTTCGAATGTAGAAGAAGGTCAAAATAAGTTTATAGAAGATAAATTGAAGGTAAAAGATAAGCTTCAAAAAGACGAAGAAAAGATCTCAAAATTACACTCGAAAAAAGCAAAAAAAGAAAAGGACCTAGTTAAAGATAATAAAAAAGCAAAAAAAGGAGGATTAGAAAATCCTTTAATTCTTGCAAGTGCAATGGCATCAAACTATCTTTATAGCGGAAAAGAAGATAATGCAGGAATAGATGCATCATATAAAGTAAGCAGAAGTACAGAGCTTATTGGAAAAAATATTAGACGTAATCGTAGAAAAAAAGCTTTAAGAACTAAAAGAAAATTAGAAAAATTAGATAATAAAATTCATAAAAAAGAAAGTAGATTATTATTTGAAAAAGATTTTGAAGAATTAAAAAAATCTAGAGCCTATCAAAATACCAATAAATTGAATCGATTTTTTATGAAGAAAAAATTTCAGAAAGATTTCAGAAAAAAACAAGAAGTAAGCTTAAAAAATAGAATAAAAAAGTCTATTACAAATATGAGTAAAAAGACAGCAGAAGTTCTAAAAAATAAGGGATATAAAAATATTTTTATTGTCCTTTGCATTTTAGGACTTTTTTTCATGCTGTTTAAAGAAATAAGTAATATTGGAAGTATTACTTCAGGTATTACAAGTAATGTTATGGCTACAAGTTACTTATCAAAAAAAGAAGTGCTAAGTGATGTAAATAATGAATTTTCAAGTTATGAATATGCTTTGCAAGATGAGATAGATAGTATTAAAGAAAATTATCCAAACTACGATGAATATCATATAAAAGGAGATCCAGTAGGTCATGATGTTCACGAGCTATTTAGTTATTTAACAGCAAGATATGGAGAAATTAAGTCGACTGATGAAATAAAAAAGGAACTAAAAAAACTCTTTAATCAGATGTACAAAAAAGAGTATACATCAAAAACTATTACTAAATATGATAAAGATGGAAATCCATACACCTATAAAATATTGACTCTTACCATTACCAAGAAAAGTATTGATAAAATTGCAAAAGAAGAGTTTGCAAATTATGAAACTAATATGGCTCACTACTTATCATTATTAGAAAATCAAGGAAATATGGGAGATTATTTTGGCTCTGGTTATGGAGATTTAGGGGATATAGTAGATAATCCAAATTTTGGAAATCCCGGTATAGAGTTTGATGATGTAGCAGTAAGGAGATTATTTGGAGAAGCTGAAAAACATATAGGAAAAAGATATGTTTTTGGAGCTAGTGGACCAAGGAATTTTGACTGTTCAGGATTTGTATGTTGGTCATTTACAAAATCAGGAGTAAAGAATATGCCAAGAACAACAGCTTGGAGAATATATACTGATTATTGTAATCCTGTATCGCCTAGTCAAGCAAAGCCTGGAGATATAATTTTTTTCAAGGGAACATATAATTCTGGAACACCAATATCTCACGTAGGAATATATGCAGGCAATGGAATGATGATTCATGCAGGAGATCCTATTCAATATGCAAATATTAATACAAGATATTGGAAAGAACACTTTTATGCCTTTGGCAGACCAAGATAGAAAAGGTGATAAAAAATGAATAAAAAACTAATCAAAAATATAGAAAAACAAAAAAAGTTAGTAAAGAAAAAAGAAGATATTGAGTTGGAACTTCAAATCTTAGAAGAAGAACAAGAAGAATTAGAGAATATGGAAGTTATCAAAGAGTTTCGTAGCAAAAAAATATCCCTTGATGAATTTTTATATATAGTAAGAAAAAATAAGGAAGAAGAAAGAAAAGAAAAAAGTATAAGTCAAATTAATGAAGGAGAAGAAAAGTAATGAAAAGAATAGGAAATAGAGTTTTAGCGATTGGAATGATACTAGCAAGTATTATAAATATATCGCCTATGAGTCATATATATGCTAGTTCAGAAAAAAGTTTACAAAACACAAATAAAATTGAAGCTGAAATGGTATGTAGCAATGTAGAAAATCTAGAAAAAGAAATTACAGACTTACAAGAGAAGATTGAAAACTTAAATAAAGATAAAGAGATAAATAAAGAGCAAATAAAAAAGCTTCAAGAGAAATTAGATTCATATAAAAATAAGGAAGATAATTTTTTAGAATATAAGAAATGCCTAGAAGATCAATTATTAGAAAAAGAAAGAGTAATTAAAGGTCTAGAAGAAAAAATATGTGCTCTAGAAAGTAAAGACAAAAAGCAAATAGCTGAACTAGAACAGCTAAGAGATGAAGTAAAGAAACTTCAAGAGGAAAGTGAAAAATTAAAAGAAGAATTATCTTCTGCAAAATGGGAATTAGAAGCAAAAGGTGAAAAGGCAGAAGTTAATGAAGAAGGTTTTAAAGAAATAAGAGAAAAGATTGGTCAATTAGAAAAAGAGATTAAAGAAAAGGATCAAAATATAGAATTAAAAGAGGAGAAAATAAAAAAAATAGAAGATACTTTAAAGGCAAAAGAAGAAAGATTAGAAAAATTAAAAGATCAAGTAGATAAGGCAAAAGAAGATAAAGAAAATTCTTGTGAGAAAGTAAAATCTCTTGAAGAAGAATTAGATGAATTAAAATCTAAAGCAGAAAAAGATAAAAAAGAATTACAAGAACAGATAAAAAGCTTGCAAGATAAGATAGAACAACAAACAAAAGAGTTTGAAAATCTCCAAAATGACTTAGACAAAAAAATAGAAGAATGTAATAAAAGAATCAGTGAACTAGAGAAAAACCTAAAGGAAAATAAAACAGGGAAAAAAGAAAAAACTTTAAATGATAAGGAAAAGCTTGAAAAAATTCTAGAAAATCTTAAAAAGAAACAAGCAGAAATAGAAACAAAACATGATAAAGATAGAGAAGAAAAGATTACTAACAAAGAAGTAGTAAATACTAAAGAAGTTATTAATAAAGGAGAGGATAATATAAAACCACATAGTAAGAGTGATGAATTTAGCGTGTTTCAAGTAGGAAAAGATTACTATAATATCATAAAAGATGGAAAGAAAACTACTGTGTATATGGATGTTAAGGCATACATTCAAGATGATTATGTTATGTTGCCTATAAGATATACAGCCTATACTTTAGGATTTAACGTTGAATATGATGACAACAAAAGAGAAGCTATATTTTCCAATAAAGAAAATACCGTTCTTCCAAAGAAAACTTTGCGATTAAATATAGACACAGGAGTTATGAAAGATAGTGATGGAAATATTTATCATTCTGATACTAAGCCAGTAATTATAAATGGAAGAGTTCATGCTTCTATTTCAAATATTGCAAAAGCTTTTAATGCAACTTGTGGAGATATAAAAGACGGAAAAGATCAAAGTATTGAATGGGATAATAACAAAAAAGCAGTATATGTATTTAAAAATATAAAATAAAAAAGGAGCTAAAGATGAAGAAAAGAGGAATAAAAGTAGCCTTAGCGTTACTCTTTATGTTTACAATAATACCAAGTATATCCATGGCAAAAAGTAATGAAAGTGAAATAACGAGTCAACTAAATAATATATATACTCCAGAAAATAATAAAGAATTAGAAAATTTATTTGATGAAAATGTATACAATCCTTCTGATGAAAAACAAAAAATACCCTATCAAGAAGTACCTAAAATACCAGATAGTAAAAATGTAAAAAGTGAACAAAAAGAAAGATCTATTAATTTGTGTCAACCAGTAAAGCCTGTAAAAGGAGGGAATACAAAAGCGATTAATTCTTTAGCAACAAAGGAGAATAAAGCAAGAGGGACAGTATTGGAAAATGTAGATGAAAGTGGAGAAGATCTAACTCCTAAAGTTGGAGATAATGAAGTAAGAAAAGAGGGCGAAGAAAATCCTGTAGACGTTAGACAATTTTTGACTTTTCAGACTAAATCAGGCAAGACAATGCACCTTATTATAGATCATTCACAAAACCAAGAAAATGTTCAATTATTAACAGAAGTAGGTGAGCAAGACCTTTTAAATATGATCGAAGGAGATACTAAATCAAAAGAAGAAAAAGTAGTTAGAAAAGAAGAGCCTATAAAAAAGGAAGAACCACAAAAAGAAAAAGAGAAAGAAAAGAAGTCAGGCGTAGGATTATATATTTTTATAGTTCTTATAATGCTAGTGGGAATAGGTGCAGGATATTATTTTAAAGTTTACAAAAAAAGAGAAGAGAATGCTATTGAAGATGATGAAGATTATGACGAATTAGAAGATGATTATGAATATGATAAAGAAAATGATGAAAAAGAAAGTATAGAAGATACAGAAATTATTCCAGAAGAAGATGATTTTTAATAATGAGAATTTTTTGAAAAGATGGTAAGTTTATTCGAGAAAAACATATATGCGAAGGATATAACATTTGAAGAAGTGTTAAATAATGGAATAAAAATTATAAAAATATAGAAACATTCAGATATGAAACTCAACTATCGTATAACAAGAAGAATCTACGATAGAAAAGTATACGGTTTTTAAAATTTATATCAAAATCTAAAATAATTTGTGAAACTAAGAGAAGATAATAGTTTGTTAATAAAAAATAAAT
The DNA here is from genome assembly GCF_000246925.1 of Peptoniphilus rhinitidis 1-13. Classification (NCBI taxonomy): domain Bacteria; kingdom Bacillati; phylum Bacillota; class Tissierellia; order Tissierellales; family Peptoniphilaceae; genus Peptoniphilus; species Peptoniphilus lacydonensis. Next base: position 15,933 of record NZ_BAEW01000020.1, on the reverse strand, counting down.
AAGTGATGTAGTAAAGGCTATGATAAATTGCGAGCGAAGGAGAAATCTTTCGCTCTTTTTTTATAAAAAATTAAGGAGGAAAAAATGAAATTAGTTATAGCAGAAAAACCAAGCGTTGCAATGTCAATAGCAAAGGTTATAGGAGCAAAGAATAAAAAAGAGGGATATTATGAGGGAAATGATTATAGAGTATCTTGGTGTGTAGGTCATCTAGTTCAGATGGCAAATCCTGATAGTTATGATGAAAAATACAAAAAGTGGAGAATTGAAGATTTACCTATTATTCCAAAAGAATACAAGTACGAAATTGTAAATACCACAAAGAAACAATTTAATATTCTTAAAAAGCTGATGAATAGCAAAGAAGTGGATACGATAATTAATGCTTGTGATGCAGGAAGAGAAGGAGAAGCTATATTTAGACTTGTGTATATGAAAGCAAATTGTAAAAAGAAAATAGAGCGTCTTTGGATTTCATCTATGGAAGATTCTGCAATAAAAGAAGGATTCAATAATTTAAAAGATGGAAAATACTATGATAATCTTTTTGACTCAGCAAAGGCAAGAGCTATAGCCGACTGGCTTGTTGGAATGAATATGAGTAGACTTTACTCTTGCTTATATGACGGAAATTATAGTATAGGGAGAGTTCAAACACCAACATTGGCAATGATAGTAGATAGAGATTTTGAAATAGAAAATTTTAAAAAAGAAAAATATTATACAGTAGAAATAGAACTTGATAAGTTTATACTATCCACTAATAGAATAGATAATAGGGTGATAGCTGAACAGCTGATAAATTTAATAGGCAATACAATAAAAATTACAGATTTAGTAAAAAAAGAAAAAATAACGAAACCAGATTTACCTTTTGATTTAACAACACTACAAAGAGAGTGTAACAAATATTTTGGATATAGTGCAAAACAGACTTTAGATTATGCTCAAAGCCTTTATGAGAAGAAATATATAACCTATCCAAGAACAGACAGTAGGTATTTAACAGAAGATATGATTGTAAGCACAATAAATAATATTTTGGGGAAAAATGATTTTGATACAGAGCGTATTAAAATTGTATTTAATTCAAAAAAAGTTAGTGATCACCATGCAATTATACCTACAGTAAGTTCGTTGAGTAAAGATATATCTTATCTTCCAGAAAGTGAAGCTAAGGTGTATAGACTAATATTAAATAAACTAAACGCAAGTGTTGGATATCCACTCGTTGAAAATACAACAAAAATTGTAGCTATATTTGATAGCTTTGAATTTACAAACACTGGCAAAGTAATTAAAGATGAGGGCTTTACAAAGTATTTAAAAGAATATACATCGAAAAAGAGTGAAGATACGATATTTCCTAATGTGAATATTGGAGATGAACTTGAAATAAAGGAAAAAAATATTAAAGAAAAGTATACTACACCTCCAAAACATTTTACTGAAGATAGTTTACTTAAAGCTATGGAAATAGCAGGAAATGACGCTTTAGAAAAAGGTATTGAAGTAGAAAGAAGGGGTATAGGGACTCCAGCCACTCGTGCAGGAATAATAGAAAATCTAATTTATAAAGGTTATATAAAAAGAGATAAGAGAAATCTTATTTCAACAAGAAAGGGCTTAAACTTAGTATCAATAGTAATAGATGAATTTAAATCACCAAAAACAACAGCAGAATGGGAAATGAGATTAAGTGAGATTGCAAATGGAAAGGAAGGTAAGGAGATATTTTTAAAAGAAATTGAAGAAGAAATCAAAAACACCATTGGTAGATATTTCAAATAAATTGATTATAAAAACAGAGAAAGATAATAGTAGATATAAGTTTTTTCAAAAGCAAGGATATAAAGGAAAGTAATCTTAAAACATAGCTAACTTACAAGAAAAGATAAGCACATTTTAAAGGGAAACTAAGAATATCAATAATAGGCAAAGAAAAAATAGAAAAGATAGAAGAATGTCTTTGATGAGCATTTTCTGATTTATGAAGTAATTTACCATGGGAAAAGTAGTTACTAATAAAATGCATTTCCTGCACCCCAAAATATATAATTTTAGGTGCAGGAAGTTTTATAAATGATACAAAAAACAATAAAGCTTAATGGCTAAGGAGGTATAGAAAATATATCTTCTTTTTTATTACTAAAATAAGAAAATATAGAGTGCCAAGATATGATACAGTAGATTTAAGTAAATCAATATATCTTGCAAAAGAAGAATTTAAAGAAAAGTGCAAAAATTAAATGTCACCCAATTGATTTTTTGCACCCAAAAGTATATAATTTTAGGTGCAGGAGGTATTAGAAATGGAATCAATAAACAAGAAAATAGAAGATATAATGACAAGCAATACAGGAAAAATTTTTTCTATTAATGACTTCTATGGACTGGGGACAAAGAATACAATCAAATCCGTTTTATACCGATTAAATGAAGAAGATAAAATCACAAGACTTATAGATGGATTATATACAAAGCCTAAGTATAGCGAAATCCTTAAAGAATATTCTTATCCAGATGCAAACGCCTTGGCAGAAAAGATAGCTGATAAATTTTCTTGGACCATATCTCCAACAGGAGATACAGCTTTAAATTATACTGGATTATCTACACAAGTTCCAAACGAATATATATATATTTCTGATGGACCATATAGGCAATATGATTACAGAAATAAGAAAATACTATTTAAACACACAAGTAATAGAAACATTACGTCTTATTCAAAAGAACTATCAATTTTAGTTCAAGCAATTAGAGCTTTGGGAAAAGATGGAATAGGGGAAGAAGAACTCAAGAAGTTAGCCGTATTTGCCCAAAATATTAAAGAAGACTTAAAGCGTGATACCTTAAAGCTACCATTTTGGGTACAGGAAATATTAGAGAAAATACAGGAGATTAACAATGAAAAAGCTATTAGAAATATCAAATGAAGAACTTGAATTAGTTATACAAAATACATCAGATAAATTGAACTTGTCAAAGGCAATTGTGGAGAAGGACTTATGGGTCTGTATTATTTTGAAATATCTATTTAGTGATTTTAAATATAGGGACTATATTGTCTTTAAAGGGGGTACAAGTTTATCTAAAGTATATAAATTAATAGAAAGATTTTCAGAGGATATAGATCTTGCTCTTAATTGGCAACTCTTGGGCTATGAAAAGTTAGAGCCTTATGAAGAGAGGAGTAAAACAAAGCAATTAAAATTTAATGATAAACTAAATGAAGATACAAAAAAGTTTATACAAGAAGAATTTTTGCCAACACTGCAAAAAGATTTTAAAAAATTATTAAAGAACAGGAAATATAATTTTTATATTGATGAAATAGATGGACAAACTATTGCCTTTGATTATCCTAAAAATTATGAAGATAACTCCATACTTCAAGTCATAAGATTAGAAATAGGAAGTTTAGCAGAACCGATTCCATCAAGTAGGAAAAAGATAAAAACCTATATAGAGGAAACTTATCCAGAGATATTTAATGAAAATATAGAAGTTGTATCTGTAAATAGTTTAAGGACTTTTTATGAAAAAATAACTATACTACACAGAGAGGCTAACAGAATAAATGGAAATTATCCTACAAGGTATTCAAGACATTTTTATGATGTATATAAAATGCTACTTACTGACATAAAAGAAGAAAGTTTTTCTCAATTAGAATTATTAAATTCTGTTATTCAATTTAAGAAAAAGTTTTATGCCAGTAATTGGGCGAAATATGATGAGATAATGGAAGGAAGAATAAAGTTAATTCCATCAAAAGAAGGAGTGGAGATTTTTTCCAAAGATTATGATAGTATGAAAAATATGATATTTGGAGAAAAAATACCATTTGAAAAGATAATTAGCGAACTAAAAAAATATGAAGAGAGTTTAAATGAAAAAATAAGGGACAATAAAGCTTAATGGTTAAGGAGGTATAGAAAATATATCTTCTTTTTTTATTACTAAAACAAGGAGGGATAGAATGCCAAGATATGATACAGTAGATTTAAGTAGATCAATATATCTTGCAAAAGAAGAATTTAAGAAAGATATAAAGAAATATGAAGAGTATTTAAAGGTAGTAGGTAACAACTATAAGTATCCATATATACACCAAATATCTATTTACAATATGGATACCAAGGCTACAGCCTGTGCGGAATTTGATTACTGGAAAAGCATAGGTAGGAGTGTCAAAAGAGGAGAAAAAGGAATACCGCTTTTAGATATAGAAAATGGAAAAATAAAATATATCTTTGATATAAGGCAAACGGTAAGCGTTGATCACAACATTTCTGAGGTAAAATTATGGGAATATGATGGCAAAAAACATTTTAACTTATTAGATGAACTAATAGATAAGTTTAAAGAAAAAGACAGCCAGCTTTTATTGAGTCAAGAAGATAAAATAGATGCCTTAGCAGGAAGTTATGTTCGAAGAAAATTTGATGAAATATTAGAAGGTCTATCCGATGAAAGCCTGAAGGCTATTCAAAAGATAGATCTTTTTAATTTACTGAAAGAATCTGTAAAAGTTTCCGTAAGTGAGAGAATGGGAGTTTCCTATGAACTAAAGGAAGAAGATTTGTCTATATTATCTAAAATATCAAGTGTGGACATAGATAAAGCTTTAAATTTTACATCTAATATAAGTAAAAATATTTTAATTGATTTAGGAAGAGAAATAAATAAATTAGAAATTTCAAAGAAAGTTCAAGAAAGAAGAAATTGGGAGCAGACAAAAGATGTAAGGGAGCGTTATAATAAATCAACGGCTAATATAATAGAAGAAGATCACAATAATTTAGAAGAAGGAGGCTTAGAAGATGAAAGAGAAAGTAGTATTAGCAGACAAGGAATATCTAGTAGAGGAAGGAATTTACACACCAGTAATCAAGGAGAACCCCTTCGAGATACATGGAGGGACTTACAAGATGAAACTGATGAATCAAGAAGTGGAAGTATTAGTACCGAATATGGAGATGCCGAAAGAAGTGGATATAGGAAAGCTCAATTATTGGGGAAGGATGAGGTTGAACTTTCTCAAGGCAAGCAAGAAAGAGGACTATCAGATAATGTATCTACAGGGGACATTAATGAGTCATCTACTATCCAAGGAAGAAGAGATAGAGGAATTTATCAGCCGAGAAGAAGTCAAGATGATGGAAGCTTGGGGACTGACAGAAGAATTGAAGGAAAAGGACTATCTGAACTATATAGGACTGAAGAAGAATATGGATATGCTTCTACAAGAGATGGGAGAAAGGGAGATTATCCTAGTTTAAAAAATGAACATGAAATTAAAGATACAGAGGGAGTAGAGTCTACTTCCTTTTTTTCTGCCAATAATCAGAAAGAGCAGATCTTTATTACAAGTCCAATAAGCCAAAGAGAAATAGATATATTTTTAATCTATGGAGGAAATAATCAAGATGGTAGATTGCCAGTAATAGCAGAGTTTTCTAAGGAAAAGTCCTTGAAAGAACAAGCAAACTTCTTAAAAGAAACATATATAGGAGCTAATGGTTTTGAAATAAATGGAAGAAAAATTTCAGCTTGGTTTGGAGAAAAAGGAGCAATTTTTAAAGAGGGAGATGGAGCAAGATATAGTGAAGGTCAAATAGTTTCTTGGGAAGATTTAGCTAGTAATATTAATGATTTATTAGACAGAGGAGAATTTGCTACTAATGTAGAATTAATAGAAAGTTCGTCTTATGAAATAGAAAAAATAGCAGAAAAACTATGGTATTTAAAAGAAGATTTTTCTGATGAAATAAAAGATAGTTATCTTAAAAGTCTAAGTGAAATAAAGGAAAGAAGCTTCCAAGAAAAAACAGAAAATTTATGTAGAAAGCTAAAAGATAATAATTTTAGAAGTGAATTAAGAAAAGAATATGAAGTATTTTTGGAAGAATACAAGAGTAATCCTAATATTTTACGATTTAATCACCATAAAGTAGATAGAATTTATCAGAATCTTAGAGACTTAGAAATAGAAAGAAAAGTATACCAGTCAAGTTTGACCGATATTGAATCTATCTATAGTTTTATTACAAAAGATGAAATAGATGAGAATTTACGAAAAGGTAGTGGATTTTCCGATGGGAAAAAACGAATATATGACTTTTTTAGAGAAGAACATACTTTAAAAGAAGAGGCAAATTTTCTAAAAAATGAATATGGAATAGGTGGTTCTTCTCATGCCCTATCAGGGGCAATGGGAAGTGGAGAATGGCATGATGCAAAGGGAATAAAATATAGTAAGGGAAATGCTGAAGAAATTAAGCTATCTTGGTCTGATGTTGTAAAAAGAATTAATGACCTTATTAAAGAAAATAAGTATATAGAAGAAAGTATTGAAGAGGATAAGGAGAAAAGAGTTAGCCAGGATATAAATGATGTAAAAGATATAAAAGAAGAAAGTCAAGAATCAATAAATTATCAAGATGATCTACCTCCTACAGATGGTGAGGTTTATACAGAAAAGATAAATAATATTTCCACCTACTACTATCAAGGGCAATCTGTAGCAAGTATTGGAGAAAATGGAAGACTTGTAATTTATGATGACTTTATGCCAAACTCTTTAAAAGAGGACTTATACTCATTAGCCTATGAAAAACAATTAGATTCATCCTTAGACCATTTAGAAGATGGAATTGTTCTTGAGGGAATAGAGGACACATTTTATATTAAAGATAAGGAAGAGATAGAAGGAAAAGAATATTATCTTTTAGAAAGTCAAAGTCAATATGATGACATTCCAAATATCATAGTAAATTCCGATAGGGAAATTATAGACGATGATATAGTAAATGGTTTTGAAGAGTTTAAGGAATTTTACATTAGTAAAGATAAAATAGACTTTAATCAAGATAATCTTATAGATAATGAAGAAGATTATTGGATAGTTGAATTTAATGAAAGTTCAAGTCTGATAGAAAAAAATTATGAAGGTCAAAGACTAACTAAGGAACTATTAGATGAAATAAAGGAAGTAGATAAAAAGATAAGACTTCAAAATAAGACATTTGAAGAAGATAAATATCCACAGATGACTAATGAATGGGTAGGATATTCCAAATTCTATTTCAATCATATAGTAGATGGGAAAAAGGTTGATTATTACAGGATAGACATAGGTGATGGAAATGAGGCTAATCAAAGGGGCTTCGATTTTCTGTATGAACAAATAGGAAGAAATCAGAAAGAACTTAATCAGGCTAGTGAAGAAAGTAAGATAGGTGAAAAAGTACTTTCTATAAATCAAATTGAAGATAGACTTTTCGATGTATTAGTTAAGGATAAAGATTTAGAAAAAGAAATTATAAAAGCAAGAGAAAACTTAGGGAATGATACCTTAGCAAGTTTTAATTCTGTATTTCAAAGAGAATATGCAAAAATAATGAGAGAAGTTTCCCATAAACAGGGGAATCTTCCAGATGATATGAAGTCTATAGAAAGTGTTAAAAAATTAAGTATTAGAACCCAAAATAGATATAGAGAATATTTAGATAATTTATTTAAGAATTATGTAGAAGCTGATAAGAATATGGACTCTATAAAAGTAGGGGACATAGTTAGAACAGAAGACAATAAGTATTTAAAAATAAAAAATCTTTCTAATGGATATGATGAGCATGACAATCCAATCACTTATTATTCCTATGATGCCTATTTTGATAAGGACTTAAAACTATTTTCACATTCTTTTAAAGAAAGTAATTTAAAAGTAGTAGAAATACTAAGAGGTAGTCCAGAAGAAGAATTAGCAAAAGAGATTTTAGAAGATAAAATAGCAGTAAAAGTAGGTTACTATTATGCTCTAGTAGATAGAGAGAAAACAAATGATATAGAATTAGAAGAAACAGGAAGTAGAGTTTATCCAAGAAAGGACAATCCTCAAGGGAAGGTATATACCTTATATAAGGGTAAATCCTTTGAAGAAAGCAGAAAAGTAGATAGCTTATTTGATGAAATGGTTATCAAAATGAAAGATGTAAATCTTAGAAATTTAAATGATGTCTTTACATTGGAAAGGGAAGGCTTATTTGAAATATCTGATGATGAAGTAACAAAATTTAAAGAAGGTTATGACATAGATATAAAAAGTTTTGGTCAGCAATTTCCAGATTACTATGATGATATATATGTACTAAATAAAAATCTTGAAATTAATGGGGCCTATCAGAATCTTGCTTATATAAATAGAGAAAATGAAATTATTTTTAATGTGGATCTATTTCAAGAAGAAAAAACACAAATTGAAGAAATAAGAAATAAAAAGGAAGTCATATCTAAGCTAATAGAAAAGGATACTAAAGAAAAAAAAGAGTACTACTTTGATCCTCAAAATGAAGAATATTTACTTTTATCAAAGAAAGTAGAAGATGGACTATTAAAAATTCCGGATAGTATTAAAGACACTATAAAGGGAAAAGAAGGCTTTGAGGTTGAGTTAGTTTTAGATACAAAGAAAAAATTCCTTAAACAAAATCTGCGATACAATGGATATATTTTGAATACTAATTCAGCTATAAAATATAAAAGCTATAAGGACTTATTAAATAGTGTCCCTTATTTATTGGATGATAGACACAGGGAAGTACTTCTAGAGGGATATTTAAATCAGCAAATAGAAAAGGAAAAAGAAAAACAAGAAGAAAAGTCTTTTAAAGAAGGCATTAATGTTAGATACCAAGGTAGAGAATATACCATATCTAACATTAATGATAAGACAAATCCTAAAACTATAGAACTAGAAGATAATACAGGACTAATGAATGGTTTTATTACAGGAAATGAAACAATTCTTTTTAATGATTATAATGATCTTGATTTAGAAGTTATAGGAAATAAAGAAGTAGAAAATATAGAATCAGTAAAGCAAATTAGCTTTGGAGACTTTGCGAGAGATCTTAAAGAAGAAAAAGCCGATAAGAAACTTAAAATCAAATATAAGTTGGAAGAACAACAATCTATTCAAGAAAAAGAAATAGAGGAAGTTTTCCTAGAAAACTATAAAATCTTAAATGAAGAAGAAAACTTAGCGCCTTCTCAAAGGCTAAAGAATAATATAGAAGCTATTAAACTTTTAAAGAATCTAGAAAGAGAAAATAGATTTGCAAAAAAGGAAGAACAGGAAATTTTAGCAAGGTATGTAGGCTGGGGAGGACTTGCTAATGTATTTGACGAAGAAAAGGAAGGTCAGTGGCTTGATGCGAGAAATTTCTTAAAAGAAAATTTAACTGGTGAAGAATATAATAGAGCAAGAGAATCTACCTTAACAGCTTTTTATACTCCTAAATTAGTTATAGACTCTATCTATGAAACTCTTTCTAATTTTGGATTTAAAAAAGGTAACATCTTAGAACCAAGTGCTGGGACAGGAAGATTTATAGGAAATCTACCTGAAGAAATGAATGAGTCAAAATTTTATGGAGTAGAGTTAGATAGTATTAGTGGTAAAATTGCTAAACACTTATATCCTAATGCTAATATACAAGTTAAAGGCTTTGAAGATACAAATTTTTCCAATAATTTATTTGATGTTGCCATAGGAAATATTCCTTTTGGAGAATTTAAAGTAGCAGATCGTGAGTATGAAAGAAATAACTTTCTTATCCACGATTATTTTTTTGCTAAATCATTAGATAAAGTTCGTGATGGCGGTATTATCGCATTTATTACATCATCGGGAACAATGGATAAAAAGAGTGAAGACGTTAGAAGATATATATCTGAAAGAGCAGAATTTTTAGGAGCTATAAGATTACCAAATACTACTTTTAAAAGACAAGCAGGTACAGAAGTAACCTCGGATATAATTTTCTTAAAAAAGAGAGATAGACTTCTAAAGATAGATGAAGATTGGGTTAAGTTAGATAAAGATGAAAAAGGATTAAGTTACAATAAATACTTTGTTGATAATCCAGACATGGTAATAGGGACTATGGAAGAAATATCATCAAGATTTGGAACAAGTCTTTCCTGTATAGAAAGAGAAGATATTTCCTTAGAAGAAGGACTAAAATTAGCAATAAAGAATATTAAAGGAAAATATGAAGAGGTTCAAATGGATGAAGACCTGGGAGAGAAACTAGTACCTGCCGATGATAGGGTTAAAAATTATTCATTTGCCATGGTAGATGATGAAATATATTTTAGAGAAAATTCTATTATGCAAAAAGTATCCTTAAATGAAAAGGATAAGGGAAAGGTAGAAGAGTATTTAAAATTAAATGCAAGTCTGAGAAATGTAATCACTTTTCAAAAGGAAGATTATTTAGATGAAGAGATAAAAGAAGAACAAGAAAAACTAAATAGCCTATATGATGAATTTTCAAAAAAATATGGGAGGTTAAATTCAAAAGCTAGTAAAAAGTTATTTAGAGAAGATTCCAATTTTTCCTTGATTTCAACCTTGGAAAAATTAGATAAAGAAGGAAACTTTATAGGAAAATCTGATATATTCACGAAAAGAACCATAAAAAAAGCTGTAGTTATAGATCATACGGATAAGGCGATAGATGCTCTTGTACTATCTATTAGTCAAAAAGGAAAAGTTAATTTTGATTATATGGAAGAGTTAACAGGCAAATCGAGAGATAAATTAATAGAAGAATTAAAAGGAGAAATATTTTTAAACCTAGATTCATTTGAACCTAATGATATAAATCCATTTAAGTCTGCTAAAGATGTGGGAGATTTTTCAAGATCTTATGTAAGTGCTGATGAATATTTATCAGGAAATATAAGAGAAAAAGTAGAAGTGATAGATTCCTATATTAAAAATATTGAAAAAGAGCTAGGACAAAAAGAAAATTTAGCAGATAGAGAATTATTAGAAAAGGAATTAAAAGAGTTACACTTTCAAAAAACAAAGCTAATGGAAGTTATACCTAAAGAACTTGATGCAAGTGAAATTACAGTTCGAATGGGTGCAACATGGATACCAGAAGAAGATTACAAAAAATTTATGTTTGACTTATTAAAAACATCAGGATCTGCAAGATGGGATATTGATATTAAATATTCTGACTTTACGGGAGAATTTAGAGTTGAAGGTAAAAGCAGTGATAGAAATAATGATCTTGCCATCTATACCTACGGCACAAATAGAGTAAACGCTTATAAACTGATAGAAGATATTTTAAACCTAAGAGATACAAAAGTATTTGATCAAATAGAAGATGGTGACGGAAAGAAAAAATCTGTTTTAAATCAAAAAGAAACAATGCTTGCAAGAAGTAAGCAAGAAATAATAAAAGAAGAATTTAAAAACTGGATATTTGATGATGTAGAAAGAAGAAATAGGCTGGTAAAAGACTATAACGAAAGATTTAATTCTGTAAGATTAAGGGAATATGATGGTTCAAATCTTACTTTTGAAGGAATGAATCCTGAAATTGAACTTAGAGTTCATCAAAAAGATGCCATAGCAAGGGGTTTATTTGGTGGAAATACTTTACTTGCCCATGAAGTAGGAGCAGGGAAGACCTTTGAAATGATAGGTATAGCCATGGAGTCAAAAAGACTTGGTATGAGTAATAAGTCGATGTTTGTTGTACCTAACCATATAGTAGAGCAGTTTGGAAGAGAATTTAATGAACTTTATCCAGGAGCTAATGTATTATGTGCAACAGAAAAAGATTTTACACCAGATAGGAGAAAAAGATTTTGCAGTCGTATTGCTACAGGAGATTATGATGCAGTTATTATAGGGCATTCTCAGTTTGAAAAAATTTCTATATCAAAAGAAAGACAAGAATATGAATTACAAAGTCAAATTGATGAAATTATTGACTATATAGATGAGTATAAAAGGGAAAGAGATCAAAGATTTACTGTAAAACAGTTAGAAAAGACAAAGAAAAAGTTAGAGACAAAGTTAGAAAAACTAAGTGCTGACTATAAAAAAGATGATGTAGTAACTTTCGAAGAATTGGGAATTGATAAGTTATTTGTAGATGAAGCCCACGCTTATAAGAACCTATATCTTTATTCTAAAATGAGAAATGTAGCAGGTATTACTTCTACAGATTCACAAAAGTCAAGCGATATGCTTATGAAATGTCGCTATATGGATGAAATAACTAATAACAAAGGTCTAGTATTTGCTACTGGAACACCTGTAAGTAATAGCATGGCTGAACTTTATACTATGCAGAGATATTTACAATATGATGAATTAAAAAAGATGAAGTTACAACATTTTGATTCTTGGGCTTCTACTTTTGGAGAAACTATAACAGCTATTGAACTTAATCCAGAAGGAAATGGCTATCGAAGTAAAACGAGATTTGCTAAGTTCTATAATCTACCGGAACTTATGAATACAATAAAAGGATTTATGGATATTAAGACAGCAGATGTATTAAACTTACCGACTCCTGAAGCTTGCTATGAAACTATAAAGACAAAGCCTACAGAAGAACAGAAGAAAATACTTGAAACTTTTTCAGAAAGAGCAGATAAAGTTCGTAATAAACAAGTTGATTCTAGTGTAGATAATATGTTACTAATTACAAATGATGGAAAGAAAATGGCTTTAGATCAAAGATTAATAAATGCTCTACTTCCAGATGATCCAAACAGTAAGGTAAATACTTGCATCAAAAATGTATTTAGTATTTGGGGAAAATATGAGGATAAAAAATCGGCACAATTAATCTTTTGTGATATGTCTACACCAAGTAAGGAGTTTAACATTTATGATGACATTAAACAAAAACTTATGAATTTAGGAGTGCCTGAAAAAGAGATAGAATTTATCCATAATGCAAAAAATAATAGGGAAAAAGATGCAATATTTGACAAAGTGAGAAAAGGAGAAATACGAATATTACTTGGCTCTACTCAAAAGATGGGAGCAGGTACTAATGCTCAAGATAAATTAATCGCTATCCATGATCTCGATATACCCTGGAGACCTGCCGACCTTTCTCAAAGGGCAGGTAGAATCGTAAGACAAGGAAATGAAAATGAAAAAGTTTATATTTTTAGATATATAACAGAAAACACTTTCGATGCTTATCTTTTTCAAACTTTAGAAAACAAACAAAAATATATTTCTCAAATTATGACTTCAAAAACGCCAGTAAGAGTAGCAGAAGATGTAGATGAGGCGACTTTAAATTATGCAGAAATTAAGGCACTTGCAACGAGTAATCCTCTAATCAAAGAAAAGATGGACCTTGATGTAGAGGTCTCTAAACTTAAAATGTTAGAATCAAACTTTAAATCTAATCTTTATAAGATGGAAGATAAAGTAATAAAGTTTTATCCAAAAGAAATAGATAGATTAAAGGAAAAAATAGAGAACATAAGAGAAGATATTAAGAATACTGAACCTTATAAAGAAGTAAGTAAAAATACAAAAGAAGAAAATAAATTTACCTCCCTAACCATTGATGAAAAGAAGTATACAGATAAGAAAATGGCAGGGGAGTTTTTGTTGAATAAAATTAAGGGATTGAAAATTAATGGAGAAATGGATAGGGAAGGAATAAAAGTAGGTAAGTATAGAAACTTTGATCTATCTATAAAGTATGATTCTTTTTTTAATAAGTATAACTTTATTTTGAAAGGAAAAGAAGATTATACGGGAGAGTTTGGAACAGATGGATTAGGCAATATTACAAGAATGGATAATATACTAGATAAATTACCAGAAAGACTAGAAGATAATATATCTAAACTAAAAGATACAGAAGAACAATTCCAAATAGCAAAACTAGAAGTACAAAAAACCTTTCCTCAAGCTGAGCTTTTGAAAGATAAGTCTCTAAGGCTTTCAGAAGTAAATAATCTTTTGGATATGGGAGATAGTGAAGATATACAACAAGATAATCCATTGCTTGAAGAAGTAAAGGAAGAATTAATTAATTTCTTGAATAGAGAATATGAAGAAGATAACAAAGTAGAAGATTTTGATAACCTATTTCCTGATTTAAATGACATAAAAATAGCTTATACAACTACACCAGATGAAAAACATGAGATACAAATTAGTTTAGATTTAGAAAATTATAAAATGAATACCTATGTAGACAATACTTTAATTGACAGCTTTCAGTACACCTATGATCCTTTGGACGCAAGTGATTTGGAAGAGTTAATACAAATAAAGACGGATATTGGCTTTTGGGATTTTAGTGAGCTTGTAGCAGTTGATGAAAAAAAGTTAAAGGAAATTCTTGGACTTGAAATAGATGATGAAGGTAATTTTTATGATCCATTAAATTTAGACTTGGATAATGATGGGATTCCTGATAGATATGATAATGACTTTAAAGATTCTGATTATTTTGAATCTACTTATGATGTTGAAGATAATTTTCATGCTAAAGAAGAAAAGGAATCTATTATAGATAAGTTACAGGAATATAAGAATAACTTAGAAGAAGACAATAACATAAAAGAAATAAACAACTGTGAGCCTTATGGTAGATAAATATTTAAGTAATATTGCTAGAGGAAGAGAATATGAAATTTGATAAAGATGGATTTAATGAATTTATACAAGATGAGTTTTCTTTTGATGGAGCAACTCAAAGAATAATTAATAACTTAGTGGAGTATGGAATCAAAAATTTAGGAGATTCAGAGGATAAATTAGTAGACTTTATTCAAACTATAATTAATGATCCGACAGTTGAAGAAATAAAACAATTTGTAATTAATGAAGAAAAAGAAGAATTAATAGGAGGAATATTAATGGATGTACGAAAGGGAAATGTAATTAATACAGAATTTGGAGAAACAATTGTACTTGATGTGAAAGATAATCAAGCTACACTATTTGATGGTAATCAATTTATTTTGGCTACAGGAATTAAGTTAAACAAGAAAAGCGAAAAGTATGAATGGGAATCAGTAAGGTATGCAAGTGATGTAAAAACTATAGCAAATATGCAAAACACTGATTTTAAAAGTATGAAAAATACAATAGACTTTCTAGCTGAATATAATCATAAAGAATTTGTAAAAGGGATCGTATCCCTTGAAACAGGAGTGTTAAATGAAGAGGTTCTTAATGCTACCTATGATAATTATATGAGCGATTCAGTAATGGGACTTATTGATGAAAAGTTTATGGATTATATAGATGAGCAAAGATTAGAAGAAAATTTAGAAATTAATCGAGAACAAGTAGATAAAGAAAGCAAGGATATATTAAACATAGATGGAAATTTAGCTAGTGATATAGAGATCAAAGATTTAAAAGCAAAAGATGGAAGAATCTTTAAAGTTGCTTCCTTTTCTATAGCAGAAAATGACAAGGAAGGAAACGTAAAGTTTACTGATTGTTATGCATATGATGATAAAATTAGTCAAGTCGATAATATGAAGAAAGGTGACTTTGTACACTTATTTGGTAAGGGAAAAACCAACAAAGGAAAGAATGGAAAAGAATATAGGAGTATAAAGATATATTCTGCCAAGTTGTTAAAAGCAAAAGAACAAATAAAAACTCAAAATAAAGATAAAAAGTCTATATTTGGGAAAATAAATAGATTTAAAAGTAATGATAATAAAAAGACTCATAAAATTGAACATAGAAAAGATGCAGAGAGATAAAAATTGGCGGTCTTCGGATCGCTTTATTTTTTTGTTGAATAAATAATGATTATTTAAGTATTAGTTGAATATTTTACAAATATATGCTTAATACACAAAAGTTAGCTGAGATTTATTATTGATAAGGTTACAATAAATAAAAGAGTAAAAAATAACTAGAAAGCAGTAGGAGAATAACAGATACTAAAATAACTAATTTATACTGAGATATAGTATATAATAATATTAGAAGAATATTGATATAAAATCACACATTGTCTATATCATAGAGTTACAATTATTTGTTTTTATCCAACATTTATAAGGAAAAATTATGAAAAGAAAAGATTTAATTTTGATTGCTCATAT
>NZ_BAEW01000021.1:0-17936 GCF_000246925.1 Peptoniphilus rhinitidis 1-13 | reverse complement strand
AATTATAATTGCTCATAAATTTTTAAATATTGTAGGTTTTGTAGACGAGATTATTATTTTACAAGATGGAAAAATAATTGAGAGAGGAAATCATGAAAGTTTATTAAGAGAAGGAAAATTTTATAAGAAACTTTTAGGAATATAAAGAGCCCCTGTTTTAGAAATGTGGTACTTTTGTGAAAATTCCGTTCATTATAGAAAAAGATTATATAGATGGGATATATATTTAAGTGAAAAATTTTTGCCAAATATTGAATTTACAAGGAAGCGTTAAAGCAAAAAAATCTATAACTTGGATAATTTTAGAAAAAGAAGTATTAATATTATATTTGCATTGTATTCATAATTGACATAACTTGCAAATGTACATTTTGTTTAAGCTTGTTTTAAACCAACATCTATGATCAAAATATACAAACTAAAAACGACAAAAATATTGATATAAATTTTATCTTTATTGTGGATATAATCTATAACATAAATAGATATCGGAGGTTATGAAATATAAGGGTCATAGTCTTTTTAATTGCGACAATAGAATTTGTATTTCCAATGTGATAATGTTTGCAAGTTTTTTATTTTTTTAATATAATTGAATTACGTTATTGCAATAATTTATATGTAACAGGAGGAAGAAATGGAATATTTTGTAGATTTAAATAGTGATATTGGGGAATCTTTTGGTGCTTATAAAATGGGCATGGATTCAGAAATTATAAAATATGTAACAAGTATTAACTGTGCTTGTGGTTATCACGCAGGGGATCCACTTATTATGGATGCTACTTGTGCTGCAGCGGCTGAAAACGGTGTAGAAATTGGCGCTCATCCTGGATATCCTGATTTGACGGGATTTGGAAGAAGAAAAATGGATGTTAAACCTGAAGAAGCTAAAGCTTATATGCTTTACCAAGTTGGAG
The DNA here is from genome assembly GCF_000246925.1 of Peptoniphilus rhinitidis 1-13. Classification (NCBI taxonomy): domain Bacteria; kingdom Bacillati; phylum Bacillota; class Tissierellia; order Tissierellales; family Peptoniphilaceae; genus Peptoniphilus; species Peptoniphilus lacydonensis. Next base: position 17,016 of record NZ_BAEW01000021.1, on the reverse strand, counting down.
CTCTTGCTGCTTTTGCCAAGGCTCATGGAAAAAAACTTCAACATATGAAACTTCATGGTGCATTTTATAACACTGCTTGCAATGATGAGAAACTTGCAAATGCAATTTTAGATGCAGTAGAAGAATATGATAAAAATTTAATTTTAATGGTACTTAGTGGTTCTTATATTGCAAAAGAAGGAAAGAGAAGAGGACTTAGAGTTGCTCAGGAGGTTTTTGCTGATAGAGGCTACAACGAAGATGGAACTCTTGTAAATAGATCCCTTCCAGGAGCTTTTGTAAAAGATCCAAAGAAAGCAATACCAAGAGTTGTAAAAATGATTAAAGAAAATAAAGTTGTCACAGCTGATGGCAAAGAAATTGATATTGTGGCAGATTCAATTTGTGTTCATGGTGATAATCCTGAAGCTCTTGAATTTGTAAAAAATATTAGAGATGGATTAAAAGCTGAAGAGATTATAGTGAAACCTTTAACTAGTTTCTTAAAATAAGGAGATAAAAATGGAAAAAAATAAAAGTAATTTATCTGTCTTATTAGGGGCAGCGTTCTTGATGGCAACATCTGCTATTGGGCCAGGATTTATGACGCAAACCGCTACATTTACGACTAAAATTGGGGCAGATTTTGCAGCAGTAATTTTAATTTCAATAATTTTTTCATACATAGCACAACTTAATGTGTGGAGAGTTATTGCAGTTTCTAAGATGAGAGGACAAGATATTGCAAACAATGTACTTCCAGGGCTTGGATATGTAATTGCACTTTTAGTTGCAATTGGTGGTTTGGCATTTAATATTGGAAATATTGGTGGAGCAGGACTTGGCCTTAATGTAATTTTTGGTATTGATGTAAAGATTGGTGCAGCTATTGGTGGAGTTATAGGTATTATCCTTTTCTCGTCTAAACAAGCAAGTTCAATTATGGATAGAGTTACACAAGTTTTAGGTGCTCTTATGATTATATTAATTGCTTTTGTTGCAGTTAAGACAAAACCTCCAGTGGGAGAAGCTGTTCACACTGCAGTAGCACCCGTAGGAGGATTTAAAAGTATAGTTCAACCAACTCTTACTTTAATTGGTGGAACTGTTGGTGGATATATTATTTTTTCAGGTGGACACAGACTTATTGATGCTGGAATTACTGGTGAAGAAAATCTATCTCAAGTTAATAAATCAGCTTCATTAGGAATGCTTGTTGCTTTTATTGTGAGAGTTCTTCTTTTCTTAGCAATTCTAGGGGTTACAAAAATGGCAAATGCACAAATTGATCCTGATAATATTGCGGCATCTTCCTTTTTAGCTGCCAGTGGTGTTGTGGGATATAAAATTTTTGGATTTGTATTTGCAGCAGCAGCCTTCACTTCTGTAGTAGGTGCTGCTTATACATCAGTATCTTTCTTGAAAACATTATTTAAATTTGTAGAAGAACATGAAAATATGGTTACTATTTTATTTATTGTAATTTCTACAATTTTATTTATACTAATTGGAAAACCACAAACTTTACTTGTAGTAGTGGGAACATTAAATGGATTTATACTTCCAATTACACTTGCAGTAATTTTAGTTGCATCTCAAAAGAAAAAAATTGTTGGTGATTATGTTCACTCAAAGGTACTTTTTGTACTCGGATGGATTGTTGTTGCAGTTACTGCATTTATGGGAGTTCAAACTTTAATAACTAATATAATTAAGTAATACTTAGGAGTAAAAAATGTATGATAAAATAAAATTTTTAACTGCTGGAGATTCTGCAATAGTAATGGAATTTGGCGATACAATTGAAAAAGAAATAAATTCAAAAATCGCAACAGTTGTGGGAAATTTAAAAAATAAAGAGATTGATGGAGTATTAGATATTTTGCCAACTTACAGGTCTATTTTAATTAATTATGATCCTGTAAAGATTTCTTATGGTGAGATGACTGACATTCTAAAGGGACTTAGCAAAGCTGATTCAAGTAAACAAAGTGATGAAGTTAGGTTAATTGAAATTCCTACACTTTATGGTGGTGAGTATGGACCAGATATTGACTTTGTAGCGGAAAATGCAAAATTATCAAAAGATGAAGTTATAAAGATTCATTCTGGTACAGATTATTTAGTTTATATGATGGGATTTATTCCAGGATTTACTTATCTTGGAGGCCTTGATGAAAGGATTGCAACTCCAAGACTAAAAAGCCCAAGGATTAAAATTGAGCCAGGTTCTGTTGGAATTGCAGCAAATCAAACTGGGATGTATCCACTTGAATCACCTGGAGGATGGCAATTAATAGGAAGAACTCCACTTAAACTTTTTGATGATACTAAGGAACCACCAGTCTTTATTCAAGCAGGGGATTATATTAGATATGTGCCGATTGATCGAAAAGAATATGACGAAATAGAAAAAGAAGTTGCAAATGATTCTTACAAAGTTTCAATAAAAAGAGTAAAGAGAGGTGAGCTTCATGAGTAGTATTGATGTAATAAATGGTGGGATTCTCACAACGATTCAAGATAGTGGCAGATATGGCTATCAAGAACTAGGGATTCCAACATCAGGTGTCATGGATGATTACAATTATAGACTTGCAAATATTTTAGTTGGAAATAATCTAGATGAAGCTGTGCTTGAGATGACTTATTTTGGACCTACATTTAAATTTAATGAAGAACTTACAATTGCAATAACAGGAAGTGATATGAATCCAAAGATAAATGGTGAAGTTGCTCCAATGTTTGAAACTATAAAAGTAAAATCAGGTGACACTCTTCAATTTGGAAAAGTTAATGAAGGTGTAAGGGGATATATTTCATTTGGAGGTTCTATTGACGTTCCTGTTGTAAATGGTTCTAAATCAACTCACATAAAGACAAAGATGGGTGGAATGAGTGGTAGAGTATTAAAACCTAAGGATGAACTTAACATTAAGAAGTCAAAAGATAAAACTATGAGAAAAATTCCTGATATGTATCTTCCAAAATTTTCTCACTGCAATATTTTGAGAGTAGTTCTTGGACCTCAAGATGATTATTTCACAGAAAAGGGAATACACGATTTGTTTAGATCTGGTGGATATCAAGTTACAAAAGATTTTGACAGAATGGGAATTAGACTTAAGGGGTCTGCAATAGAGCACAAAGAAACTGCAGATATTATTTCTGATGGAACAAATTTTGGTTCAATACAAGTTCCTGCAAATGGACAACCAATTATATTAGTGGCAGATAGACAAACAACTGGTGGTTATACAAAAATTGGAAATGTAATAACGGCTGATCTTTATAAACTTGCACAAATGTCTTTTTTGGACAAAGTTTTATTTGAGGAAGTTAGTATTGAAGAAGCTCAAAGACTTGCAGTTGATTATAAAAATAAATTTGAAAAGATAAAGAAGGAGTCTGTAATATGAAATTAAGTGAACTTGCAAAGATGCATCCAAAAGATGTAAGATATCTCATAAGAAAAGGTGAAGTTGATCTTCCAACATCTGGAATGAGTGAAGGATATTTGCAAGCAAATCTTGCAATTCTTCCTAAAAAATACGCTTATGACTTTTTATTATTTACTCAAAGAAATCCAAAGCCTTGTCCAATTCTTGAAGTTTTAGATGAAGGAAGTCCTATTACAAAAATCATGGCTGATAGAGCTGACATTAGAACGGATGTGCCAAGATATAGGATTTATAAAAATGGAGAATTTGTAGAAGAAGTTAAGGATTTAAAAGACGTGTGGCAAGATGATTTCGTGACTTTTGTAATTGGATGTTCTTTTTCTTTCGAAAAGGCAATGCTTGAGGCAGATGTGCCTGTTAGACATATTGAAGATGAACACAATGTTCCAATGTATATTACAAATATAGAAACAGAACCTGCTGGAATGTTTCATGGGAATACAGTTGTTTCAATGAGGCCTATTCCTTACAAAGATATTGTAAAGGCTACAACTGTAACCGCAAGATTCCCTGCAACGCATGGTGCACCAATTCATATAGGAGATCCATCTGTTATTGGAATAAAAGATATTGACAAGCCAGATTTTGGTGAAAGAAGTGAAATAAAAGAAGGGGAAGTTCCAGTATTTTGGGCTTGTGGAGTAACACCTCAAGCAGTGGCAATGGCATCTAAACCAGAAATTATGATTACTCATGCACCTGGAAATATGTTGATATTAGATAAAAAAGATGCTTACGTTTCAGTTTTTTAGAAATTAATTTTAATATCTGTTGGGGATACCTGACAGATATTTTTTTATCAAAAATTTTTATAATTAATCATCAATCTTTCACAAAACTGAATTAAGATTTAATTGAATATAAAATTGTTAGGAGGAAGATTATGGATAAAGATGAGATAAAAAAAATAAATAAAAAGAATAAAGGAGAAGGCAAGATTATAATTCTTATTGCAATTATTTTTTCTATGATTGGAGGAATTATAGGATCTTGTATCACAAGTTACAAAATGATTCCACAAAAGAGTTCTTCTTCTAGTGATAGTGGAAATAATTCTAATATTACAATTTCTGCAAAAGATAATGTAAGTGTTGCATCTGCTGTTGCCAAGAAATCAATGTCTTCTGTAGTGGGAATTACTACAAAAGGGGTACAACAATCTTTTTTTGGGCAAGTTGAAGTGCAAGGTGTTGGATCTGGTGTAATTGTCGATTCAAAGGGATACATTTTGACTAATGCTCATGTTGTTAAATTAAATAATCAAGTTGTAAAAGATGTTACGGTTAGACTTAACAATGAAAAAGACATTCAAGGTAAGACAATTTGGGCAGATGATATGATTGACCTTGCAATTGTAAAAATAGACACAAATGAAAAATTAAATGTTGCAACCTTAGGAGATTCTGATTCACTTGAAATTGGAGATACAGCAATAGCAATAGGTAATCCGATTTCACTTCAATTTTCACAAACTGTAACTCAAGGCATTATTTCTGGTCTTGATAGATATGTTGGGGCAGTAAGTGGCGGAGGCTATATGACTGGGCTTATTCAAACAGATGCTTCAATCAACGGAGGAAATTCTGGTGGACCACTTTTAAATGCTGAAGGAGAAGTAATAGGTATTAATACAGTAAAAGTTCAATCAGCAGAGGGGCTTGGATTTTCTATTCCAATTAATTTTATAAAGCCAGTTGTAAAACAAGTTATTGAAACTGGGGACTACAAAGAAATGTCTATTGGAATGTTGACAATGAATTTAGATGCAGCTTCTCAAGTGTTTAATGGCAAAGTTGGAACAGAAAAAGGAATCTTTGTTTATAAAGTTTATAATGGCTCACCAGCAGCAAAGGCGGGACTTAAAGCAGGAGATATAGTTACAAGAATCGGAAAGGATCAAGTAACAGACAACAATGCTCTTAAATCAATTTTATATAAGTATCAGGTGGGCGATACTGTTAACATAAGTTACTTGAGAAAGGGAAAAGAAGAGTCTACTGATATTACCTTTACAGATTATTCAATAGAAAACGACAAAGAAGCTCAAAAAGATATTGAAACTCAAGAACAAGAAAGAGCAAAGGAACAACAACAAAGAAGACAACAAGAACAAGAACTTTTCAATAGATTTAGACAAGAGTTTGAAAATGGATTTTAGATTTGATTAAAATATAAAAATTTTGATAAATTTTATCAAAAACTCTTTACAAATAAAAAAACATATATTATAATAAAAACAGTTAATGATAGTTAATGTCATTTAACAAAAATTTGATTTTGGGACACCCCATAACTAACTCCTAAGATTAATAATAAAATTATACCAATCTTCACTCTTTAAGAGAACAAAGGGACTGCTTATAGGCAGTCTTTTTTGTTTTATAAAAAGTTTTGATTTTCTTAAAAATCTTTTATAAAATATTTAATGTAGATTTTTACAGGTGAAAAATTTGTAGTTTTGTTTTATAGATAACATATAGAAGAAATTTTAAAGTGATAATAAAATTTATACAAGATGTATTAAAAAATAGGAGGAAAAATGAGAAAAGTTTCTATAATAGGCTTGGGAAATGTTGGTGCTACTGTTGCACATACAATAGTTGAAAGATCTCTTTGTGACACTCTCTTTTTATTTGACAAAAAAGAAGGTCTTGCAGAAGCTGAAGTAAGTGATTTGTCTGATGGATTTGTTAGAAGAAATGGGCATATAAATATAGTTGCTGGAGATCTGAAAGATCTAGATGAGTCAGATATTATAGTTTTTGCTCCAGGAGATATTTCCATTTTGCAAAAAAATGATGATAGATTAAAGGAGTTTGAATATACAAAAACTTGTGCAGAAGAATGGGGAAAGAAAATAAAAGATTCTAATTTTAAGGGAATAATTGTGAGTATAACAAACCCTTGTGATGTGATAGCAGAGTATTTGCAAAAACTTTCTGGCATTCCTAGAGAAAGAGTAATTGGAACGGGAACTATTTTGGATACGGCTAGGATGAAAAATTCTGTGGCAAGAAAACTAAATATTGATCCAAATTCTGTTGACGGCTATGTTATAGCAGAACATGGCAATAGTCAATTTGTTGCATGGTCAAGTGTGTCAATTGCCACAAAACCAATTCTTGAAATTTTTGATAAAAATGTTTGCGATGAAATTGAAGAAGAAACTAAAATACGTGCTTTTGAAACTATAAAAGCCAAGGGATATACTTCTTATGGAATTGCAAATTCGACTTCAATTGTAATTGAGTCAATATTTCAAGATTCCAGAACCATCTTACCAGTATCTTCTTATTCTAAAAAAGACGGATGTTATATTGGACACCCAACAATTGTTGGACGAGAAGGAGTTCTTGGCGATTATGAACTAAAATTAAATGAAGAAGAAAATGTTAAGTGGAATAAGTCTATAAGAACTATAAAGGACACTTTGCCAAAAATTTAAAAGCCTCATAGGGGCTTTTTATTTTGCGATAAATTATTTTAATTAAAATTAAATATATGGATTGTAAAATATTTAATGAATAAATTTACAAAAACTTTTCCAAAAATTTACAAATTATTATATAATGGATTTCTGGAAGGTGATTGTATGTTTAAAAGGAATAAAAATAATAAGAGGAGGAGCTTTAATAAAGTTGATTTTATTTCACATATTGTGCTCGCTTTGATATTGACTTTTACAATGCTTTTATTAGCTCCTGATAATTCGGGATTTTCAAATAAAATTCAAAAAAATGTTTTAGTATTAATTTTAAACTTTATTCCAATTTTTTTAATGGGGATATTTTTTCAAGGTCTTTTTGGAAAGCGAAGATTTTCGATGATATTTAATACGGTTTTTTATTTAATACTCTACACTGTACATAGGACGAAAGTAATATATAGAAATGCACCCTTTAGAGTTTCGGATATTAGTCTTGGACTTGAAGCTGCTACTATGTCAAAAAATTCTTATTTTCCAGATAAATACTCTATTTTTATATTTGTGATTGTTTTGGTTTTGGTCATGACTGTTACTAAATTTTTTATGGATGATAAATTGAGAATAAAAGACAGAATTATTTCCATTTTTTCTGTTGTTATAGCTTGTGGGTTACTCTTTAATTTTGTGTATTCAAAAGATGCTATTTACAACTCTTTACCATTAAATGGAAACACTTATAATTTAATTGATCATTTTAATTCTAAGGGATTTAATTATACTTTTTTATTTAATTTAAAAAAATCCTTTGTGAGAGCTCCAGAGGGTTATGATAAAAAAGAAATGGAAAAGAGGGACAAAGTTAGTCATGGAGAAGAAATTTCTGTAATAAAATACAATGAAAGGCCAAATATTATTTGGATAATGGGAGAAGCCTTTACAGATTTATCTGAAAATCAACATTTTTCCTTTAGCAAAGGGAATGATCCAAATTATAATTTTAAGAAATTAAAGGAAAATTCTATAATCCATGGAAGAATTGTCACTCCTTCCTTTGGAGGAGGTACTGGCGATACGGAGTTTGATGTTTTGACAGGAACTTTAACAGTTGATTGTGCACCAGATGAAAGTTTTTCTTTTAATGCGATAAAGAGAGATATAAAATCAATGCCAAACCTCTTAAAGACAATTGGATATAAGACTTATGGATTTCACCCAGGCTATGCTTGGTTTTATGGAAGACAAGATGTCTATCCAAAGATTGGTCTTGACGATAATTATTTTTATGAAGATATAGAAAAGCCTGATATGAAGGGTGGATATGTGTCTGAAAAACAATTCTCAGAAATTTATAGAGAAAGATTTTTGGAAAAGGCAAAGAATTCTGATGAGCCAATTTTAAGTTATGCAGTTGACATTCAAAATCATGGGCCATATTTTTATGACAAGTATGGAGAAAATTTACCATATAGTTGTGATGTAAATTTGACAGAAGAAGCTGCAAATAATTTTGGATCCTACTTCTTGGGTGTAAAGGACATGGACACAATGATTGGTGAAGTCTATGATATGATGATGAATTTTGACGAACCTACTATTATGGTATTTTATGGAGATCATTTGCCAGGACTTGGGAATGAACCTAGTGCCTTTGATGAAATTGGAATAAATTTGAGTCATGATGATTTGGCAAAAGAAATTGAATTTTACTCAACTCCCTATGTAGTTGTTGCAAATGAAAGGGGAAGAGAGTTTTTAAATAGAGAAAATGTTGAAGTAAGAGATGGAAATGCTATTTCTGCAAATTACTTGTCTTCTATTATTTTGGATATGTTGGGTTACAACAAAGTGGACAATTTCTTTATGTATAATTCAGAACTTAGAAAGGAACTTCCAATTATTTCTAGAAATTTTATTTTTGATGGAGAAAATACTTATTCAAGACTAAACGTAGATGGCAAAACTAAAGATTTGTACGAAGATTATAAAAAGTATGAATATTACAGAATAAATGATTAGATGAAATTAGAATTTTGAAGTATGGAATTTGCGAAAAGTTTTAAAATAATTTAAAGAAAGTATTAAAGATTATAAAATTATACACCATAATAAATTAAATAAGGATTAACTATTAAAAAACACTTTTGTTCTTGATATAATGTTAGGGATAGAGGTGTTTTTTTTGAAAACAGATATAATTAAGTTTAAAGGAAAGGAAAAAGATAAAGTTTATTTAAAAAAGATAAGTAAAACTTTAAGGGAAGGCGGTCTTGTTGTTCTTCCAACTGAAACTGTGTATGGACTTGGAGGAAATGGTTTAAATAAGAGAACTTGCAAAAAAATTTATGAGGCAAAGGGTAGACCAAGTGACAATCCACTTATATTACATATTGCAGAGAATTCACAACTTGATGATTTAGTAACAGAAATTCCTGAAGTTGCAAAGAAATGTATTGATAAGTTTTGGCCTGGTCCTTTGACTATTATTTTTAAAAGATCAGAAATAATTCCAGATGAAGCCACAGGTGGACTTCCCACAGTTGCAATAAGAGAACCAAGTAATAAAATAGCACACGAAATTTTGAAATCAGTTAATTTTCCAGTGGCAGCACCTTCTGCAAATTTATCTGGACGTCCATCTCCAACAAAGGTTGAACACGTAATAGAAGATTTAAATGGACGAGTGGATATAATTGTAGATGGAGGTCATTCTGTTGTAGGAATTGAATCAACTGTTTTAGATGTAACAGTTGATCCACCAATGATTTTAAGACCTGGAAAAATTACTTTAGAAGATTTACAAGAAATAGATAGGAATATAACTATTGATAGTGCCACAATTGATTCAAAAAGTGGCGAAGTGCCAAAATCTCCAGGACAAAAATATAGACATTATGCTCCAAAAGCAGATGCAATTTGTTTTGGTGGAAGACTTGATAAAGTTATAACTGAAATAAAAAAGAATGTAGAGGAAAATAAAGACAAAAAAATAGCAATACTTGCAACAGATGAAAGCTATGATGAGTATAAAAATCTAGATGTCAAGCTTCTCATAAATTTGGGATCTAGAGAAAACCTGGAAGAAGTTGCACAAAATCTTTTTGACGCACTTAGAAAGTGTGATGAAGAAGAAGTGGACATAATTTTTGCTGAAGGCTTTGAGCTTAGAGGAATGGGACTTAGTATTATGAATAGACTTCTCAAGGCGTGCAGCGGGAAAGTTGTAATGAGAATTTAGGAGGGAAAAATGAAGATAGCAATAGGCTCTGATCATGCAGGTTTTTATTTAAAAGAAGATATTAAAAAATATTTAGATGAAAAAAATATTGAAGTAATTGACATGGGTCCTTTTGATGATAAGCGAGTGGATTACCCAGACTATGGTCACGCAGTAGGTCACGAAGTAATTGACAATAATCTTGATTTTGGAATAGTTATATGCGGTTCAGGAATTGGAATCTCAATCTCTTCTAATAAAGTTAAGGGGATAAGAGCTGCACTTTGTTCTGAACCTTATTCTGCAAAGCTTGCAAGACGTCACAATGATGCAAATGTGCTTGCAATGGGAGCAAGATTAATTGGTCATGATATGGCAATTGAAATAGTAGAAGCCTTTTTGAATGAGAAATTTGAAGGTGGAAGACATATAAGTAGAGTAAAAAAAATCGAGGAGGAATAATATGGCACATACTATAATAAATCATCCCCTTATTGATCACAAAATGACAATAATAAGGAAGAAAGAAACTAGCTCTATGGAATTTAGACAAGTTGTAAATGAAATTTCAACTCTTATGGGTTATGAAGTCACAAGAGATCTTGAAACAGAAGACATTGAAATAGAAACTCCAATTGCAAAGGCGACAGGAAAAATGATTTCGGGTAAAAAAATTGGGATAGTTCCAATATTAAGAGCAGGGCTTGGAATGGTAGAAGGTCTTCTTACAATAGTGCCAGCCGCAAGAGTTGGGCACATTGGAATGTATAGAGATCCAGAAACTTTAAAACCAGTAACTTATTATTCAAAACTTCCAAAAGATATTTCTTCAAGACTTATGATTATAGTTGACCCAATGCTTGCAACAGGCGGATCACTTATAGAAGCAATTGATGAACTCAAGAGAAATGGAGCTACAAATATTAAAGCTATAAATCTATTAGCAGCACCTGAAGGATTAAAAGCAGTTGAAGAAGCTCATCCAGATGTTCATATTTATATTGCAGCATTAGATGAAAAGTTAAATGAAGATGGATACATTGTTCCTGGACTTGGAGATGCAGGAGATAGATTATTTGGAACGAAGTAAGAGGTTAATATGTATAAATTTTTAATTCCTTTTTTTGCAGCATTTGCCTTGACATTTGTTCAAATGCCCTTAACCATAAAACTTGCAAAAAAATGGGGTTTTATAGATGTGCCAAAGGATACAAGAAGAGTTCACAAAAAGCCAATTCCAGTTGGCGGTGGAATTGCCATGGTAATAACTGTGACAATTTTGATGATTGTATTTTTACCTTTGACAAAGGCACTTGTTATGACAATTTTAAGTTCTCTTTTAATTGCATTCTCAGGTCTTTATGACGATAAGCATGATCTAAGTCCAAAACTAAAATTTGTATTTCAAATAATTGCAGCAATATTACTTATAATTGGTGGAATAAAGATAGAATTTTTTACAAATCCCTTTGACTCACATGATGCACTTTTTATATTAAATATTTTGTCAATTCCTGTCACCATATTTTGGGTTTGTGGAATTACCAATACTATTAATTTAATAGATGGCCTTGATGGGCTTGCATCGGGAGTATCTATGATTTGTGCGATTTCTATGTTTTTTATAACTTATGAAATGGGAAGAGTAAATGTTAGTTTAGTTTGTGCACTTGTTGCAGGAGCTTGTCTTGGATTTTTGCCTTTTAATTTTAATCCTGCAAAAATTTTTATGGGAGATACTGGAGCATTATATCTTGGCTTTATGCTTTCATATATAAGTATTTCAGGTTTTTTAAAACAAGCTGCCATACTTACAATATTTGTCCCAGTTTTAATTTTAGGAGTCCCAGTTTTTGACACAGCATTTGCAATGCTAAGACGTAAATTATCTGGAAAGTCTATGGTTGAAGCGGACAAGGGCCATCTTCATCACAGACTTTTAAATATGGGTCTAAATCAAAGACAAACTGTTGTCATTTTATATTCTATATCTGCAATTTTTGGAATACTTGCAAATGTAATTTCAAAATTCCAGTCATCAATTGGTCTTATTATTTCAATAGCTGTTATTGTAATAATATTATTAACTGGAGTAGCAGCGGGAATGTTAAAAAACAAGGAGGAGTAGATTGAAGGTATTATTTGTATTTGGTACAAGGCCTGAAGGAATAAAGATGGCACCAATTATAAAGGAAATTGAAAAGAGAAACAATATTGAAAGTTATACCTGCGTCACAGGTCAGCATAGAGAAATGTTAGATCAAGTTCTTGAAATTTTTGACATAAAGCCAGATTATGATTTAAATATTTTTAAAAAGGGTCAATCACTTACAGATGTGACTACAAAAACATTACAGGGTCTTGAAAAAATATTAGATGAATTGAAGCCAGATATTTTACTTGTGCAAGGAGATACCACTACAGTTTTTGCAGCAGCACTTGCAGCTTTTTATAAAAAAATTAAAATTGGGCATGTGGAAGCTGGGCTTAGGTCTGGGAATTTATATTCACCTTATCCAGAAGAGGCAAATAGAAAACTTACAGGTGTAATTGCAAATTATCACTTTGCGCCAACTAATTCAAACAAAGAAAATTTACTTCGAGAAGGCTATGATGAAAAGAATATTTTTATCACAGGGAATACTGTAATCGATGCACTGAAGTATTCTGTTAAAGAAGATTTTGTATTTGACGATGAAATTTTGAATAATTTAGATTATAATAAAGATGTAGTACTTTTAACTGCACATAGGAGGGAAAATTGGGGAGAACCAATGGAAAATATTTTTTCTTCAATAAGGCGTGTTGTTTTAGAAAGAGAAAATCTTGAAGTTGTATTTCCAATTCATTTAAATCCAATTGTGAGAAATACTGCTAAGAAATATTTTTCTGATTTGGACAGAGTTCATATGATAGAACCTCTTTCATATATGCCTTTTTCAAATTTAATGTCTAGAGTAAAATTTGTAGTTACAGATTCTGGAGGAGTTCAAGAAGAAGCTCCAGCGCTAGGAAAGCCTGTTTTGGTTCTTAGAAATGAAACAGAAAGGATGGAAGGTGTAAAAGCGAAAACAGCTAAGCTTGTAGGAACTGATTCAAAAAATGTATATGAAAATATAATAAAATTACTTGATGATAAAAAATTATATGATCAAATGGCAAAAGCTGTAAATCCATATGGCGATGGTCATGCTGCGACAAAAATTGTTGATATTTTAGAAGGTATGAATTAAATTAAAATATTTATTTATCTCACTAAATTATGGGTATATTTTTAATAAGAGGTTTTAGGAGGTATATCTATGGGAAAAACTATTAAGGAAATTAAAATTGGCGATACTGCCGAATTTACAAAGACGATTTCTGAAACGGATGTATATCTTTATGCTGGAATAACAGGCGATTTAAATCCTGCCCATGTTAATGAAGTTGAAGCTGGAAAGGGAAATTTTAAAACTAGAATTGCACATGGAATGCTAACAGCAGGACTTGTTTCTGCAGTTCTTGGAATGAAACTTCCTGGTCCTGGAACTATTTATATGGGTCAAGAGATGAAGTTTACTAAGCCTGTTTATTTTGGGGACACAATCACAGCTAAAGTTGAAGCAGTTGAGATAATTAAAGATAAAATTTTAAAACTCAAGACAACTTGTACAAATCAAAAGGGAGAAATTGTTTTAGACGGAGTGGCAACTGTAATGCCACCACGCGATTAATAAGGAGGAAAAAAATGGAAGATAGAATTGTTATAGCATCAGCGGCAAGAACAGCAGTGGGAAGTTTTGGAGGTCAATTTAAAAATACTTCAGCAGTAGATCTTGGAGTAGTTGCAGTAAAAGAAGCTTTAAAAAGAGCAAATGTAAAACCTGACATGGTTGATGAAGCTTACATTGGTAATGTTCTTCAAGCAGCGCAAGGACAAAATGTTGCAAGACAAGTTGTTCTTGGTGCAGGAATTGACATCAAAACTCCAGCAGTTACTATTAATGTCGTATGTGGATCTGGACTTCGTGCAGTAAGTTTAGCAGCTCAAGTTATTAAAGCTGGAGATGCAGAAATTGTTCTTGCTGGTGGTACTGAATCAATGTCAATGGCACCTTATGCTCTTACTAACGAAAGATGGGGAGCAAGAATGGGTGACAAAAAAGTTGTTGATACAATGATTAATGATGGACTTTGGGATGCCTTTAACGATTACCACATGGGTATTACAGCTGAAAATGTAGCTGAAAAATATGGAATTACTAGAGAAATGCAAGATGAACTTGCAGCAAGATCACAAAATAATGCTGAAAGAGCAAAAAAAGAAGGAAGATTTAAGGACGAAATTGTTCCAGTAGAAGTAAAAGATAGAAAGGGAAATGTAACTGTATACGACACAGACGAATTTATTAGAGATGGTGTTACACCAGAAAGTCTTGCAAAACTAAGACCTGCATTTAAAAAAGATGGCGGTACAGTTACAGCAGGAAATGCATCAGGTATAAATGACGGTGCAGCGATGCTTGTACTAATGAAAGAATCTAAAGCTAAGGAACTTGGTGTAGAACCTCTTGCATATATTATTTCTTATGCAACAGCAGGTGTTGATCCTAAAGTAATGGGAACTGGGCCTATTCCATCATCAACTAAGGCTCTTGAAATTGCTGGACTTACAGTTGATGAACTTGATTTAATAGAAGCAAACGAAGCTTTTGCAGCTCAAGCATGTGCAGTTAATCAAGTTATGGGATTTGATATAGATAAAGTAAATGTAAATGGTGGAGCTATTGCAATTGGTCACCCTATTGGAGCAAGTGGTGCTAGAATTTTAACTACACTATTATTTGAAATGAAGAAGAGAGATGCCAAAAAAGGACTTGCAACACTTTGTATCGGTGGAGGAATGGGAACTGCCCTTGTTGTTGGAAGGGACTAATTCAATATGGAATATAAATTTTTAATTGAAGAAAAAAAATCCGATGGTATTGTTCTATTAACTTTAAACAGAGAAAGAAGTTTAAATGCACTTAATTCTGA
The DNA here is from genome assembly GCF_000246925.1 of Peptoniphilus rhinitidis 1-13. Classification (NCBI taxonomy): domain Bacteria; kingdom Bacillati; phylum Bacillota; class Tissierellia; order Tissierellales; family Peptoniphilaceae; genus Peptoniphilus; species Peptoniphilus lacydonensis. The sequence continues at coordinate 1,916 of NZ_BAEW01000021.1, read as the reverse complement.
GATGTTAAATGAACTTCACAAATTTTTTTCTCACATAGATGATGATGTCAGATGTATAATCGTGACAGGTGCAGGAAAATCCTTCGTAGCTGGTGCAGATATTAGTGAAATGGCAAACTTTTCTGCAAGTGAAGCTTATGATTTTGCAAAACTTGGAATGGATACATTTATGGAAATAGAAAAGTGTAGAGTTCCTGTAATTGCAGCTGTAAATGGGTTTGCGTTAGGTGGAGGATGTGAAATCTCCATAGCTTGTGATATTAGAATTGCATCAACAAAGGCAAAATTTGGACAACCAGAAGTTGGACTTGGAATTACACCAGGATTTGGTGGAACTCAAAGACTTTCAAGAACTATTGGACCTGGATATGCTAAAGAATTAATTTATACAACAGAAACTATTGATGCCCAAAAAGCTTTGGAAATTGGTCTTGTAAATAGAGTCTATGAGCCTGATGAGCTAATTGACAAATCCATTGAAATGGCAAAAAAAATTGTGAAAAATGCACCGAAAGCTGTTGAGTATGCTAAACAATCAATTATTAATGGATCTCAAACAGATATAGATACAGCAATGCAAATCGAAAAAACTCACTTTGGTCTATGCTTTGCAACAAATGACCAAAAAGAAGGTATGAAGGCATTTTTAAATAAGGGAAAAACTGAGTTTAAAGGAGAATAAGGTGAAAAAAATGAAAATAGCAGTAGTGGGATCAGGTACTATGGGAGCAGGAATTGCTCAAGTACTTGCACCATATCATAAAGTAATAGTTAGAGATATTGCACCAGAAGCTCTTGAAAAAGCTATGGAAAGAATAAAAAAAGGTTATGAAAAAAATGTTTCTAAAGAAAGAATGACAAAAGAAGAAATGGAAACAGCCCTTTCTAATTTGACAACATCTTCTGATATTAAAGATGTTGCAGATTGTGACCTTATAATAGAAGCAGCAACAGAGAATCCAAAGATTAAAAAAGCAATTTTCACAGAACTTTGTGAAACTTGTGAAGAAAAAACAATTCTTGCATCTAACACATCATCCCTTTCAATTACAGATATTGGAGCAGCAACAAAAAGACCTGAAAAAGTTATTGGAATGCACTTCTTCAATCCAGTTCCAGCAATGAAACTTGTAGAAGTTATTTCAGGAAAGAAAACTGATCCAGAAGTTAAGAATACAATTGTGGAACTTTCAAAGGAAATTGGAAAAACTCCAGTAGAAGTAGAAGAAGCTCCAGGATTTGTTGTAAATAGAATTTTAATTCCAATGATCAATGAAGCAATTGGAATTTATGCAGAGGGAATTGCATCTGTTGAAGATATTGACACAGCAATGAAACTTGGTGCAAACCATCCAATGGGTCCTCTAGCTCTTGGAGATTTAATTGGACTTGACGTTGTGCTTGCAATTATGGAAGTTCTTTATACTGAATTTGGAGATCCAAAATATAGAGCTCATCCACTTCTTAAGAAAATGGTTAGAGCTGGACTTCTTGGAAGAAAAACTGGTGAAGGATTCTATAAATATTAAAATTTTTTTAAAAGCATCTACTATGGTAGGTGCTCTTTTTAAGTTAATATTTATTTTTATTAAATACAATTGAATTGAAAGAATAAGGTGTTATAATTATAAAATGTAAAATAAATTTTTAAGAGAATATATTGTTATAATAAATTTTAAGAAAATAATTTCTTTATATGATTTTTTAAAATTAAATAGTTTATAATAATTATTATAAATTTTATGCTATAACTTTTGATTAAAAGGGTAAAAATAAAACTGTAGTAATTGTTTTAAGATTTAATTTATTTATATAATTTTCTTTATGGAATATAAGAAATTTATAAAATATACAAAATTGTTATAAAATATCTTTAAAAATTTTTAAAAGTGTAGTAGAATAAGCACACAGTACGT
>NZ_BAEW01000022.1:0-15434 GCF_000246925.1 Peptoniphilus rhinitidis 1-13 | reverse complement strand
ATTCCAGAGATAAATATATAAAATGTGGTTATCTCTGAATAATTGTTTTCCCCAATGGAGATTTGTCCTATATAAAATCTATAGTTAAATATTATTCGTAAAATCAAATAGTTATATATAATATTTAAAACAAACAAAACAGAGAGAACAAGAGTTTTATAGAGATAAATCTTATAGTTCGAATAAGGTGTTGATTTTTCTAGATCATCTATACCTACGGTTTTAGAGTTTATTAAACTACTAAAAAGTATAAAAATATAAAATGTTGGTAATATTGATTCAAAAAAATCTTATGTATGAAAAACTGTTATTTACTTCAAAAATAAATAACAGTATAGGTGAAAGTGATATTAGAAATATTTTTCTTAAACTGATTTCTTGTTTTAAAATAAAATTAATTAACATATCGATCTCTTGTGTATCCTTTCTTAAAAAAATTCAATTATTCCGATAGTCAACAAAATAGTTAATATAAATATAACTAATCTATTCAAGAATAACAAATCGCAAAATTGTTTATCTATTAGTGTAAACATATCTCTTCTTATATAGGGTAATAAAATTTTTAGTTTACTTTTCTCGAGTGTAGGAGTAATGAATGAAAAACAAACAGTATAGTATAATGGAGCTGTTATATATATTTTTTTACTTACTTCATTTAAGAAATATGCAAGACTTATAAAGAATATGATTGAAATCCATATTATCATAAATAATACAATTAAATAATCTGAAAAAACACTAACATAGTCAAACTTTATTTTATTATGAATAATTAATGAAAAGGTAATATATTCTAAGCTTGCTAAGAATAATATTGTAGATTGGATTTTAAGTAAGTTACATAAAGAATACTTTGTAGGATTATATGGTGAAGTCATAATAAATACTTCGCTATTTTTATTTCTGTAGATATAAAAAAAGTATCCAACCAATATATATATAAATAGAGACCAAAGAATAATAATTTTATCAGCTAATTCATATGCAAAATCAAAAGAAAGATTTTGATTTTTATCAATTTCAGACAATCTATTTTGTACATCTTGTAAGTTCATTCCAGAAAAGTAAGAAATATTAAATCTAATTTTTTCAAATTTTTCTATTGTTCCATTTTCTATGGATATTTTATAAAGTTGATCCCATTTTTGCTCATAATCGCTATATTTTGTTTTATTTATAAAGTTTTCTTTTATATATTGTATTTCATTACTTTTTAATGTTATATCATTTTGTATCAATTCTTGGAAGCAATTATTTAAAATTGTCATTTTTTCTTTATCTGACAATGTTTCAAATCTTGGAAATACTTTATTTAACAATTTATAATGTTCTAAGTTATTTATATCGCTTGATGTTTTTATGGGAAAACTTTTTATATATCCAATGCTATTGTTCGTTAAGAATACACTTATTAATGTAAATATTAAAAGTGTAATTGGTAATATTTTTTTAATTTTTAATGAATGAGTTTTTATTTTGCACATATAAGTATCCACTTTCTAAAGTTTTATTTTTTTCAATAGCATCTAAAGTTTTATCACTTACTAATGTAATTTCCATGAAATCATCAATGTATTTAATATTTATAATTTCACCAAGCATTTTAACTTTTTCGAATTCATCATTTTTTATTTTAAGAATATACACACTTGGAGAATTTTCTATAAAATTATTTGTTTTCCCAGCATATTTAACATTTCCGTTTAACAGTATAATCACATCGCTACATAAGTTTTCTATATCTTCAACAATATGAGTAGATATTAGAATTAGTCGTCCTTTAGAATATTTTTTTATACTGTTTCTCATTTCTATTCTTTCTTTAGGATCTACTCCAGCAGTAGGTTCATCTAATAAGAGTATTTTTGGTTGATTTAGTACAGAAATTGCAAAGCCTAATCTTCTTTTCAAACCACCTGATAAGTTTGTGGCTAAAGAATTTTTATAGTCCAACATGTTTACTTCAGTTAAAACCTCTTCTATTCTTTGAGAGATAATACTTTTGTCCATAAGTTTTAAAATAGCAAAATACTCTAATACTTCATAAACGCTAAACTTAGGGAAAAAATCAAAGTTTTGAGGCATATAACTTAGTATAGAGCGAATCTTGCTGTAATTTTTAGCCGTCAAATTTAGTCCGTTTATATTTATGCTTCCGTTTTTAAGTGGCAAAATGGTCGATAATATTTTGAAAAAAGTCGTTTTACCTGAACCATTTGTGCCAAGCAAACCAACTATTCCATCATTAATTATTAGATCAGGAATATTGAGTTGGAATTTATTTTTATAATTAAATTTTAAATTTTTTATTTCTATCAAATTTATTCTCCTTGAGAAATTGCATTCATATGTATACAATGAGCTAGATTTGGTTTAAAATAATCTCCCATAGTTACGTAATTTATAAGTTTACATCTTGGCGATAGACATTCTTCATAAAGAAGACATCCCTCACATTCTTTGAGTGGGATATTATTTATTTTATTTAAATTATTTATTTTATTTAAATCAATGCCATTGTATATATCACCTATCTTTAAATTTTCATCTATAGCAGATGAACAAGGGTAAATATCTCCTTTTGAATCAATACAAAATGAACTACATCCTGCATCACATTTATTTAAATTTTGAATTTCGCCATTAACTCCTCTAAATTTTATTTTTGCAATATCATTAGTATTAAAAAATAGTTTTATTTTATTTATCTCTTTGCTTAATTTACTTATATCATTATGATCATAATTTATATCTGTAAAATCTAAAACAGGAACTATAATATTAAACCCGAGATTTATAAGATACCTAATATTATTAAATAAATATTCAGTAGTTTCTTTAGTAATAGTCATTCTAATTCTTAATTTATCCATTTTGTTATTTAAAAGCAAAGCATTATTTAATAATATTTTGTAATCTTCTACTGAACAGCCTACTCTATTTTTTAAGTGTGTATTCATATCTCCGTCTAAGCTAATTGTTAAGGTGTTATAGAAATGATTTATTAGTTTATTTATCAGTGTATTGTTTAACAATAATCCGTTTGTAGTTAACATAAATTGAGTGTCTTTAAAGGATACTTTAATCTTTTTAATAAAATAATCTATTACTTCATAATTCAATAAAGGTTCTCCTCCAATAAAATTAAATGTGAGTTTATCATCACTTTTATATGTTTTAATTAAAAAATTAATTATATGATCTGTACCCTCTATACTCAAAAAATTTTTTCTATCTTTAGACAATTGCCTCACATAACAGTATTTACATTTTAAATTACATTCATTGGTAATCATTATAGATATTGTATATTCATTCAAGATTTTTCATTTCCTCCGTTATTCTTAAATATTTACTTTTACATTGATTATTTCTTCGAAAATTCCCGTGAATTTGCTCATAGCCATAAGCCATTCCTGGGCAACTCCAACAAGTTCTTCTATATTTACAGTCTGAACATTCACTTCTTTCCCAACTTATGTATTCTGAAAATTCTTTATACCAATTATTTTTTTTATTTCTTTCCATTTTATCAAAAATATTATTATCTTCTAATATGTTTCCAATTCTAAATCTTTTATCCATAAACAAATTACAGGGATAAACGTAGCCTTTAGAGTCGACCGTAACTGAATTTAAACATGCTTTACATTCATAGTGTGCGTCAAAAACTGAAAAACCTCCAGAAAGAATTCCATACATTTCAACATCTTCACTAAAATTATCTTTAGCTCTACCAACTAAACTTAAATATCTGCATACTGGTTTATAACCCGATTTTTTACAGTATTCAATAAACTTTGAATATAAATAATCATTATTTTTGTCAAACACCATTGACAAAGAAATATTTTTAAAATTTATTTCCTTTAATAAGGCTAAAGCATTTATAACTTTCTTATATGTCCCTTTTCCACGTATACTATCAGTTTCTTTTTCGGTCATTCCATCAATACTAATATCTATACTATCAAAAGCTTTAATAATATTAATATTTTCTTTACTAATCAGAGTACCATTTGTCGCCAAATTTAATTTTCCTGAATATCTATCTCTTAAAACATCAACAACTTGCGTAAAATTATTCAAGATCATAGGTTCTCCACCAGATAATATTAGGCCTCCTGGTTTTAGCTTGTCTAATATTGCATTCAGAATATTTATATCTGCTTCTATAATTTTACTTCCTTTAGGAATAGCATCATGCGAACAATGTTTACAAAATAAATTGCAGTAATCTGTAATAATCCAAGTAACATTTAATTCTGTATCCTTTTCAATAAAAGATTCTTCCTCATAAAATTCCATTTCTGATAAGTATTCAGAAAGTTTTATCCAAAAATCCCGACTATCATCTAAATTGTTATCTAATAAATCCTCTATTGACAAGTAATTAAGTAATATTTTGTATACTTCAGGGTGAATTAATATCCCTCGTCCTTTTATATGATTATAAATATATAAACTTTCTTCATTTATTTCGAATATATCTATATTTTTATTCATTTATAACCTCCTATAAATTATTTATTTTCAAAATACAAATATGTAACAAAATCATTCCATGTTAAAAGATGATGTAACTGTAAATAATATTTTTTACCAACATTATAATTATAATTTTTAATTTCTTCTAAAAATAATTTTCCTTTATTTAGATCATTCAAAATTAAGTAAGGATTATCAATATTTGTAAACTTCATAGTTTTTAGTTTCATCTTAATTGCATTAATTTTTTTATAATCTTTTACACGTGTGTTAAATTTGTTAAATTCGGCAATTTTATATAAAATATCTGGAAATAGAATTTCTTTTTTGTATATGAATTTTATTATAAAAAAATATGCTGTAGCTATTCCACATAGTAGACTGTTTCCGCCTATTACTTTTATTTGATTTTGGAACATAAAATATATAGAATCAACAGTAGCATTAACTATAAGATTTTTTTTAATATTTTCTATATTATAATCAGTATAAGCTAAGCTATTTAAGCAACCATATACTTCTTTAAAGTTAGCTGGATAAGAGTTGTATGTTCCATTCTCAAAAGCAGTTATAATATAAATTTTTTCTTTGGCGATTTTTGTTATATATTGTTTTAATTTTACTATTTCAATGCTATTATAATTAGAAATTGATAGTGCCATACATATACAACTTGGTTTTAACTCTAGACAATAATCTAGTGCTTTAAACATACCATCTAAAGTTCCTCTCTTAAATTTATCTAAAATTTTTAAGGAAACGATTTCTAAATTTACATTATTTATGCTTAATATTTTTAAAATAATATCTGCTAATATACTACCATGTCCATTTTCATCTAATATACCATAGCCAATATCAACAGCTTTCACTTGTTTTAATTGAGTGATATTAATCCCTGAGTCTATTAAAGCGATCACATACAACCCCTTCTTATCTATGTAAAAATAATGCTAATCTATTTATTTAAAATAATTCTGTTATATGAGCGGGTCTTACGGGTTTTCTTGGACATTCATAGCCATAACAAACCACAGCTGGAATGGCAATATATTTTCCGTTAGCTATATCAATTTCTGTTCCTGAGCAATCATCTTTGCATCCTTGACCAGTAACAATTATCTTTTTCATATTGCTGCTTAAACTAGAGACTTTTTGATTTTTCATAAATTTCCTCCACGTATAATATTTTTTTTGAAAATGCTTGCATTATTTGTATAGACTATATTATCCAACCTTCATTATGATATCATAAAATAATTTCATAAGCAATGCATTCTTATCTATAAATTTATAAAACTTAACTCACTAAATGTTATTAAAAATGATATAATCAAAATTCAAAAATGATTATTTTATGTAATAAAAACTTTCAATCATATTATAATAGATGTAATGTTTAAAATATTTTTTTGGACGAACTAAATATGAATGAATACAATTTAGAAGACTTTAAAAGGTTAGCAACTATTTAATAGTTTATAAATCCAAGAGTTCACTTTTTTTCTGTAAAAACTCCTCTTCAGTTATTATGTTAAAGTCTAGTAATTCCTTGTATTTTTTTATTTCATAAAATTTGTCATTCACACAATAAAGATCCATAGCTTCTGATGAAAAATCATCAATATAATCATCAATAGCTGTTTGAATAGCTTCAACCATCTTTTTTACAGTTTTTTTCTTTATTCCACCAATAGTAAATCCATTTCCACCATGTTCAATATTTATAATTCCCCAAAATAGACCTAAACTATAAGAAACACCATTAATTTTTTCAAGCCTAAATTCTTTTGTCCTTGTACCAAATAAAATACCTCTATCTAAAAACAATAACCTTTTATTAGTACAAGTAATAAGCCAACTATTTCCTTGTAACCTACCACTTGTTATATAAAGAATTTCTTCATTGTCTTTTAAAAGATTAGGCAAGTATTTGACCTCTTTTCTAGCTCCAATATTAAAAAAAGAACCTGTTTCTTTTATAATTTTAGAATGTCTTTGAAATCATTATATTTTTTCATAAAAAATTATCCTAATAATCGAGTATATTTTTTGCCAATCTAAAGTTAGTCATATTATAACTTCTTAAATCAACATAGCAAACACCATTGTTTGGTGAAGCGTGAACCATGGTGTAGTTTCCAGCATAAATACCCACATGAGAAACACCATTTTTTCCAAAAAATAAAAGATCTCCTGCCTGTGCTTCATTTAATGGTATTGTTTTACCTATATTAGCTTGATTATATGAAGTTCTTGGTAAGATATAACCTATTCATTTATAAGCGTAAGTGCTTAAACCAGAGCAGTCAAAAGAACCCCATGGACAAGAGGATCCCCAGACGTAAGGTAGGCCAATTTGTGAAAAAGCTCTTTGTAAAATTACTTTTCTTAAATTATTGTTTGGATTAATATAATTATCTTCATTATTATTTATGCTTTTAATTGAGCTATAAAGATTTGTGTTTTCATCTATTACAGAAATTGTATCAGAATTTTCTACAAAAATTTCATCTCTAGGGGTTATGTTGATTTCATCAGTAAAAAAATCTTTTGCCTCTATACTGTCAGATTTTTCAACATCATATTCTTCATTTGCACTATAGTCATATTCTTCATTTATAGAAAAATTATTTTTTTCTTCATTATACAACATATTAACATGTTCATTATTATCTGTATAAGCATCTGTTTTATTATACGCATATACAGAATTAAAAGAAACAATTAAAGTTAGAGCGAGCATAGCAGTTGAAGAATGTTTTTTATAATTTTCTTTAAAACTATTGTTTATCATTTATTCCAATTCACCTCTCATAAAGACAATATACCTATATTTTCTATATTTTTTATTTAAAATTGAAAAATAATAAAAAAATTTTGCTTTTTAGGTATATTAAATTAAGAAAGGAGGTAATGTTATGAAAAAAATTAAAAAAGTCACATTGTTTTTATTAATTTTAAGTTTATTTTCTCCCTTAAATATTTTTGCCGCTAAGAAGAATTTTAATAACTCTTCAGGGAAAGAATATAAAGATGAAATTAATAAATGGAAAATTGAAAGGTTTGGTTACAAAATAACTAGAGAACCTAGTGAAGAAAAAAACGGCTTAGTCAATACCTATATTGATGCGAATTATTATGTTAATAGTAATTCAACTGTAACAGGGATTAAATTTGACGGAGAATACAAAAATGGATCATCTGCTACTTTTAAAGATGTACCTTTAAGAGAAAATACTTATAGAAGTGCATTAGGGACAATATATTATAAGGAAAGAGTTGAAAGAGTTAGATTTTCTCCATGGGGTGGATATTATACTTATACTACATGGCAAAATAAATCTACTTCCTTTAATGTTCTTTTACCAAAATCTTTTTCAAAATCAAAAATGTTTTGGGATAAGGAAAGATATAACGAAGATAAAAGAGCTGATATTTTAGCTGAACTACAAAATTTTACAGGTCAATTAAGCAGTGTAAAAGCCTATACAGAAAATTTATTTGGTGTTTTTAAAGGAAATAAAGATGAAGATCTTTCTTCAAAAGGCGATTATGTAAGATTTAAAGAAGTAGAAATAGAATATGATAAAAAAATTGATGGAAAGGCAACATTTGTTGCTTCAGGATATGCTCCTTATATTGTAAAACACGAAAATCCAAAGGCTATAAAAGTGTTAGCTGGTTAAATCAAACATTTATCAAAGTTCAAGGGATGCTAATGATGATATATTCCATCATATTACAACAACTTTAGAATCTGGTAAAAACTATGATAAAAAAGATTTACCACTTTATTCAATTCAGCCAAAACAATATTTAGAAGGTGCAGGAATTGAAAGAAAAGAATATGAAAAGATTTATGATCCATTGGAAAAAGAAGAACAGTATAAAAAAATTGATGAGTGGAAATTAAAAAAGACTTTTGGCCATGGGGTAGATTCACAAGCTTCTAATTCAATAAAATTAAATTACGATGCTCAAGAAGCTTATTGGATTTTTAATAGATTGCCAATGCCAGAAAAAGATACAATTTTTTATATAAGACAAAAAAATGATAAAGGCGAATACGCTCGTAGACAAGAAGAAAAAACAATGAAAGTTTATGAAAAGAAAAATATGAAAATTGAAGCTAGATATGAAAAAGAAAAGGGAATAATCAACAGATTTAATGTTTATTTTTCTAATGTTCCGCCTAACTCAAAAATAAGCTATAATTACAACTCATCTCAAAGTGCAAAATATGAAGTTTTAGCTGATAAAGTTGGAAAAATCAGGATTCCATTTTATTTAGATAATGATCCTAAGAGTGTTACATTTAGTTTTAAAAACCAATATTACAATGATTATTCTATAACTATTGACTATCCAGGTGGTCTTTCTAAAGAGAGAAGAGACGCTATAAGAAAAGTAAGTAATTCAGATAGAGCTTTGTCATATAATGAAAAGAACAAATATTATGAACAAATTGACAATAGCAAAACAGCATCAGAAATTAATTCTATTAATAATACTATAGATAGTAGAAAAGAAGCTTTTAGAAAATCCTCTGAAAGTGAAATTTTAAAAAACAGAAAAGAAGATTTAATAAGTTTTATTGAAGAATCAAGATTTTTGAGTAATGAGAAAAAAGCTGATTTTAAAGAAAAGGTTGAAGAAACTTCAACTGTTACTGAATTATATTCATTGGAAGATAGTATTACTAAATATATTTTTGATTTAACTAAAGGAAAAGTTAGAGAAGAAATTTTAAAGCTTTTTGATTACCTTTCAAAGGATATAGATATAAACTCTATTAGTAGAATGTATACAACAAAGAGCCTAGAAAAACACTTAGACAATGTAACAAAAGCTTCAAAACAAGCTCTATTCCAATTTAAAACAGAAAAAATGGAGTTGAATAAAAAAATTTATGATTCTGAATTTTCAGAACTCGAAAAGAACAAGCTATATTCAACTTTAAATAATATAGAAACACAAGAAGAATTAAATAAATTTAAAGAAGAATTGGAAAAACAAATTGAGCTTCTAAATAAAGATGTAAAGTTATATAAAGAACAAGCAAAAAAACTAATCGATGAAAATAAAATATTATCTAAGGAAGATAAAGAATATTATTATAAAAGACTTGAAAGAGCTAAAACAAATGTAGAAGTCAAAAATATAATTGATGAAATAAGCAATGGAGGAGCAGAAGCTTTATCAGTTTTAAAAGATAAAAAAGCTGAAGCTAAAAAAGAATTAGATAAGCTTGAACTAAGAAAAAATTCTAAAGAATATTATATAAGATTAATTGATTCCGCTGTTTCTTTAAATGAAGTTGATGAAGTATTAAAGCTTGCAAAATCAAACCTTGATGGCTCTAAAATTTTATTAGAAGAAAAGGAAATAGCAAGAAATAAGTTAAAAGAAATTAATAATTTAACAGAAAAAGATAATGAAAAATTTACAGACGACATCTATTATGCAATGGAAGTTAGAGAATTAGATGACATTTTAAAATTAGCTAACATTAAAACTACAGAAAACCTTGAAAAGTCAAAAACATTGGCAAAAATGAAAATTTATAAATTAACTAATTTGTCTAAAGAATATTCTGAAAAACTCATGAAAGATATAGATTCTGCAAAGCTTATAGAAGATGTAAATAAGATTTTAAAGGAATCTGAAGAACTTGATGTTAAGAAAAAACTTGAAAAAGATAAAGAAGAATTAGTTGAAAAACTAAAGGATCTTAAATATTTAACTAATGAAAAACTAACTTCATATTCTAAAGATATTAAAGAAGCAGAAACTTATGAATTGGCAAAAACAATTTATAATAAGGCTGTAGAGGGAAATACAAAGGCAGAAGAATTAGAAAAAGAAAAAGAAACTTATGCAAATAAATTAAAGGAAAAGAAAGAAGAAGCTTTAAAAATTATAAAAGGTAAAAATTTATCTGAATATAAACTTAATTATTTTACAAAACTAATTGAAAAGGCAAGTACACTTGAACAAGTTGAAACTATTTTAAGTAATAAAATGCTAAAGGAAGATAATAATTCTAATGAAGGAATAATAACACAACAGAACCAGAAAAACCTGGTACAGACGAAAATATAACTGAACCTTCAAATCCTATAGAAGAAAAAGATTTTTCTAAAGACATTTTAGAAAATTTAACTAGAGATACTTTTATAAACAAGGTAAAAGAAATAACTGAAAATAGTATTGTTGGTTTAGATAAGTCTAATGAAGACAAAGAAGAATTAAAAAATTCTTTAATTAAAATAGAAGCAATTTCTGATTTAGATTCTTTTATTGTAGATAATAACATAGATGTATTACCTACAATTAAAACAATAGCATTTAACACATTAGATGATATGATAAAGAAAAATCCAGATGACAAAAAAAGCAAATTAACATATTCTTTTTCTAAAACTAAGATTTACAAATCAAATTCATTACAAGAAATGTTAGATATTTTAGAAAAACTTTCTTAATTAAAATAATTCTTCTATTTTAGATAATAGAGGAATTTTTATTCCAAAATAAATTTTCTTCGATTTAAGGTATCTAATATTTAAGGTATATTTAGAAAATTTTTATAAGGAGAGATATTATGAGTGAAAAAAGCATTGTTATTGACGGAATAACTTTTTATTATGATGATTTAGAAATTACAGATGAAGTTATGGAGAATATACATGATTTTATAGATGATTTAGAGGGTAGCCCTGATGAAGAATATGATGGTTTTTATATGTATGAAGATGGAGATAATCTAGTTATTTATTGAGGTGATTATTTTGAATAAAAAGATAATGTTAATTTCATCTTTTTTAATTTCTTTGAGCCTTCTTACAAGTGGATGCAAAAATGATAAAAAAAATAGTGCAGAGGAACAAAGTAAAATTGTGATAGATAACAGAGATGATAAAAACTCTAAAGAGCCAGAAAAATTAAAAGTTTCAGAAACTGATCCTAATAAACCTTTTTTAGGTGTTTATGAAAAATATTATGCAAGTAATAATATAGAAGATTTAGCTTTAGATAAGGATGTACTAAAATTATATAACGATGGAAAATACCTACAAGGAGCTTTATCTGATTATAAAACATATTCAGAAGAAGAAATTTTTAATCAATTAAAAAAGAAAAAAGAACAAGTATATAAAGAATTTTTAGGATTACAAGGTGGAGATTCAATTCAAGGATTTATTCCTAAATCATATTTTTATTTTGAAAATGTTGATTTTGATAAATTAGAAAAACTTATACCAGTGGTTGACAATAAAGTTAAAGAAATGGAAGAAGTTGATCAAAATAACTTTTATAAAAAGGATGAAATTGCTGTTAGTTTCTCATACCCACCAAATAATGCAGAATTAGAAAAAGTTTTAAAAATTTTAAATTCAAAAGATTATACTGTAGATTCACATAATATTAATTTCAAAATAAAAATTAATCCTGAAAAAGAAGGTCAAAAGATAGATGAATTAATTGAAAAAATACAAAAGATTGATAATATACAGGGAATTTCAAAAGTATGGGCTAATGATTTTGACAAATATAATGAACTATCAATTTATGAAAAATACGATAAGATTTTATTGGATTTAAAGGATTCAAAAGAAATTAATCCTGAAGAAGAAGTAGTTTTTAGAGAAATTTTATATTCTTTAAAAGAAGAAAGTTTCTTGAATGATGGGGAGGAAGAATATATAAGAGGCTTAGATTATTTATCAGAAATGGAAGATGAATAGTAAAGAGGTTAGCTGTTTTTATAGCTAACCTTATCTGTATTAAAAGGAAGTGAAATTATGGAAGTTAAAGAGAAAAGGAGAGATAATACTAGGTTATACCTAGACTTTAAGTATTCATATAATGATTTTAATAATTTAATAGGGGGTTCTGTATATGGACTTGTTAATTTAGATGAATTTTTTAACGAAAGTGGCTTTATAAAATTAAGGTTTTTTGACACAGAAACTTTTAAGCAAAAAGAAGCTGTACTTGAAGATATTGGAGATCATTTCTTTCTAATTTATATGGATAATTCTATTTTTGTTGGGAGAGAAGTTTTAGAGTTCAATTTTGTAATGTGTTTTATTAAAGATACAGACGTTTATATGAACGCACTTAAATCAAGATCATATAAAGAGCTAGTATATAGCAATACTTTTTCTAGGCTTATAAAAGTATTATCTAATAAAGACTTACCTATGTATAAAACTATAAGAAATAAATTTAATTTTTCTATTGCTAATTGTAAAAGTAAAAGACCTATAGGATATGTTATGCCATGACAAAAAGTATTCAATTAAATTTTACAGATGAACAATATGACTTTTTTTACAGATTTGCTAAACAAAATAATCTTTCGATGTCCGATGTTCTGAAAAAAATAATTTTGGATGGTTTTGTTATTTCGATAGGGGAAGAAGAATATTTAGAATTAGATAAAAAAATTAACGAAATTAACAAAATAATTAAAGAATATGGTATCTATGTTGTAGAAAGTTATTCAGAAAAAGACAGAGATACACAAATGAAAGAAATCTTAGATGTTTTAAAAGAAATTAAAAATATTAGAGAAGAGCTTTATATTTATTTTGAAAAAAGCCAAAAAGAAATATCAGATATTGAAACATCTTTGTTAAATGAATATTCGTTAAGAGAAAACATTGAACTTTTAAGAAGTAGAATAAAAGAAATATCAGATAAATATTTAAATAGGTTAGGTGACGAACTTGAAAATATATGACAATAAAGTCAAGCCAGATTTTGAAAAATTAGACTTGGATTTAGATAAATATTCTGGAAATATAGATCCAGACGGACAAATGCAAAAGCAAGATGAATTTGACTATGAAATGGGAGTGAAAAATGCAAATCTTTTAAAGACCTTTTTCTTATCTAAAAAAGATAAAAATAGAATTAAAATTTTTATTTCAATAATAATAGCTTTAATTATAATGTATTTCCCAGTAAAAGATCTCTTCAATGAAGTAAAAATAAAGGAAATTACAAATATTGAAGAAAAGGAAAGTATTCCAACAATAAAAGATATAGCCAAGGTTAATTCTTTTAGCAATGAAAATGGGGAAGTATATGCTATAGCTGAATCAAAAAAAGACATTTATAGAATACCACTAGATAAAGATATGCAGAAGAAAATAAATGTAGGCGATACTTTATACTTAAATATAAAAGAAACCTTAATTCCAACAATAAATATAGAAAAAGTGGTGAAAGAATAATTGGCATTTATAAGTGTTAAAAAATCATCTAATATAAGAGCATCTATTAATTATATTCTTAAAGATGAACAAACAGGCCATGGACTATTAATAAATGAAAATAATTGTAATCAATTTAATTTTGAAAAACTTATTTATTTAGATGAAGAAAATTTTAGAAAAAAAGAAAGAAATATTAATTCTATATATAAAAATAATGAGGAAAGTTATTTAGACAGTTTAAGGTCTGGTCGTGGTATACAGGTTTTACAAAATAATTCTGGTATTTATGCTTACACAGGTTACATAAGTTTTTCCTCTGAAGATGATATATCTTTGTCTGATGCTAGAGATATAACTAGTGAAGCTTTAAAGAAAACATTGGGCGAAGATGCAAGATTTATTGTTGCATCTCACACACAAGGAAGAAATATACACGCTCACTTTGTTTGTGAAAGTGGCAGAGGTGTAGGTCTTCAGCCTAGGGAGTTTCTTTTTAAAAATGCCTTGAAAGAAAATGTAAATCAGGTTTGCAAAGATAAGGGTTTATCTTCCATTTATGAGAGCATGTTGTATAATAGAAACAGACCAAAAATGACTGCTGTAGAAAGAATGGAAAGAAAGAAGCGAAACCCTAAAGAGAAGTTCTATACTTTAAACGATAGGGTTAGCAACTCTTTAAAACGCAATATTTTTTCTTGCCAATTCAGAACTACAGATGAAGTCAAAAAATCTTTAGAGAAGGAAGGATATAAGGTAGAAGACGATAAAATTTATCCTCCTTATAGAACAAATCCTGTTCTTCTTTCAAATACTAGGTTTAAATCTTGGAAAAGGATAAAAAAGATTTTAGACGAACTTAACAGAATCAACGAGAAAAAATTGAGGGAAGTTTTTAACATGCACGCTATAGATAATAATCTTATAAATAAAAATAAAAACTATTTTGAAGAGGCAATACAAAAAATATCAGCTAAAGATATGTACCTACATAGGGATAACGTAGAGTTAGAAAATGTTTATACTTTAGAAGATGAAGTGGAATTCGTAAAAGATGCTTTTGAAAAAGAATTAGAATTTAGATTGGCATTGGATGACGATGTAGATCCAGAATTAGAAATGGAAAAGCAAGTTAAAGATATAAACGATAGAATCGAAAAAGGAAGAGAAGTTGTAGATACTATTAGTCGTATAGCTGAAGAATCTAAAAAAATGTCTAAGTTGTTTACTAAATACAGAATGGATAAAGATCTTAGTAAAGAAGAAAAAAGTGCCTTTGTAAAGGAATTAAGAGAAAGCATGGAAAAAGAAAGAGCTAACAAGTCTTTTGAAAGAGAATATGAAATAGAAAAATCTAATGATTTTGAAAAAGAAGAGGCTATTAATAAAGATTATGAAGATGAAGCAGATTTTTATTTGGAACAATTAGAAAATTTTGGAAATAAATATTCTGAAGATATTTCTAGAGAAAATAACCAAGATTTTGGAAGAGAACTCTAAAACTTATAAAAAACCTTTGATTTTTTATATAAAATTAACAAAAACATGCCTAAATCTTAAATAAGCTCCTAAACATCACTTTAAACAAGGTTTGCTTTTTAAGCAATAGAATTGGTCTATGCACACATTAAAAAGCCCGCAGAGAGCGTTATAGAGAATGTTTTTTCTTAAAACTTAATAAAAATACAAAAAAATATTCCAGAAAGCACAGTACGT
>NZ_BAEW01000023.1:0-12364 GCF_000246925.1 Peptoniphilus rhinitidis 1-13 | reverse complement strand
TTTCAAAGATAAAAGAAAAAATGCCAAAGACAATGACAGTGATAAATTGTGCTCCTACAAGAATGACGAGGATAAAAAATTATGTTCCCAAGCAAAAGACAATGCATGTGGAGACGGTTGCATTGGCGTCAAGAGTAAAGGACTAAACTTAGACCAAGCCAAAAAATATCCAAATTAGATTTTTATTATAAGAGATATGGTTTGATTCGTTACGAAAAACTATATAAATAAGAAAGCACTATTCATCTTAAATGTAGTCATTAATAAGGCGAAGAATTATCGAAAAAAGCATTACAATAGTACTCTTTTTTAAGTTGTTTTTATAAAATTCAAATTGCAGAAAAATATCGTGACTAGAATACTTTTAAACAAAAGGAGAGAAGATGTTGAGATTAAACTCCTACTATGAAGATAGTATTAATAATTTTTTAAACAGAGATAATGATAATATCCTAGGTATAATTAGTAGCAATGATTCATCTGCAGAGACTAAGATTCAACAAAAAAATACTTGGATTCAAGAGATTAACATTTTAAAAAGAGAACTTAAGGGACTTGATGGAAAAGTTATTTTTGAATATACCATACCCCGCATGGGTAAAAGGGTGGATAATATTATTTTATACAACAATATTATTTTTGTTCTTGAATTTAAATGTGGGAGTGAAGAATATTATGGCTCAGACTATGATCAAGTATATGATTATGCATTAGACTTAAAAAACTTTCACAAAGAAAGCTTTGATAAGTTAATAGTTCCTATTTTGATTGCAACGGATGCTCCTTCAAAAGACAATAATCTTATAGTTAAAGAAAATCTTATGGAACCCTTAAAATGCAATAGTTATGGAATTAGAGAATTAATTTTACAAGTTTCAAAGCAATATCAGATGCCAAAATTTTCTTATGATAATTGGATTAAGAGTGAATATTTACCAACACCAACTATTGTAGAGGCTGCACAGGCGCTATATACAGGGCATAATGTAGAAGACATAACAAGAAATGATGCTGGTGTAAAAAATATTTCTATAACCACAGATTCGATTAATAATATAATTGAATATAGTAAAACTCAAAATAAAAAGTCAATATGTTTTGTAACTGGTGTACCAGGTGCAGGAAAGACACTTGTGGGCCTTAATCTTGGAATTCAAAAAGCTGATGCTAAAAAAGGGGAGCATGCAGTATTTTTGTCTGGTAATTTTCCTCTTGTAGAGGTTTTACAAGAAGCTCTTGTAAGAGATAGGATCGAGAGTATGAAAAAGCTTGGTTTAAATATAAAGAAATCTGACGAGAGAAGAAAAACGAATGCATTTATACAGATAATACACAAGTATAGGGACTCATTTATAAACAACGATAATGTTCCTCCAGAACATATAGTAATTTTTGATGAAGCTCAAAGATCGTGGAATCATGAAAAGATAGCAAAGTTTATGAAAACTAAAAAAGGAATTTCAGATTTTAATTATAGTGAACCCGAGTTTTTAATCAGTACAATGGATCGACATAAAAGTTGGGCAGTTATAGTTTGCCTTATAGGGGGTGGACAAGAAATAAATGATGGAGAAGGTGGGCTTCCAGAATGGTTTAATGCATTGAGATCAAAATTTAGAGGATGGGACGTTTATGTGTCTGATAATTTAAAAGAAGAATATTTGATGAGCAATGAATGGAAGTATATGATAAATGGCCTAAATGTAAAGGAGATAGAAGATTTACATCTTTCTATATCTTTAAGATCGTTTAGAACTCCTGACCTAGCAGAATTTATAAAAGCTACATTAGATTTGGATGTTGACACTGCAAAACAAATTTATGAAAAAATCAAATATAAATACCCAATTAAAATCACTAGAGATATTAAAAAAGCAAAAGAATGGGTCAAAAATAAGTCAATGGAATCACAGAAATATGGGTTACTTGCAGCAAGTGGAGCATTGAGATTGAAACCTGAGGGAATATTTGTAAAAAACAAAATTGACGTTTGTAATTGGTTTTTAAACAATAAGGAAGATGTAAGATCCTGCTATGCTCTTGAAGATGTAGTCACAGAGTTTGACGTGCAAGGACTTGAAATTGATTATTCTATAGTTTGCTGGGATGCAGACTTTAGAATTATAGACGGTAAATGGATTTACAAGAGATTTCGTGGGTCTAAATGGGCAAACATTTTAAAAAGTGAAGATAAAGTATATCTTAAAAACACCTATAGAGTGCTTCTTACAAGGGCAAGGCAAGGAATGGTAATCTTCATTCCAAGGGGTTGTAATGAAGATATGACAAGACAGCCAAAATTTTATGATGGTACATATAATTATTTGAAAAAAATAGGAATAGAGGAAATATAAAATAGATTTTCAAATATTTAAGGCGCATAATCTGGTGATTTTAAAGGTCAGAAGCCTGCCATGCTAGGACTATTAAAGAAGATCTGAAAGAAGCAGTTGTAGAAACGATCAATCAGCTAATTGGTGAACGTATAGAGTTAAAGGAAATTATAAAAGAAAATATCGAAAAAGCCATCACAGGTGATGGAAGTAGCCAGATAGAAGAAATTGACCAAGAAATGTTGAAAGTGCAAGAAGGCTTTTAAAAGTAGCTAATGCCAAGAAAGACTACACAGTCTTCGCAGACAGAGTGGAAGAATTAAGAAATGAGAAAGAAAAGATACTCCTAAATATGGCGGAAGAGAAGAATGAACAAAGCAGACTAATGGAATTAGAAGAGTTTTTAGAAAATCAAGAATTAGAAATAGAAAGTTATGATGAAGAATTGGTAAGGAAACTTATAGATAAGATTATAGTTCATGATGAAATGCTTAAAGTAATATTTAAATCTTCAGTTGAAGTTGAAATAGAAAATTGACAAGAATAAAAACTAAATACACAATAAAGCCAACAGAACCCGACACGCCTCTTAGTAAGATGCGGACCAAGTCGGGTCTTTTGATAATGACACATATAGAGAATGTATGTGTATAATAATTATATTCGAAAACATAGGTTTCCTTTTTAAAACAATATATTTTTTCTTCAAAATGTGGTATAGTTTAGATAAGAGGAGGTATGTAAAATGGATGCTAAGAAAATTGCAAAATGGTTTTTAAGTAAGGAATCAATGTCTCCTAAGAAGATACAAAAATTAGTGTATTATGCGTATTCATGGTATCTTACTCTAATGAACGATAGCGTTGAATATTTAAATAATAAATTATTTGATGAAGAAATCAAAGCATGGGTTCATGGTCCTGTTGTAAATTCAATTTATCAAGAATATAGAGACTATAAATTTAATGAAGTTCCAAAGCAAGAAATTGATGAAAACGAGTTTGATGAGGATACTCTTGATGTACTCAATCAAGTATGGGATGTGTATGGTCAATATAATGCGAACGAACTTGAAAGTATTACCCATCAAGAAGAACCTTGGATAAGTGCAAGAGGGGATTTGAGTCCACTTGAAAATGGTTACGATTCTATTGATGATAGAATTATTTTTGAGTACTATTTAGGCCAAATGGAAGAGGACTAAATTGGGTAAGAAAAATAAAAGAATTAGGAATAATACAAGGCCTAAAAATAATGTTAAAGAGATAAAAACGCCTTTGAAAAAAGAAGAATTAGTTATTTCTATGTCTTATAAAAATTGGATAAAAGGATATAGAGGAAAAGATATAACAACTTATACAGAAACAGAAGAGGAATTTGTAAATAATTTAATGTATATAATATATACGTTAATACCTTATGTTTATAAAAACTGGGGTCAGAGAATGCCGCATTGTCATTCTATAAATGAAGAAAATGGTAAAGAAGCTCAGGGTAAATATATTGAAGTTATCAAAAATATTCATCCTGAGCTGTTAAATTTATAAGAAATTAATTTTGAAGCAGATAAGTCTAAAAATAATATAGATAGAATAGAATATGGAACTGGACAACTTGAAGATTTAGAGTTATATCAATTAGGATTAAATGGTTCAGTAAGAGTTATATGTGGGAAAGTAGGTAATACACTTTATCCATTATTGATAGATCACCATCACTTAGGCTATGACAGTCAAAAATATAATCAGCGTGATACAAATAATTTTGATTATTGCCCTATTAGTTGTGGATTAACTAAATAAATTATTAGTCATGTAGTCTGTTTTAATAGGCTACATTTTTATTATATAGTTATTGACCTATTCCCACATACGAGGCTTTTGAAAAACATTAAGCTTTATCCATACTGACCACTCAAGCCACGTCGAGACTATAGCGTTGATACAAAAGATATAAATTTAGAAATCCTGCATTTTAAGCAGTTTTATAAGCATTTTGTCTTCGATAAAGATGAAGAAGGATACGTCAAAAAGACCCAAAAAAACTACATGGACGTAAGAGTAGTTTTGCAACTGGTATGAGGAGACACAAAGAAAAATATAATAAGATAAAACTCATTTTATACTTTCTACAAGAGTAGCTTAAATAAGGCTGCTCTTTTTTAATTCAAAGAAAGGAGGTAAGGATGAATTTTGATTATTTTTATAATAGGCAATCTGAGATGTATAACTTCATTAGGTTGCCTATGGTATTAATGGAAGATGAGATTTTTGAGAGCATTTCTATTGAAGCTAAAGTTTTGTATTCATATATGCTTAATCGAATGGGTCTTTCATATAAAAATGGCTGGATAGATGAAGATGGAAAAGTTTTTATTTACTACACAATTGAAAGTATAAAAGATCAATTTAATTGTGCCAGTGAAAAAGCAAATAAATTAATAGCTGAACTTGATATTAAATCAGGAATAGGACTGATTGAAAAGAAAAGACAAGGACTGGGAAAGCCTAACAGAATTTATGTTAAAGACTTTATGAGCATATTTAATAATATGGAATTAAAAAATCAAGAAGTTCGAAAAACAAAATTCCAGAAGTTCGATAATCGAAATTCAAGAGATTCGAATATCGAAATTCAAGATTTTCGAAAATCGGAAGGTAACTATAACAATATTAGTAATAATGAGTTAAGAAAGAATGATTTTAGTAAGGTAAAAAAGCCTTATGGAATATATAAAAATATATTTTTGACTGATGAAGAATACAAGGACTTAACGAATGAGTTAGGGAGCAGAATTAGTGAATACATTGATAGGCTTTCGTCATATATGAAAGCAAATAACAGAGAGTATCAAGACCACAAGGCAACGATAATCAATTGGTATCTTAATGATCAGGAAAAAAACATTAATGATAATACAACAAGGAAAATGAATTACGATATAGGAGAGAGTTTATGAAAAGCTTAAAAGATTTTGTATTAAGAGAAAATGATATTGAAAGAAATGGACATATCTATTGTAAATCATGTGGTAAAAGAGTCGATGGAGAATTAGTTGACCTTGGATTTACAAAGTTTATTCCCAGAATTAAATGTAAGTGTGAAATAAAAAGAGATAAGGAAAATGAAGAAAGAGAAAGACTGATGAAAATATCGTTATTGAAAAGAGATTGCTTCTCATCGCCAATCCAACACCAGTATACTTTTGAGAAATTCTTAAATGAAAAAGGTCAAGCCTATAAGGTTGCCTATAATTATGCCAAAAGTTTTGAACAAATGAAAAAAGACAATGTAGGACTTTTATTTTATGGAGATGTTGGCAGTGGAAAGACTTATCTTGCTTGTTCTATTGCAAATGAATTAATTGAAAGAGAACAAGTTAAAGTTAAGATTATGAATTTATCTCAGGTAATAAATCAAATACAAAAATCAGCATTTAAGCTAGATTCAAATGAAATTATCAATAACCTCTCTAATATTCCATTGTTAATCTTAGATGACCTTGGAATTGAAAGGGATACATCTTATGCAAGAGAACAAGTATATAACATTATAAACTCAAGATACTTAAAAGGCAGGCCGACAATTTTCACTACAAACTTATCATTGGAAATTATTCAAAATCCTAATATTGACCTTGAGTATCAGAGGATATATTCAAGAATACTTGAAATGACAATACCAGTTAAAGTTACAGGAGAAGATTTTAGAAGAAAAATCCATCAGGAGAAGTTAAGAAAATACAAAGAGTTACTTTTATATGGAGGTGGAATAGATGATTAATGAAGAAGTATCAAGGTCAAGTCTTAATCTTGAAGTAAGACTTGCAAAAGCAACAAGTAAAGCAATTCTTGATGCCTTAAAGAAAGTACACAAGCAAATAGAAGAACAAGAAGGCTTGAAAAATGTAATAAAAAATAACGGAGAAGAAGTAAAGCTAAAGGATATGGTTAAAAAGGGACAGTTAGAAGAAATTAATCTAAAAGATCCTGAGTTAAAAGAACTAAAGAAAATTTTAAATAAACACGGAGTGAAGTTTTCTGTTATGAAAGATAAGGAAACTGGTAACCACTCTGTGTTTTTTCAATCTAAGGATATAAAAGTTATGGAACACGCCTTTAAAAAAGCAGTTAAGGCTTCTGAAAGAAAGGCCGATAGAAAAGATTCGATAACGAAGACAATAAATAAGTTTAAAGATATGGCTAAAGACACCATCAGTAAGGATAAAGTTAAGAATAAACATAAGGAGCAAAGCTTATGATAAGTAATTTAAAAACATTTGAAAATAAGAATTTTGGGAAACTCACTGTTATAGAAAAATACGGTGAGTTTTTCTTTATAGCTAATGAAGTAGCAACTATGTTAGGATATGTTAATCCAAGAAAAGCTGTTTATGACCATGTAGATGAAGAAGATAAGGGTGTAACGAAATGGAACACCCCTGGAGGAATACAGAATATTTCAATAATTAATGAGTCAGGATTGTATTCACTTATCCTCTCATCAAAACTACCACAAGCAAAAATATTTAAAGCTTGGGTAACTAGAGAAGTCTTACCAAGTATTAGAAAAAATGGAGGATATATAGCTGGTCAAGAAAAGAAAACTAACGAAGAGCTACTTGCAGATGCAATTCTAGTAGCAAATAGAATTATTGCCGAAAGAGAAGAAGAAATTGAAGAATTAAGACCAAAGGCAGACTATTATGACAAATTAGTAGATTACAACCTACTTACAAACTTTAGAAATACTGCCAAAGAGTTAGGAATACCACAAAATCAATTTATAAGCTTTTTAATGGATAAGGGATTAATTTATAGAGATAAGAAAAAGAAACTCTTACCATATGCAGATAAGAACAAGGGATATTTTGAAGTAAAGGAATGGGTTGATCCACTAGGTACACTTGTAGGAATACAAACATTTATAACACCAAAGGGAAGACACTACCTACTAATTTTATTAGATAGTGAAGGTTTCTACGATGAATAAGATATTAGAAGCCATTCTTTCTGATATTAAAAACTTAATTAAAATAGACAACCCAAAGAAATTTATATTATCAAACATTCCTTATTTATCCTTTTTCTACATTGGAAATATCTTTTCTAAGCACATCAATTCTTATGTTGGAGGAGATATTATTGATAGAATAATGGTGGGAATTTCTGATATAGGAACTTTATCTTATATACCAAGTATTAATCCAAGGGACTTGTTAGTAGGTATTTCAGTTGCTGGTCTTGTTAAGCTAATTGTTTATAGTAAAGGTAAAAACAAAAAGAAATATAGGCAAGGTAAGGAATATGGCTCTGCAAGATGGGGAGAAAGCAAGGATATTTCTCCATATATTGACCCTAAGTTTGAAAATAATGTTCTTATAACTAATACCGAAAGACTTACAATGAACTCGAGACCTAAAAACCCTAAATACGCTAGAAATAAAAATGTATTAGTAATAGGAGGTTCTGGATCAGGTAAAATGAGATTTTATGTAAAGCCAAATCTAATGCAAATGCACTCTTCCTATGTAGTAACAGACCCTAAAGGAACACTTGTGTTAGAGTGTGGGAAAATGCTTTATGAAAATGGGTATGACATAAAGATTTTAAACACAATAAACTTTAAAAAATCTATGAAATACAATCCCTTTGCTTATTTGAGAAGTGAAAAAGATATTTTAAAGCTTGTCCAAACTATAATTGCAAATACTAAGGGAGATGGAGAAAAGGCAGGAGAAGATTTCTGGGTAAAGGCTGAGAAGCTATATTATACTGCCCTTATCGGTTATATTTATTATGAAGCACCAGAAGAAGAAAAGAACTTTAAGACGCTTTTGGATATGATCGACGCAAGTGAAGTAAGAGAAGATGACGAAACCTATATGAACCCAATTGATAGGCTCTTTGAGGCTCTTGAAAAGAAAGATCCAAGTCATTTTGCAGTCAAGCAATATAAGAAATATAAGCTTGCAGCAGGAAAAACTGCCAAGTCAATTCTAATATCTTGTGGAGCAAGACTTGCACCTTTTGATATAAGAGAGCTTAGAGAACTAATGAGTGAAGATGAATTAGAACTCGATAAAATTGGAGATAGAAAAACTGCTCTATTCGTAATAATATCAGATACAGATGATACCTTTAACTTTGTAGTATCAATAATGTATTCCCAATTATTTAATCTACTTTGTGACAAGGCAGATGATGTGTATGGTGGAAGACTTCCAGTTCATGTTAGGTGTCTACTTGACGAGTTTGCAAATATTGGCTTAATTCCTAAATTTGAGAAATTAATTGCAACAATTCGTTCAAGAGAAATATCAGCAAGCATAATTCTGCAAGCACAATCTCAATTAAAAGCGATCTATAAAGACCATGCAGATACAATAGTTGGTAACTGCGACTCTACACTTTTTCTAGGAGGAAAAGAAAAAACAACAGTAAAAGAGTTATCAGAAACCTTAGGAAAAGAAACCATAGACCTATATAACACATCGGAAACAAGATCAAATCAAAAGTCTTTTGGACTAAATTATCAAAAGACTGGTAAGGAACTTATGAGCCAAGATGAAATAACTGTAATGGATGGTGGAAAGTGCATATACCAACTAAGAGGAGTAAGGCCTTTCTTGTCTGATAAATTTGATATTACAAAGCATAAGAATTACAAGTTATTGTAAGATTATGATAAGAAGAATTTATTTGATGTGGAAGAGTTTTTGAAAAATAGAGATAAAATAAAAATAAATAGGAACAGTTTGATTACAAGATTATGAATTAACGTTAGGATAAAAATATTTTTGGTATAATATCTATATATAAACCATGGAGGTAGGCATATGAGGTCTTATGAAAGTAAGGAAGAATTAAAGAATGAGATAAAGAAAACTTTTGAAAAATATATTTCAGAGTTTGACAATATACCAGAAGAACTAAAAGATAAAAGACTAGAAGAAGTTGATAGGACACCAGCAGAAAATCTTGCCTATCAAGTAGGCTGGACGACTTTAGTATTAAAATGGGAAGAAGATGAGAAAAAAGGTATAGATGTTAAAACGCCATCAGATAAATTCAAGTGGAATCAACTTGGAGAATTATATCAATGGTTTACAGATACCTATGCCCATAAATCTCTATATGAACTAAAAGAACAACTAACAGAAAATGTAAAAAAAATTTATCTTATGATAGATGAATTAACAGATGAAGAATTATTTAAACCACATATGAGAAAATGGGCAGATGAAGCAACCAAAACTGCTACTTGGGAAGTATATAAATTTATTCATGTAAATACAGTAGCGCCATTTGGAACATTTAGGACTAAGATTAGGAAATGGAAGAAATTGGTTCTATAGATAGAAAAGTATAAATAAGTTTACTTAGGAGGATTTTATGGCAGTTGCAAATATCAAAGTTACATTAAATTGCCCAATAGAAAAAGTATGGAATAAAGTTACTGACCTTCGTGATTTTGGTTGGAGAAGTGATATCAAAGATATCAAAATTATTGATGATAAGAATTTTGTAGAGATTACAAAAGATGGGATAGAAACAAATTTTAAAGTTATAGAATGTACGAAACATCAATGCTGGTCTTTTGAAATTGAAAACGCAAATATAAAAGGAACTTGGATAGGAAAATTTTATTCGAATGGAGATAAAACAACATTAGATTTTACAGAAAATATTATTTCTAAAAAATTTATATTTAAACCTTTTGTAGGACTATATTTAAGAAACCAACAAAAACTGTATTTTAAAGATTTGAAGAAAGCACTTAATTGTGAAGAAGCAAGTCATGTTCAAGTGTTATGAAAATAATGAAATAGATAAATTGGAGTAGCCTATTCATATATTTAGATCTTTTCGAAAGGATAAAACAATGATAGAAAGTAGACCTAAGTTTGATAAAATCACATCGTTTGATGAGTTTAATAAATACTATTGGTATCGTGATGAACTTTCACAGATATGCAAGTTATTAGGATTAGAATATAGAGGTACAAAACAAGAACTCACTTATATTATTGAGCAGTACTTTAAGGGTGATGTGATTAAAAAGTCATCAATAAAAAACATAAAGAAACAAGTTGATTATATTACTTTAGATATGCCTTTACTTGAGTGTGGATTTTCCTTTAATTCAAAATTCAGAGAATATTTTTCTGTTGTAACAGGTGTTTTGCCTTTCAAATTTACTGCAGATATGGCAACGGCTTGGAGAAAAGTGAAAAGAGAAAATGATTTGAGTTTTACAATTCAAGATATGCTAAAAGTTTATTATGGAAAATCAGATTATGCTAAGTATGATAATTCGGTTTGTCAATGGAATCAATTTTTAAAGGATTTTTGTGCAGACGAAATTAGTTGTAACTACTCTAATAAAATACAAGTAGCTGCAATTCTTTGGAAAGAAGTCAGAGATTCAAAAAACAAAAAAGTTTATTCACGAGAACTTATAAAAAAATATGAGGATAAAATAGAAGACTATCACAAGTAAATAGAAACTATTTTTTTGAATGAAAAAAATTAATACAGATAGATGTTAAGCGATAGAAATTAAAAACTCTATCGTCTATTTTTATACTCAAAATTAGGAGGTCAAAATGGTAAGGATAAGAAGTCCCACTTAAATAGTTTAATATATAAGACATTTAGCGATTGAAATATAAGTTCAGTCGCTTTTTTAATTGAAATTTTTAGATTAAGGAGAAGAAATTAATGGATAGAGAAATGATAAATATTAATGCAAATTTAGTTAAGGAAGCTGAATTTTCAGAATTTGAAAAAGATGGAGAAGATGTTCAAGTAGCAAATTTTGCTCTTGTTAAAAATTATGGAAAGGGCAAAGAATATACAAATTGCTCAGTATGATGGAGAAAAGGTAGAAATTGCAAAAGAATTTGAAAAAGGAGATCTAATCCATGTCTTTGGATATTTCAAAGAAAACAAAAAAGGAGATAAGGTCTACAAGAACTTTATAGTTAAATCATTAAACAAAATAGAAAATAAAGAGAAAGAAAACGAGGAGGAATAATATGGAATTTTTTACAACTGGAGTTGGAGTTTTAAAGACACTTGTAACTGCAATTGGTGCAGGTTTAGGAGCATGGGGAGTAATTAATCTAATGGAAGGTTATGGTAATGATAACCGTGCGACACGTTCATAAGTGAAAAGCTTATGCACTAAGTTTAAGGACATAAAGTCCGAAACTTAGGAGAACTAACAATCTAATAGGTAGAATGATGGAGTAACGCCCTGAAATGCCTACACTGATACTCCGATAGGCAATAAATATTAGACTAATTTATTGTCAAAAGCTCGGTGAAGTCGGCAGAGAGTAGCCGTAAATAGCTATATAGTTATACGAAACCTGTTTAGAGGTAAATGGTGCTACCTATATGCCGGGTGTCGAATACGCATGGTGAGAATGTGTATACCAAAATACTGACGTACTTCCGAATGTACAAGTCTAGACGTTTGAATTTGTCTAACGGCAATTACCATCAAAGATGGTGTGTTTGTGGATTAGTAAGAATGGTTGTTATGAAAGTCCATATATCGTTACAGGCGATAAGGCGAAAGCTAAACACAGGCTTAGAGGAAGAACCTAAACGTATTCAATGATAGGATTGTTGGAACGTGGTAAACCAAGAACATGGAGGCAGACTAATGCTAATGAAGTGTTAAATGGGAAAATGATAAGAAAAAAATCATATAACTATTTTTTATCTTGGTGAAAGTGGTGGCATAGTACCTATGAAGCGAGAATAATAAGCTCGTGGAGGGATAGTCACTAGTCACAAGAAAGAACAAGAACTGAAATTAAGATAAACACAGCTTCGAGTATGACAAAGAAAATCAAATCCGAAAGGAGATGGTGCCTGTGTCCACTTCGAAACAAAGATTAAAACAAAATAAAATCCGTTATACGGAATATTATGACTTGCAAGAAGTCCTTGATGAATTATACAAAGATAGTAAGGATAATAAAATATTCTCTAACCTAATGAAGCTAATCACTTCGA
>NZ_BAEW01000024.1:0-12063 GCF_000246925.1 Peptoniphilus rhinitidis 1-13 | reverse complement strand
AATATAGAAAAAACTATGAAAATTATTATGGGAGGGAGGTTTTAATAAAGCTTAGAATTTAGTATAAAATCGGCTGCAAATTTTCATGAAAATTTTACAGTTTATTAAAGTTGTGTAAAATTAAGTAAAGCTCCATTCCTATAGGAATGGACAAACATTGATACAAAAAAATGTATCAGCCCTTACCCTTTTTTATCAGGATTAAGGTTGATACACAAAATTGTTTACAGACTCGGGTCACCTTATTTAATTTGGTAGCTCTTTTTAATTGTATCATATTATAATTCTTTTATATTTGTACAAAGTATAAAACATAGTTTATCGTTTATTGGCTAGCTTTCAAATCCATAGTAAATACAGATCCACTTGGTATATTATCCGTTACACTTATTTCGCCACCATGGGCCTTAACTATAATCCTACAAAGATATAAGCCTAGACCTATACTCCTCTTGCTATCGATGATTTTGTTATTAGCCGAATAGAATTTTTGGAATATTCTTTTCTTATCGGTATCTTCAATTCCTTTTCCATTATCTGCCACTTGGATTATGACTTTGTTTGCATCTTGGTAGGCTCTTATATTGATACTTGACCCTTCAAAAGTATATTTTATAGCATTATCTACAAGGTTTATGATGACTTGTATTATTAACCTCACATCCATATCAGCCATTAGGTAGTCATCATCTATATCAACAGTTATATTGTGATTTTTTTTATCTCTGCTTACATGCTTTAGGGCATCTTCTATGACTTCTTCAACCATTTGTGGCTCTATTTTTAGTTTGCTTTTACCTTCTTCAACTCTAGTTACTGAAAGTAAATTTTCTATAAGATTCAGTAGCCACTGTGAATCATCATAAATATCTCTATATAGCCCTAATTTCATTGTTTCTGTTAAGTTTTCCGAATTATTAAGTAGTATATCAGAATTACCATAAATAGTAGTTAGGGGCGTTCTTAAGTCATGGGAGATTGATCTTAAAAGATTTGTTTTCAATTGCTCATCTTTTATTCTCAAATTAGCTTCGTTTTTATCTTTTAAAATTTTTTCTTTCTCTAAAGCCAAAGACATATATCCAAGGATTGCTAGTAAAATTTTATTTTCTACGGAATCTAGCCTATCTTTACCCAAATGTATACCTATAACCCCATACACACTTGTATTAAATCTGATTGCATAATATAAGTACTTGGCATCTGGCAAATATTCTGTGCCAGCACCTGCACTTTTGTTTTTGGCAAATACCCACTTTACTATTTCTAATTCTTTGAGAAATTCTTTATCAGCATCCCTAAAATCATCCTTGAAAATTAGTGGATCCTGAATTTCCCCATCTACTATATCGTAATAAACTATATTTCTATTTAGTAGGTTTGATAATTGATTACAGCCTGTTTCTATGATTTCGTGTTTGGATATTTTAGTCTGTAAAAGTTGATTTGTTTCTAACAAAAGCTTTGTTATATATGTCATATTTGATGAGTTCTTTGCATTTTTTCTTATCTGGCTTGCTAGCTTACTTGTCAAAAATGATACTATTAATAAGACTAAAAAAGTAATAATATATTCAGGATTAGATACTGATAAACTTAAAGTTGGCTTAGTAAAACAATAATTAAAGGCTAATACGCATATTACAGATGAAATAAAACTCACTAATTCATCATAAGTTACAAGGGCAATAAAAAATACACCTAGTATATAGATCATTATTATATTTGCATCACTGTAGCCAAAATCATAAAATATATAACCTATTAGAGTGCTGATTGCTAGTATTATAAAAGCAATTAACAAATCTTTTGATATATTTTTGTTTTCTTTAAATCCATAAGTTTTGACCTTATCATTTATTGGAACAGCGTAAATATCTATTCTGTCAGATTTTTTTACCACTTGATCATATATGCTGGTATTTAAAGATAATAGCTTAAAATCATTTCGGTTTTTTCCTATTACAATTTTCTTTACTTTATATAGTTTTGCAAAGTTTACTATTTGGCTTGCTATATCGTCATCATATATAATCTCAACCATGGCCCCCATGTTTTCCGCTAGACTTAAATTGTCTTGTAGGTAGTCATTGTCCTTTTTTTCCTGAAACTTATCTCTATCAGATACATATAGAGCAATTAGTTTAGCTTTTTCATTTTGAGCTATCTCATTGGCTTCTTTTATTACCTGACTATTAGATTGGGATTCAGATATACATACTAATATCAAATTTCTATCAATTAAATCCATTTATTTCATCTTCCCCTGATTTATTGATTCTAATCATCTTGTAGCCAACTCCAACATGAGTTTGGATATACTTATCGTCAGTTAATTTTTCTATCTTTTTTCTAAGAGAGGTCATATACACTCTCAAAGAAGAGAGATCAGATGCTAGGTAATTGACCCAAATGTTTTTTAGGATGTATTGATGTGTGAGAACCTTGCCAACATTTTCTGCTAATAAACATAATAAACTATATTCTATTGGCATTAAATGTATTTCTTCACCTTTAATAAATACGCTTCTCGAAGGATAATCTATTCTTATATCTCCATTTTCAAATGAAATTTTGTCTTCAACACTATTATTTTCAGCATAGTTTATTCTTCTTAAGGTTGACCTAACTCTTGCAAGAAGTTCATCAACATTAAATGGCTTGGTCAAAAAATCATCTGCCCCTGCGTCCAAGGCTTCTATTTTATCTTCATCATGAGTCCTAGCGCTAATTACTATAATTGGAGTAGTCGAAAAATCTCTGAATTTTTTTATTATTTCTATTCCATCAATGTCAGGCAAACCCAAGTCAATAAAAACTATGTCATATTTATTTGAAGTCATTAGCTGTAGAGCATTTTTACCATCAATCGCTAGGTCATATTCATAATCATTTATCTGCAATGTTGTTGATATCAAGTTTCTCACAGCTCTGTCATCTTCTACCACTAATATCTTTATATTTTCATTCATATTTACTTACCTTCTTAAAGCATACTTTGTGAAAAAATAATTTTAGGCCCCAAGATATGATCTCATGAGACCTTTATCAATTTTGTAATATTTATTTGTTCATTTCACTAATCAAATCTATATTTAATTCCAATACATTTACTCTTTGTTCACCAAAGATTCCTAATATTTTTTCTTTTGTGTTTTTCTTGATTAATTGTTCTATACTTTCCTTAGAAAGTCCAGTATTTTTTGCTATCCTATCAACTTGTAACTCGGCTGCTTTTAAGGAAATATGAGGATCAAGCCCTGAAGCAGATTGACTGATGATATCTTCTGGAATATCCTCTTTTGATACAGTTGGGTTTTCTTTCAAAAACTTATCAACATCCTTATCAATTCTCTTTTTTAAATCAGGATTACTTACCGCGAAGTTTTCACTACCAGAGGCTAGCGACCCAGATTTTCCTCTATAAACATTGTAGTTGACAGCTGATGGTCTGCCATGAAATAATTTTGAATCGGTAAAATCTTGGCCTATTAATTCAGATCCAACTACTTCATTATCTACTTTTATTAAACTACCATTTGCTTGTTTTGGGAAGATTAATTGAGCTATTCCCGTCATAAAAAGTGGATAAATTATACCACATACTATAAATGCAAATATTGTTAAATAAAATGCACTTTTATATTTTTTTATAAATTTCATTTAGTCTCCTTCATATTCCTAATACACCAAGTAAAGGAAATACTAATATATCTATTAGTTTTATACCAATAAAAGGACAAATTACACCACCAAGTCCGTAAATCAACATATTCTTTCCTAACATCTTTGAAGCTGACATCGGTTCATATTTAACACCCTTCATTGCCAAAGGAATTAGACAAGGAATAATAATTGCATTAAATATTAGTGCTGAAATAATAGCACTTGATGGACTATTCAATCCCATAATGTTCAATACTTTCATTTGAGGTATAGCAAGAGTAAATATAGCTGGAATTATAGCAAAATATTTGGCAATATCATTAGCAATAGAAAATGTTGTCAAAGAACCTCTTGTTATAAGTAGCTGTTTACCAATCTCTATAACTTCCAATATTTTGGTTGGATCTGAATCCAAATCAACCATGTTTGCTGCTTCTTTTGCTGAACTTGTACCACTGTTCATAGCAATACCAACATCAGCTTGAGCCAAGGCTGGAGCATCGTTGGTTCCATCTCCTGTCATGGCTACAATTTTACCTAGGGCTTGTTCTTTCTTTATGGCTTCTATCTTATCCTCAGGTTTACATTCTGCTATATAGCCGTCAACACCAGCTTCTGCTGCAATTGTAGCTGCAGTAAGAGGGTTATCTCCAGTACACATTATGGTCTTTATCCCTATTTTTCTAAGTCTTTCAAACCTTTGTCTAAGTCCTGGCTTAACCGTATCTTTCAAATAGATAATTCCATAAATTACATTATCTACACAAACGACTAGTGGAGTACCCCCTAATTTTGAAATACTTTCTACTTTTGCTTGTAGGTCGCTTGGTACATCTCCACCTCTTTCAGTAATAAACTTTATTATCGCTTCCCCAGATCCCTTGCGTATCATGACACCGTTTTTTAAATCGATCCCACTCATCTTGCTTGCTGCAGTAAATTCTACAAAAGACGCATCTTCGTAATCTGCTGGATTAACTTTAGAACCCAATTTTTTTGCAAGTTCGACTGTAGATTTACCTTCAGGGGTGTCATCTTTTAGTGATGATATCATGGCATATTCTATTAAATCTGATTTGTCGATTCCATCGACATTTATAAAATCACTAGCTAACCTATTTCCAAAGGTTATTGTTCCTGTTTTGTCTAGAATCATTGTATCAACATCACCACAAGCTTCTACAGCCTTGCCTGACATTGCTATGACATTGAATCTAGTAACCCTATCCATACCAGCTATACCGATTGCGCTAAGTAATGCACCAATTGTAGTAGGGATTAGGCAAACCATTAAAGCTATCAATGTAGAAACTGAAATTTTTACATTAGAATAGTTAGCTATTGGATATAGGGTTATGATAACTATCAAAAATATAATAGTTAAGGAAACCAACAAGGTATTTAGAGCAATCTCATTTGGTGTTTTTTGTCTAGAGGCTCCTTCTACAAGAGATATCATCTTATCCAAAAATGATTCACCAGGATCTGAGCTTATACGAACTTTAATCCAGTCTGATACAACAAGTGTACCTCCCGTCACTGAAGAAAAATCTCCTCCACTTTCTTTAGTTACTGGTGCGGATTCACCAGTGATTGCAGATTCATCAATACTTGCTATACCTTCAATTATTTCACCGTCATTAGGGATTATTTCGCCTACTTTTACTAAAACTATGTCTCCTTTTTTTAGGTCATTACTAGAGATTTCAATTTCTTTTCCATCATCTAAAATTTTTCTAGCCTTAGTATCCTTTTTTGTTTTTTTCAATGTCTCTGCTTGTGCCTTTCCCCTACCTTCAGCTACGGATTCGGCGAAATTTGCAAATAGTAAAGTTATAAACAAAATAATGGAAACAAGCATATTGTATTTACTTGCATTGTCGCTTCCATCATTTATCAAATTTGGGAAAAAAGCAAGTAATAGACAAATTATAAATCCAATTTCTACTACAAACATTACAGGGTTTTTTATCATATACTTAGGATTTAATTTTAAGAATGCCCCTTTAATAGAAGTCTTCATTATATCTTTACTTACAAATTTTGTTTTCTTATTAACCATATTTCCTCCTATAGTACCAACCATTCTGCTATTGGTCCTAAAGCTAGTACTGGCAAAAATGTTAGTGCTGCAAATATATAAACAATTATTACTAAAATAATTGAAAAAGTTAAGTTATTAGTTTTTAATGTTCCAGCAGTTTCATTGATATCTATTTTTTTAGAAAGATTTCCTGCTATTGCTAGCTGGATAATAATAGCTAAATATCTTCCAAAAAACATTACTAATCCACAAGTTATATTCCAAAAGATTGTATTGTCAGCCAAACCTTCAAAACCAGAGCCATTATTCGCTGCTGATGAAGAATATTCGTATAGTATTTGACTTAGTCCGTGGAATCCTGGATTAGTAATACCCTCAAGTCCAGGATTTATACTAACTGCTAGTGCAGAAAAACCTAGAATCAAAAGTGGGTGAATGATAATTGATAAAGCTGCAAGTTTCATCTCATTACCTTCAATTTTTTTACCTAGATATTCCGGTGTCTTACCAATCATAAGACCGCATATAAATACTGCTAAGATAGCATAGATTAACATATTCATAAGTCCTACACCTGCTCCACCAAATACAACATTTAACATCATGTGAAGCAAAGGAACTAGGCCACCCAAAGGTGTAAGTGTATCATGCATATTGTTAACAGTTCCAGTAGTAAATGACGTTGTAACTGTTGTAAATAATGAAGATTGGGCAATGCCAAAACGCATCTCTTTTCCTTCCATATTTCCCATATTGTGAGATATTCCAGAAAGACTTGCCCCGTTTACACCATTAAGCTCATTATGATAGCAAATACCCAAGCCTATTACAAATAATATGGACATGGCAATAAATATTGACTGACCTTCTTTGCCCAGCCAAACTTTCTTAGCCATAGCTTTATCTGTGTGCTCTGGTATTTGTTCATTTTCACTTGCTGATTTTTTAATAAACTTATCATGTGCCATCTTTCCAAAAATGAAAACACATGATCCTGGCAATAACATCATAGAAATTAATTCTATAATATTTGAAATAATATTAGGGTTTTCAAAAGGAGTTGATGAGTTGGCTCCGAAAAATCCTCCACCATTAGTACCCAAATGTTTAATTGCCTCCAAAGCAGCTACAGGACCAGCACCAAGTTCTTGGTTTTTGCCCTCAATAGTTTTAATTAAAATATTAGAATTAAAGTTTTGGATAACTCCTTGAGACACCAATAATAATCCAACAATAATAGATGCTGGTAATAAAAATCTTGTTATGATTTTTATAAAATCTACAAAGAAGTTTCCCATCTTCTCTCCAAGTATTCCTCTTATCATTGCTACGCAAGCTGCATATCCACTAGCTGCTGAAGTGAACATCATCATAATAATCACAAACATTTGAGAAAAATATGACAAGCCTGATTCACCAGCATAGTGTTGCAAGTTAGTATTAGTCATAAAAGAAATAATTGTATTAAAAGCTAAAGTTTCTTCCATAGAGCCTATTTTATTTGGATTAAATATCCCTATAGATTGAATTCTAAGAACTAGATATGAAAGTAGAACCAAACACGCATTTAAAAGAATCAATGACAATGCATATTCTTTCCAGTCCATATCACTTTTTTCAATCTTTAAAATTTTAAAAATTCCTGAATCCACTTTATCAAATAAAGGATCAGCGAATGTTTTTTTATTGTTAGTCATTTTATATAAGTAATTTCCACATGGAAATATAATGACTAAGAATATTAGTAATGTTAATAATATTTGTAACATAATCTCTCCTACTTACACAATTTTCTTACGAAAATATATATTTTTTATTTGTGCCATATATTGCTAAATTTTCCAAATTTTTACTAGCAGGTTCATAGCAAGGGTCTAATGCCCAAGCAGCCCTGAAGTGTTTCATAGCCAATTCATGGTTTCCTCTTATTTCCATCAAAATACCTAACAAATTGTGAGGGACTGGACTATGTGGATATTCTTTCATTTTATCTTTTACCAATTCTAAACATTCGTTAAGGTTTCCCAAATCAATTTTTAATTTTATTAAGGAACAAAAATCATTCAAACAATTATTAAAATCACATTTAGTTAAATTCATAATTTCCTTCATACTTATCTCCCAAAACTATATTTAAAATTTCTCAGGGTTAATCAGTGCATAAAACAAATAGCATAAAACCCCTAAAATAACAATTAATAATAGTAACATATAAACCTCCACAATAATTAATTACTTGTAATTTTTTTATCTATCCAATTGACAAATAATTTTAATATTAAAAATGAAATGATAATTATAGCTATCATAATAAGGTCTAACATTAATCACTCCTCCTATTCTCTAACTATATGTGTAATATACCAACTTTTACCTTAAAATAGTTTTAAAATATACACCATAGACATTAAAATTGTATTAAAATTCACTGATTTTGCCTTTTTTTTAATATATATAGTAAAATAAAATCAGAAATAAATAAAGAAGGATAATTTTATGGAAAAGAAAGGTGAATTGACAATCTTCTTCGGATACTGTGCAGGTGTCGGCAAGACATACAATATGCTAGAAGTTGCCCACGAAAAGTACCTAGAAGGCATAGATGTGGTTGTTGGTTATGTAGAACTTCATGATAGAAAAGATACTCTAGCATTAATGAATGGTCTAGATATAATAGACTATAAAAAAATAAACTATAAAGATCATATTTTTAATGAACTGGATATAGATAAGGCCCTAGATAGAAAACCTGACATCATATTAGTAGATGAGCTTGCCCATACCAATGCACCAGGCAGTAGACATAAAAAAAGATACCAAGATGTAGAGGAATTACTTAGAGCAGGCATTGATGTATACACAACATTAAATGTCCAACACCTAGAGAGCCTTCATGATATAGTAGAATCAATTACTAATATAAAAGTCAATGAACGTATACCTGATTATGTTTTTGATAATGCTGACCATATAAAAATAATAGATATTGAAGTAGAACAATTAATTGAAAGATTAAAGGAAGGAAAAATATATAATTATTCCCAGTCTAAAAAAGCCCTAGATAATTTTTTTACTATAGATAATCTTATCTCGCTTAGGGAAATAGCTTTAAGAAGATATGCTGATAAAATAAATTTATATACTGACGAAAAAAATAAACCATTTTTAAAAGAACATATACTAGTGTGTCTTGGCCCATCACCTACTAACCAAAAAGTAATCAGAACTGCTTATAGGATGGCTAACTCTTTCCATGCAGAGTTTAGTGCCCTATATGTAGAAACATCTGAAAGCAAAAATTTTTCTAATACAGAAAAAAATAACTTACAAAAAAATATAGACTTGGCTAAACATCTAAAAGCTAATATCGTTTCTTCTTATGGTGATGATATATCATTTCAAATTAGCCAATATGCAAAACTTAGTGGAGTATCAAAGCTTGTCTTGGGAAGATCCTCACAGAAAATATCATTTTTGAATAAAACAACTATAATTGATGAGATTACTAAGGATGCTCCAAATCTTGATATATTCATAATCCCTGATGCTAACAGTGAGTATAAGAAAAAAAATATAAGGCTAGATGAATTTGTGCATTTTGATAGAGAAGATCTGATAGTAACTTTGCTCATACTGTTAGCTACAACTGTACTATCTTATGCCTTATTTATTTTTGATTTTAATACAACTAACATAGTTTTGCTTTATACTCTATCATCCTGCATAGTTGGATACACAACAAAACACCCTATATACAATATGCTTGCTCTCTTGCTAAATATATTTATTATAGATTTTATATTTATACCACCCTATTATTCTTTGAGGATTTACTCAAAAGAGTATCTGATGATATTTATAATAATGATCATAGTTTCTTTTTTCATTAGCCTAATGCAAAATAGACTAAAAAAGGAAAATATACTAACAACTCAGCAGTCACACAGCTTAGAGGTTCTGCTTAAAACAAGCCAGAGATTGCAGCTAAGCAAAAACTATGATGAAGTAATATATGAAACCTGCTATCAACTACATAAGCTCCTAAACAAGGTAATAATATTTTATCCTGTTTTCAAAAGCTCGCTTTTGTCGCCAATAATTTATAACCCAAAAAACGTCGCAAATATGAAAGAAATATATTTGCAAGACTCCGAGAAAACTGTAGCAAAATGGGTATTTTTAAATAATGATAGTGCTGGTGCAGGCACAAATACTCTAACTAATGCTAATGGCTTATATTTTGCCATTAGAAAAAATAGTGCAGTCTATGGCGTTGTCGGCATAGATATGTCAGATAAAAGTATCGGTAGTCAATTGTCAGTAAATGATAAATCTCTGCTTATAGCCATGCTAAACGAGATCGCTCTGGCAATTGATTCATTGGAAAATAATTCTTGCTATATAAACCTTAATAAAATTTAATATTATAACTTCATAATTTTTCTATTGAATACTTTGCTATATTATGGGGGTATTTTTATGTCCGAACTAATGAACAAATAATAAAGTATTAAGATCATTTCATAATCAATATATAAATGGGCAAATCAAAACTACCAGCTCAGCTGGTAGTTTTGATTATAATATAAAAAGAGGTATGCAATGGTTATTTTAAAGAAGATTTCATTTTCAAATGAGGAAGTTGTTTATGAGTATTACCCGGAAGGGAAAACTGAATTTCTGGGTGTAATCGTCGCAGATTTAAAAGAAAGAAAAGTTTTCCTTAAAGAAAGCTCGGAAAAGGATTTCTATAGAGAAATAATTGGATCAGAACTTAATGATACGAGGTATAGTATTAATAAGATGCGAGTTGAAAATGGCGAAGAGCCGTATACTGAAGAATTGTACATTTGTAATCCTGATAAAGATTATGGTGGTTATGTATATGCAGAAAAAGCTCTATCTAAACTTGAAGAATTTCTTGAAACTAATAATTACAAAGATTAATGTATAGTTGCTCGGTATTAGCAAAAATTATGTTACTAAATTTTTATAGATTTTTAAAATTTTAATTCAAAAGAATGTAAAGAAAAATCTATAGATATGAGTGGAGATTCAGCCATTCAAATATTTTATCACAAGTATATTTGTGATAAAATACTAGACAAGAATACTTTATCTTAATAAAAAGAAAGCAATGGAGGAAATTATGATTGAAAAAATTATTGACGACAATGAAAATATATTGTGGCGAGGAAAGCCCAATGCTTTTCTTTATATTTTAGGCAAGCCAAGCATTTATTTAATTGCATTAATTTGGGGGATTTTTGACTTCTTTTTTATATCTATTTTTTTTAGAGAATTTAGCTTTATGAATGGATTTTTTATAATTTTCTTTATAATTCATCTTTTTCCTGTTTGGTTTGCAATTTTAATGCCCATCTATAGGGTTTTAAATTATGGAACAATTGAATATGCAATTACAGATAAGAGAGTTTACATCAGCCAAGGCATTTTTGGAAGAGATGTAAATAATTATGAGCACAGAGAGCTTACAAATTTGAAAGTAGATGTAAATTTTATGGAAAACATCAAGGGACTTGGCACAATTATCCTAGTTTATAATGGCGAAAGTGGTAATTCATCTTACAGCTTTAAGACTGACGCAGATAAATTTATTTCCATAAAAGATCCCTACGATGTCTACAAACTTCTTAAAAAAGTATCTCTCGATGTTGCAACAGATCAAGCCTATCCTAACGCCTATAGACCAAAAGAGAATGAAGGCTACAACACAAAATATAAAAGATAACTTAAAATGCAACAAAAATGTCACTGAGAAAATTTTCATGTCAGAATTTTTACCGGTGACTTTTGATTAATGAGGGAAATTTCTGCAATATTTTATTTTAATAGAGCCTTCTTTGCCTTATTTTTTAATAAATAAGATTAAATAATAAGTTATAAGAAATAGTTGGCAAGTGATGCGTATTCTATGTTACCTTCTAAATATTCTTTTACTATTTTTAGTTTGAATTCTGAATTGTATTTTGATATTAAAAAAC
This sequence comes from Peptoniphilus rhinitidis 1-13, assembly GCF_000246925.1. NCBI lineage: Bacteria > Bacillati > Bacillota > Tissierellia > Tissierellales > Peptoniphilaceae > Peptoniphilus > Peptoniphilus lacydonensis. Next base: position 348 of record NZ_BAEW01000024.1, on the reverse strand, counting down.
TGACCTCCTTAAGTTGGTTTTTAAGTCAAGCTTTTGGGGGTCATATCACTACACCGGTGGTTTTTATTATTAGCTAGATGTATTTTGGCGTTTATATAGAATCTTTATAAATATTATTAGTTTTTGTCCGGTACTGGGACTGGGACGGGACTAAAAATTTGAAAACGTCCTATAATTAGGTGGATTTGGTGATACTCTAAAAAATAGAATCTCGTATTTTGAATGGTTTGGTATATATCGTACGTTTGGAAAAGAAGAATGGGAATAAAAGATTATAACTTATAAATAGCTTAAATAAGCCAATCTAAAATCTAAGTGTAACAATATCGTAACAATAATAATTAAAGA
>NZ_BAEW01000025.1:0-11772 GCF_000246925.1 Peptoniphilus rhinitidis 1-13 | reverse complement strand
ACGTACTGTGTAATTGTTATAAAATATCTTTAAAAATTTTTAAAAGTGTAGTAGAATAAGCATATAGGTAAAAATGAACAAAGTTCAGAAGATATAAGTAGAAATATATTTGTAAATTTTCTAATTTAAGTAATTGTAAAATTGAATTTTTATAAGAACTATTTTCATCTTATTAAAGGGTTTGAATTTGTTTATTAAGAAATAATTTTAATCTTTAAATTTAAGAATTTATAATTTTTTTGCATATATACAGTTTGCAGTATACTTTAAGTTAATTTTTAAGTTATGAATTTTATGGAATTTTAAAGAGTTTTGATAAAGTTAATTTTGTGTTAGTTTTATAATTAATACATTTTAATTCAAGGGGGTTTAATGATGAATACTTTACTTAAAGATAAAGAAAGAAATGATGTTTTGTTTTCGATGGCTGTCAACCTGGCGTACAAACGTATTAAGAAAGATCCACAAAAGGGAATGCTTGAAATAGTTAATATTTTTGACAAATATTTGGTTTCAAATTCAAAGGATTATAACAGTGCCAGAAAGGGATTGGAAAGAATAAGAGATGAGCTTGCTGATCCTAATTCTAAATGGGTTTCCTTTGGGACTGATATTGTAGAAGGAATTGACGAAAATATCGTAAAAACTTCAATTAAAAATATTGGATATAATGCAGCTTATAAGGGAAATACACTTAGAAATAAATTACAAAAAGAATATAATTGTAATATTCCTTGGACAATTTTATTTGATCCTACATCTGCTTGTAACTTAAAGTGTACAGGATGTTGGGCAGCTGAATATGGATATAAAAACAATTTGACTTATGATGAGATGGCAAGTATCGTAAGACAAGGAAATGAACTTGGAGCATATTTCTTTATTTTAACTGGTGGAGAACCTCTTGTTAGAAAAGACGATATATTAAGACTTGCAAATGAATTTAACGACAGTGCATTTCACGTTTTTACCAATGGAACTCTAATTGATGCAGAATTTTGTGAAGAAGTTAGAAAGGCTGGAAATATTTCTTTTGCACTAAGTATTGAAGGGACAGAAGAATCTACTGACCTTAGAAGAGGTGATGGAGTTTTCCAAAAAGTTATGAATGCAATGTCTCTTATGAAAGAACACAAACTTCTATATGGTGCTTCAATTTGTTATACAAGCAAGAATTATGAATATGTAACTGATGATGAGTTTATTAAACTTCTTGTAGATCATGGATGTAAAATTGCATGGTACTTCCACTACATGCCAGTTGGAAAAGATGCGGATGTAAGTTTACTTTTAAATCCTGAACAAAGAGAACATGTATATCACAAAGTAAGAAAAATTAGATCAGGAGAATACCCACAAAATATTTACACAATTGACTTCCAAAATGATGGAGAGTTTATAAATGGTTGTATAGCTGGTGGAAAGAATTATTTCCATATAAATTCAATGGGTGACATGGAACCATGTGTATTTATTCACTATTCCGATTCCAATATTAGAGAAAAAACTATAAAGGAATGTTTACAAAGTCCACTTTTCATGGGATTCCACGAAAACCAACCTTTTAATAAAAATTTATTAAAACCATGCCCAATGCTTGAAAATCCTGGCAGACTTACTAAGATAGTAAATGATTCAGGAGCAAAGAACACTGACATGATTGCACCAGAAAGTGCTGAAGAATTGCAAGAAAAGACTACTCCATATGCAAAAGATTGGAATAAAAAGGCAAATGAATTGTGGAAGAAGAGCCAAGAAGCAAAAAATAAAAATAACTAAAAAATAACTAAAATTTTAGGAGGATGCATTAAATTTAATGCGTCCTCCTTTTATATTTGGGATTTTAAACCTTTACTTTAATTTAAATTAAATTTATAAATTCTAAGTGTCAACTGATTTTATAATTTTTAAGATTATAAAATTTTTAGAATTTCTTCAATGGAATCTATTTTATAGTTGGCGTCTTTGCCTTCCCTAATAGGTCCAAAACCGTAAGTTGCAAAGATGCTTTGTATATTGTTTTCTTTGGCGGCATTTATGTCGTGATATCTGTCGCCGACAAATATAATTTCTTCTTTTATATTTGGTCTAACTTTTTTTAAGATTTCTTTTTTGGGAATGTAGTCAAAACTCTCTGCTACAAAGAATTTTTTAAAATATTTTTTTATATTGTAAACATCTAGTGCTACATCAAGATACCTTTTACGACAATTTGATAAAATATACAGGTCATAATTATTATAAAGAGTTTCTAAAACTTTCGTTGTACCTTTATATAATTCGCCTAGACCTTCTTGCATATTTTTTTCCATATTTTTGCCAACTTGTTGCATTACTTCTTTTTTTAAATTTTCATCAGCATCCTTTGCTATTAAATCGTAGGCATAATTTGGTTTTTCTCCCAAGAATTTGGATACATTTTCTTCGTTTAATTCAAAATTATTTGCAAAACCTTTAGCTTGCAATGTTTTTACGCCAGATGAAAAAGCTGGATAATAAATTTTTATTGTGTTGTGAAGAGTGCCGTCAAAGTCAAAGATTATACTTTTTATATTATCCACGAATTTCTCCTAACAAATTTGCCATTTCAATTGCAGTTGTGGCTGCGTCAAATCCCTTGTTGCCAGATTTTGAGCCTGCTCTTTCAATTGCTTGTTCAATGTTTTCTGTAGTTATAACTCCAAATATAATAGGAACTCCAGTTTCGAGAGAAGATGCTGCAATTCCCTTTGCAACTTCAGCAGAAACAAGTTCGTAATGAGTTGTTGCCCCTCTTATAACTGCACCAAGAGCAATTACAGCGTCATATTTTTCTGTAAGAGCAAGGGATTTTGCAGTAAGTGGAATTTCAAAACTTCCAGGGACCCAGATAACCTCAATTTCATCGTCATTTACTCCATGTCTTTTTAGTCCATCTATACAACCATCTAATAGTTTTGAAACTATAAATTCGTTAAATCTTGCCAATACTATTGCATATTTTTTTCCTTCTGATTTTAAATTTGCACTGTAAACTTTCATATTTCCTCCAATTTTTATTTTTTAAATTACTATCATTAACTTTAAAAATTTTATGCTAAAATTATTTTTTATTTACTAAATTCAGATAAAATGTGATTCATCTTCTCTGCCTTTGTTCTCAAATAAAATTCATCGTTCTTAGTTGAGTGAATTTCAATTGGGACTCTTTCTTTTATAATCATTCCAAATTCTTGAAGGGAATAGACTTTGTCAGGATTATTAGTTAGAAGTCTAAGTTCCTTTACACAGAGGTCCTGCAAGATTTGTGCACCAGTTGCGTAATCTCTTGCATCTTCTGGGAAACCAAGGGCTAGGTTTGCTTCCACTGTGTCCATTCCTTCATCTTGAAGTGCGTAAGCTCTAATTTTATTAACAAGACCAATGCCACGACCTTCTTGACGCATATAAAGTAGGATTCCTCGTCCTTCTTTATCAATTTGTTTCATTGCAAGATGGAGTTGATTTCCACAGTCGCATCTCGAAGAGCCAAAACAGTCGCCAGTCAAACATTCAGAGTGAACCCTTGTAAGCACATCCATTCCATCTCCAATTTCACCTTTGACAAGGGCAATGTGATGTTCTCCAGTGACTTTGTCAACGTAAGCGTGAGCTCTAAAATCCCCAAATTTTGTGGGAAGATTTGCCTCTGCAACTTTTTCTACAATTTTTTCATGTCTTTTTCTGTAAAGCAAAAGTTCTTCGGTAGTAGTTATTTTCATATTAAGTTTTTTGGCAAGAATAAATAAGTTTTCACCACGCATCATGTGACCATCATCTTGCATAATTTCGCAGCAAAGCCCAACTTCTTTAAGTCCTGCAATTTTTAAGAGATCAACAGTTGCTTCAGTGTGACCACGTCTAACAAAAATTCCATCTTTTTTTGCAACAAGGGGGAACATATGGCCAGGTCTTCTAAAATCTTCTGGTTTGGCATTATCTTCAGTTAATTTTTTTGCAGTCAGTGCTCTTTCCCAGGCAGATATTCCTGTTGTTGTTTCCGTATGATCCACAGAAACAGTAAAGGCAGTTTCGTGATTATCTGTATTTTCTGCCACCATTTGATTTAATTTTAGTTTTTCTGCGTATTCTTTTGACATAGGCATACATATTAAACCCTTTGCAAGAGATGCCATAGTATTTAAACTTTCTCCAGTTGCAAATTCTGCAGCTTGAATCATGTCGCCTTCATTTTCTCTATCAGGTTCATCAGTTACAATTACTATTTCACCTTTTTTTAAGGCCTCTACAACTTCTTCTATTGTGTTAACTTTCATATTCTCTCCTTTTAAAATCCATTTTCTATTAAAAATTCTCTTGTAATTTTGCTCTTATTTTTTTTATTTACAAAACTATAAATATATCTGCCAATAATATCAGTTTCAATATTTATCTTGTCACCTATTTTTTTATACTTTAAATTTGTTTCAGAAATTGTTGTTGGAATTATTGAAACTTCAAAATAATTTTTATAAACTTTTGAAACTGTGAGGCTTATTCCATCAAGGGCAATAGATCCCTTTGGCACAATGTATTTAAAATTGTCACTTTCAAACTTTATTTTATAGACAATTTCATTTCCACTATTTAAAATATTTATAATTTCTCCAATTCCATCAATGTGACCTTGCACAATGTGACCATCAAGACTTTTATTTGGACTAAGTGCTCTTTCTAGGTTTAAATTATCAAGTGGTTTTAAATTTTTAAAATTTGTAGAATTTATAGTTTCTACCATGACTTCTGCTTTGTAGAAATCATCTCCAAGTTCTGTTACAGTTAAACAAACTCCATTTGTGGCAATAGAGTCACCTTTTTTTATATTTTCTAAAACTTTTTTGCAAGAAACTTTTAATGTATAAAGATCTCTATCTTTTTTTATTTCAGAAAGTTTTCCAACTTCTTCAATTATTCCTGTAAAAATTTCAATCACACCTTCCAGTAACTAATATGTCATCAAATAATTTTTCACATTTTATATCTTTAATTTTTATAGAGTTTTTTAATTTGTCAATTTCTAAATCGCCAATAACAGGGATACCTTGAGAGCCAAGTAGGATTGGAGCTATAAAGAAATAAAATTTATCTACTAAATTATTTTTTAACATCTCTGCATTGAGAGTTCTGCCACCTTCAAGTAAAATCGAAGAAATATTATATTCTTTTAATTTATCCATTAAATCTATTAAGTCGACTCTACCATTTTTTTCCTTGCAAATTAAAACTTCTACATTTTTCTTTGCACTTAATACTTTTAATTTTTCTTTATCGCAATTTTCTGTAGTTGCAATTATAGAAATTGAATCTAAATCATCTCGAAAAAGATTTGACTCGATAGGGATTCTAAGTTTTGAATCTGTGACAATTCTTATAGGATTATTTTTATATTTGCCATGGCGAACATTTAAAGTTGGATTGTCTGATAGAACTGTTCCAATGCCAACCATTATTGCATCTAACTTTCCACGAAGTTCATGTGAGTATGACCTTGAAAATTCTGATGTTATCCACTTAGATTCTCCACTTTCTGTTGCAATTTTTCCATCAATAGACATTCCAGCTTTTAAAACTACAAAGGGTCTTTTATTTTTCACATAAGTAAAAAATCTCTCATTTAAAATTAAACATTCTTCGCTGCAAACATCTTCTGTAATTTCTATGCCAGCATCTTCTAGAATTTTTATTCCATTTCCAGAAACTTTTTCAAAAGGGTCAGCAGTTCCAATTACAACTCTTTTTATGCCTTCTTCGACAATTCTATTTGCACAGGGTGGTGTTTTTCCAAAGTGAGAGCAAGGTTCAAGATTTACATAAAGAGTTGCACCACTTACGTCTTCTCCTCTATTTTTAGCATCTTCAATTGCATTTATCTCTGCATGATTTTCACCAAACTTTAAATGAGCCCCTTCTCCTATTATTTTTTCATCTTTTACAATTACACAGCCAACTAGTGGATTTGTCTTTGTATTTCCAATTCCTTTTTTTGCAAGCTCAATGGCACGTTCCATGTAAAAGCTGTCGTTAAAATTTTCAATATACATTTAATCACCTATAAAAAAAGAGCCCATGCAGGGCTCCAAAAATTTAAAAATTATCTTCTTTCATCCAGACTATACTGTCGGTATTGGAATTGCACCAATTCAGCTTTCGCTCGCGGACTTTACCGCCGGTGGGGAATTGCACCCCGCCCTGAAGAGTTTTATTAACTTATAAATTTATAATATCACTAAGAAAACATTTGTCAAGTATTTGTCAATCAAAATTTTTATGGGAGTTTTTAATAATTTTAAGAAAATCTTCCAAGACCAAGTCTATATTCTTAGAACCATCGACAATGTAATCGGCATAATCATCTAAATCTTCCATAACAGAAATTCTTTTTTCAATTTCTTTTTTGCTGTCCCTTCTTTTTTTCATTCTGGCAATTAAAATTTCTTTGGAACATTTTAAATAAATAGAAATTGCATTTGGAAAATATTTTTTTATTTCAATTACACCTTCTTTATCTACAATAATTATGCAGTTTTTATTTTTATTGTTGTTTTCTTCTAAATCTTTTTTTAATGTAGAGTAAAAATTTCCAGCATAACAAGTAGTTCCTATAAATAAATTTTTATTTTCAAATTTTTGAAAATTTTCTAAACTAATAAAATTATAATCAACGCCATCTATTTCATTTGGCCTGGGTTTTCTTGTGGTATAAGTTACAATTTTTTTAAGACCATGACTTGTTAAAATATCCCTAATTGTGCTTTTTCCAGAACCAGAGTGACCAAGTATTAAATAAATCATAATTGCTCCTTAAAAATTATTATTACAAGTATAACATAAAAATTGAGATACTTTACAAATTTTAAATTTTGAAGTAAGATTAATTAGATAAAAAATTAGGTGGAGGTCATGATGAAGCATTTAATAGAGCCATTAGATTTTACAATAGAAGAATACGAAGAAATTTTTAGTCTGGTTGATGACATTATTGCAAACCCTGTAAGTTATTCTCATGTTTGCGAAAATAAGTTGTTGGCCAGTCTTTTTTTTGAGCCCTCAACGAGGACAAGACTTTCTTTTGAAACTGCAATGCTAAGACTAGGAGGAAGAGTAATTGGATTTTCTGATGCGGGAGTTAGTTCATCTACAAAGGGAGAAACTTTAGTCGATACAATTCGTGTAATAGAAAATTATGCAGATATTTGTGCAATGCGTCATCCAAAGGAAGGAGCAGCACTTTTGGCGTCAAAAGTTGTAACAACTATGCCCATAATAAATGCGGGAGATGGAGGACACCAACATCCAACTCAGACACTTGCCGATTTAATAACAATAAGACATTATAAAAAAAGTTTTGACAATTTAACAATGGGACTCTGCGGAGATTTGAAGTTTGGAAGGACAATTCACTCTCTTGTAAGAGCTTTAAATCGATATGAAAATGTAAAGTTTGTATTTATTTCTCCTGATGAATTAAAAATGCCAGAACAGTTTAAGAGTTTTATAGATGAAAATAATTATTCTGAAACTAGAGATCTCATGAGCGTAATAGAGAGTCTAGATATACTTTATATGTCAAGAGTTCAACAGGAGAGGTTTGTTTCATCAGATGAGTACGAAAGACTTAAAGATTATTATATTTTGACAGAAGAAAAATTAAAATTTGCAAAAGACGATATGATAATCTTGCATCCACTTCCAAGAGTAAATGAAATTTCTAAAGAAGTAGATAAAGACCCACGAGCAGTTTATTTTGAACAGACAAAATTTGGAATGTATGGGCGGATGGCACTTATAATGAAACTTTTGGGGGTATCAAAATGATAAATGTTTCAAAAATAAAAAAAGGAATTGTACTAGATCACATTGAAAGTGGTCGTGCAAATGTGCTTTACAGAGCATTAAAATTAGAAGAAGTTACAGATGCAGTTGTACTTATGCAAAATATTTTCTCTACTTCTATGGGGAAAAAAGATTTAATAAAAATAGAAACAGATTATAATTTAGATTTTACAGTTTTAGGACTTATCGCACCTCACACCACAGTCAACTTTATAGAAAATGGCGAGCGAGTTAAAAAAATTAGGATGGAAATGCCAGAAGTTGTGGAAGGAGTTCTCACTTGCAAAAATCCTAGATGTATTACAAATAGCGAGAGAGAAATTGCAGGACACAAATTTCATCTCTATAATAGGGATAAGAAGGAATATAAATGTGAGTATTGTGACACAGTTACAACTTATGGAGAGTGAAAATGGCAAAGATTATTGAAAATATAGATGTTTGCAAAGATTATTTTATTTTGCGAACAGATTTAGACGTGAAAGTTTATCCAGGACAATTTTTTATGCTAAGAGCTTGGGAAAATTATCCAACACTTTCAAGGCCAATTTCAGTTTACGACAAAACTGATGGTGTAGATTTTTTAATTGAAAGAAAAGGAGAAGGCACAGAAATTCTTGAAAAATTAGAAAAAGGTGACGATATAAAATTATTTGGACCATTAGGAAATTCCTTTTACGCAAATGTAGATGAAGTTGCACTAGTTGGCGGTGGAGTTGGTGTTGCACCTTTTCACTACTTAATAAAAGAAATTAAAAGATTAAAACCAGATTCAAAAATAACACTATATATTGGAGAAAGAGAAGAACTTGAACTGGAAAATTCATTTTTAGATGTAAATTGCGATATAAAAATAAAAAAAGGAGGATTTATAACAGATATAATAGATTTTGAAAATCATCCATTAATTTATGTTTGTGGGCCAGAAATAATGATGAAAAAAGTTGTGGAACTGGGGAAAGTTTACGATTGTAAAACCTATGTATCTCTTGAAAAGAGAATGGGTTGCGGAGTTGGTGCTTGCCTTTCATGTAGCGTTGATACAAAAAATGGAAGAAGAAGATCATGCAAAGAAGGACCAATTTTTAAGGGGAGTGATTTAATTGACTTCTAGAACAGAAATAAATTTATCGGGAATAAAATTAAAAAATCCAATAATAATGGCAAGCGGCACCTATGGATATGGCGAAGAATTTAAGAATTTTTACGATCCCAAGATTCTTGGAGGAATTGCTTCAAAGGGGATAACTAGATTTCCCAAAAAGGGGAATGAAGGCATAAGAGTTTGGGAAACACCTTCAGGGATTTTAAACTCAATTGGACTTGAAAATCCAGGAGTGGAAGAATTTGTAAAAGAAAAAATAAATTCTATGAATAATCTTGGCACAGAAATTTTTGTAAATCTTGGTGGCAATACAATTGAAGAATACGTAGAGTCTGCAAAGATTTTAAATGACTATGAATTTTCTGCAATTGAACTTAATATATCTTGTCCCAATGTAAAAGAAGGTGGCATGGCATTCGGAATGGAAAAAGATTCTGCCGCAAAAGTTGTAAGAGAAGTTATGAAAGTAACAAATAAAAAAGTTTTTGTAAAACTTTCACCAAATGCAGGCGATATTGTTGGAATAGCAAAGGCAGTAGAAACAGAAGGAGCAGATGGACTTTCACTAATAAATACAATTCTTGGAATGGCAATTGACTTTGAAAGAGAAGAAATAGTATTCAAAAATACTTATGCAGGACTTTCAGGAGCAGCAGTAAAACCAATAGCACTTAGGATACTTCACCAAGTTGCAAAAAATGTAGAAATTCCAATTATAGGTATGGGTGGCATAACAAATTATAAAGACGTATTAGAATTTTTAATGGCAGGAGCTAGTGCGGTAGAAGTTGGAACTTATAATTTTATGAATCCAAATGCAGGATATGAAATAATTAGAGATCTTGAAAACTATTTAGAAGAAAAGAATAAAAATATAAATGATTACATTAAAAAATTAATTTAATTAAAGTAAAATAATTAAGGGCTTTCCTAGTTTAGGAAGGTCTTTTTTGTGGTATTAATTTATTAGATAAAAGGAGGGATCATTATGTTTAATCTTTACAAGGATATATACGATGCACAGATGAATTTATTTAAGTCTTTTAATGGAGAAGAGAATAAAAAGGAAAAAATAACATTAGAAGATTATTTTAGAGAAATGGCTAGAATTAACGAAGCGATGATTGATAATGTTTCTGAAATACCAAAAAATTATATGAATATGATGAGTAATTACAATCCATTTTCAATTGATTACACAAAAAATTTTACTAACTTTTTTGAAATGAACCCTTACTTTGAAAATTTTATGGACTTTCAAAAATTTTTTGCAGATAATTTAAAAGAACCAGGAAAAATTTGCAATGAATTTATGAATAATTTTAAAAATTATTTTCCAATAGTAAGCGCAAATGGAAAATTTCTAGAAGATTATAGTGGTGCTATGTATGATTTATTCAATAGTTACAAAAAACAGCAAGAAAATTATATTAACATATTTATGCCAGAATCAATGAGAAGTAAAGCAAAAGATATAATGAATTTTAACGAAAAACTTTTCGACAACTTTAATATCATGAATCCAAATCATGGAAATATGTTTTTTATGACAGATAGCTTTTTTGGTAAAGTAGATTACTTAAAAAGTATGGAAAAATTTTCACAAGATATGTTTAAGAATTTAGAAGAGTATAAAAAGTTATTTGGAGATAATCCTTACCTTGCAAGCACTTCAAAGATATTTGAATATCAAAAAAACTTTATAGAGAAATCAATTAAATATTATGAAGTTTATATTAGTTATTACAAAGAGATTTATGAAGAAATGGTCAAAATATCTGAATTTACGGTTGAAAAGTATCAAAAAGATTTAGAAGAATTATCACAAAAGAAAGATCCTTCTGAAGTGTATGAATTTTTCCAAAAGAAAACTAAGGAACAATATAAGAAATTATTTGATGTAGATAAGTTTAAAGAAATTTATAAAAAAGCAGAAGAAGATACAAAAATTTTGAGAGAAGAATTATTTAAACTAAATATGGACTACATGAATTTTGTAGAGCCTTCAAGTAAAGAAGACATAAAGGACTTAAATAATGAAATAATGAAGATGTCAAATAAAATAGATTCTTTAAATAAAGAAATAGAAATATTAAAGAGCAAATAAGTTTTACGAAGGTGATGTTGCAGAATAGATGATTCTACTCTGCGACATCATTTTTTTATCAAGTATTTAAGTTTAACCATTGTGTTTTTTGCTTTTAAAATATTTTCTAGATAAATTTTTCTTGTTTCTCTTAAAAATGGGTGCACTTAATAAAGCTATACTTTTGAAAATTTTTTCTCAAGCAGCTTTGTATTTTATGATTTCTAAATTCTTATTTTCTATTTTTGATGCCAGTTTATTTAAGTTTAGTGCTATTGATAATAGACATATTTCACTTATTATGTTTTCTTTTCCTCTGTGGTGGAATCTGTTATAGTTTAAGCCTGACTTTATTTTGGAAAATGCTCCTTCGGCTTGAATCGATCTATTTAATCTTTCTTCTATTCCTTGGTCGAATATTATGTTTTTTAAGGTTTCTTCTCTATATTTTTGAAATGTTTCTGCTATGTAGATTCCCTTGCTTTTTTGTCCTTCTTTGTTCCAATCGAAACATCTGTAGACTTTTGTTATTGTTACGTATCCACTTTTTCTTTTTCTGTATCTGTCATTACATCTTATGAATTCTTTGCCCTCTTGTGATATGTATTTGTCTTGTCTTTCATCGTATTTTAAGCTTTTCCTAAATTCTTGTTCTTTTTTATATTTTCTTGTTTTCGACTTTTCATAGTTTGATGGTTTTATATAGGATGTTAAATTATTTTCTGCTAAA
>NZ_BAEW01000026.1:0-10242 GCF_000246925.1 Peptoniphilus rhinitidis 1-13 | reverse complement strand
CCTTGTTTTATTTATCTTTGAAATTCCTGATTTATTTTTCTTTGTTCTTGGATCAGAAAGCTTTTGTCTAACTCTTCATAGAGTCTTCCTTGTCTTTGTATTTCTCCTTTTCCTTTTTCGGTTTTAACGTCTTTAAAAGTGTGTTGTTTATTATTACCTATATAGTTTGTTTGACCTTGAACATATTCTAAATTAATTTTATCTTTATCTACTGTTGAAATCATTAGTGGATAACTTTCAAAAATTTTATTCTTATCTTTTAAATTATCAATAATATCATTGTTTTGAATTTTTTGCATCTCTGTTTTTTCATCTTTTAAATTTTGGCAATATCCAAAGACATCTTTGTCATAACTAATTCTATTTTCTACTTTATAGTTTTCAGAAAATATATTATTTGTTATAAGAGTTCCATCTGAATATAGTTCGTTAATGTCCTCAATAAAAAATCCCTTGTATCTGTCTGAGTGATTAAATTCTTTTGGATTTTCTAAATTTTTTACGTTTGTTTTTTTATTTTTTATGTCTATGTCTATTTGCATAAAAGCATCTTTAATACTATTCCCATCTTCTTTTCGTGCTTGTAATAAAAAAGATCCTGTTCTTAGCTTGTCTAGTAGAGCAATTGATTCTGAGTTTTCTAATCCGTATGGTTTAAAATTTGCTTTGAAATTATAACCTACATCTTTTTGTAAGAGATCCTTTAAAGAAACGAAACTTTTATACTCTTTACCTTTATAATCTTTTGCTTTTAAAACAAAAATGGGTTGACTGTTTAGTTCATCTAATATTTCTTTAAATTGTTCACGACTTAGTGGAGGTTCTTTTTTAATTTCATCTTTCTCATTGTTCATTCTCAATCCATCCTTTAAACTGTTCTTATTTATATAATGACTTGTCGTTTTAGAAGAATTTGTTTTAACTTCTTCCTTTGTCGGTTTAGTCTTTAATGTGTTCTTAGTTTTGTTTTCTTTAGGTGTTGGGTCTTTAACTTCTTTGTTTGTTTTTACAGTGGTTTCTTTTTTAACTGTTTTTTTTATTGGACGTGCTTCTTTCTCTGTTTGTTTTGTTGCTGTATTTTTTTCAATGTTATTTTTATTTTTAAAATCGACCCTTTCTTTTAGCTTAGTTTTTTCATTTAAGCTTTTGTTCAAATTTAAATCCTTATCTTTAGATTTTTCTTCTTTTTTTAATTTAGGTGCTATGATTTTTTTATAATAACCAGCATTGTTATTTCTTAAAAGGTAGTTGTCAATTTCTTCTTTTGTCAAGCCAGTCTTTTTTGAAACTTCGTCCAAAACTTTTTCAAAATGTTTATCCTTTGTTTTAGTTATGGAGTCATAATTTTTATTGATGTAACATTTTTTTGTTCCTGAAAAAGATAAATTAACACCCTTATTTATTAAATCTCTAATATTTCTTCCCATTACTAAAAAGTCATTAAAGTCTTTTGCTATCTTTATTTCATTTTTATTATTTGGATCAGGTTCTGCAACTCCTAACCTTATTGCCTCACTATATGAAGAGTTGTCTAACATGTTATATGGATATGACAGGTTAGGTATATGTTTAAAATGTTCAATGTAAGTTTTTACAGCATCCATTCCAGCTCTGTCATTATCCATTGCTAAGGTAATATCATTTAAATCAACATTTAAGTTTTTTAAAGAGTCTTCAACTGCCTTTACAAGATTTCCTGTACCACCAATTCCAATAATTCCGTAGTTAATATTATCTTTGTTTTTCAAAACTTCGTCTAGACTCATGGCATCTATAGCACCTTCTACAAAAAATAAGTTATCTAGTTTTTTGTTTTTATCTTTTATATATTCAAAAGGTGCGAAGTTGTCTCCAGATTTATTATATTTAAAATTTCTTTTATTTTCTTTGTCAAAATTTTTAATTTCAGCAGTATATATTTTCCCGTTGTTAGTTCCTAAAAATGCGATGCCATCTTTACCATCCCATAGTTTTACAGATAACATAGAGTCTTTATATTTGTTGATTGTGTCATCAGAAAGTCTCCTAACTTTCTTTAAATATTGCCAAGCTGGTTCTTTAGGTGTCATTTTTTTTGCATCATAGGTATAGTTTTTCAAAACTCCAATTCTTTGGTTTTTATCCTTTGGGTCTATTTCAATTTTTTTAGACATTACATTTAATTTGTAAATATCTTCTTTTGTTTTTGGATCAACTCTATATTTATTAAGTTTAAATTCTTTATTTTTTTCGTTATAAGATTTTTTATCACCAAGAATTTGTATTTCTTTTTCAGGTGTTTTATTCTTTATCAAATCTCTTTTATTTTTACTTTTAAGTTTTGAAAAGTTTCCTCTGTTGTCTTGCTTAGACTTTTCAAAAACTTTTTCTAGTAAGCTGTTCATGGTTAGGCCATAGTCTTTTATTAGATTGTCAACAGCTTTTTCTCTAATAGAATTATCATTTTTTAATCCGTTTGTTGCCGTTCCGTTAGCATCTAAATATATTTGAAAGTCAATTATATTTAGTGCTGAAAATCCTGTTGAGTAGTCTTTAAATCCATAACCACTTTTAGAAATATCAGACTTAAATAAACTTATAGCACCACTTTTACTTGCTCTCATATCTCTGTCAGAGGTTGAGCCTTTTTTATTCCAATTAAATCCAGCTTCTTCAGTTCTAGTTTTTAAATCTGGAAAGCTGTTAGAGTTGGATATGTAATAGTAAACATTCCTTTTTTGAGCTTCGGACAAATCAGACATGGATTCATATTTTTTTCCCATTTTTTTATTTCTCCTTCCTTAATTATTTCTCATAAAGAAAATACCTTAAAAAGTAATTTTTTTTGGCTAAATCTTAAAATAAAAGAAATTTAAGGTATATTTTCAATAAACAGATGAAAGGAGAATGTTAATGCAAACAATAATCTTGTTAGTTTTAGTCCTTATCGAATCTTTTGTTGCTGTATATATTTTAGAGCAAGAAGAGGTAATCCACCCTATAGCTAGGGTTACAGACTTTTTTGACAGGCAAAAGAATGGTATTAAGGATGAGGACAATTCAGAAGTTGATGATCTTCAAAATCAAAAGCTCTTAGAAGAAGAGCAAAAGACAAAAGAAGAAGAAGATAAGAAAATCCATGAAAAGATGGATAAAACAAAGAAAAAATTAGACGAAGAATTTGCTGATATAGAAGTTGACGAAGATATTTTTAAGGATCAACAAGACTATATGGATATCGAATGATTAGACAACTGCCAATTTATCAAAATAGAAGAATCATACAAAGGGAAGCTTATAGTTTTGTAATGAACTATGTAGAAAAGCAAGAAATCAATAAAATCTCAGATATTTTTGCTGGAACAGCTTCTTTATCTATTCCTTTTTTTAGACACGCTAATGAAATACTTTTAAATGATAAATACAAGTTTTTGTTTTATTATTTATCTGTTTATACAAAAAGTCTTAATAGCGACTTTTCGTTAGAATTGCAATATGCAATAAATGAAATAAATAGTGCTGAATTATATAAAGGTCAAATTTTTGAAAAATATTCTCATGGTGTAAATACTTCTTTTTTTGGAGAAAAAGATTCGATAAAAATAGATTCCATTCATAAGTATTTGCACGAAAATAAAATCTTTTTTTAAAGATGAAGTCTTTAATGCCTTGTATGGAACTTTCATATATTCAGTATATAGGGCAAGCAACATTAAAAATGGATATTTCTACATTAAAAGTAAAAGCGAAATAGCAAATGATAATGTTTTTAACTTTAGATACCTAGAGCCTAATGAATATTTTAAAAATATGAATATAAAGATTTCTAATTATGATTATAAGGATTTTATAAAACTATATTCAGGTGATCTTTTAATAATAGATCCACCAATAAACAGAAAAAACCTAACTTTATATTATCCTTTAGAGTATCTGGCACAAAATCCCTACCATGGGGTTCAGCCACTATATTATGAAGATGAATTTTCATATTTAAACAAAAAGTATTTAAACTCTCTCTTAGCACTAATAAAGCGTGCTTCATATAAATATATTCTTTTATATTTAGATAAAAGGGTTTACGAGATGTTTCCAAAATTGTTTTTTGAAATGTTTATTTATCATAAGTTACAGATAAAAAACGATTATTTAGTGTTGTTAGAGAAAATTTAATTTTTTTCTAACAACATTTTAATTTTAAGTTACTTTTAAGATAGAGGTGATAAAAATAGAAGACTTACTTTATAAAAAATTAAAAGAGGAAGAATTAGTTCTATTCTTAGACTATGAGAGAGAACAAAGCATGCTAAGGAGTAATTTAAATACAGGTGTAGACGTTCTCGAAGATGACAATATTTTTTATTGTAAAAAGCCTGTGCATAAATGGTCTACATACAAGATCGGAATTAATAAGGAGTTGTTTTTAAAACTTTGT
Source organism: Peptoniphilus rhinitidis 1-13 (assembly GCF_000246925.1). Taxonomy (NCBI): domain Bacteria; kingdom Bacillati; phylum Bacillota; class Tissierellia; order Tissierellales; family Peptoniphilaceae; genus Peptoniphilus; species Peptoniphilus lacydonensis. The sequence goes on along the minus strand of NZ_BAEW01000026.1, from coordinate 5,828 downwards.
GAATGGACTACAACTCATCAGGGTGCTTATACAGAAGAACTTAGAGAAATTAATTTAAACAGGCTGGCTAGGTATTTGAAAGTAATTAAATCAAACAATAGTACACTAGCAAGCTTTAAAGATGATTATTCTTTGGAAGAATATAAAGACATTGCATTTTTATTGGATAGTTTAGAAGAAGATCCTAGATACAGAGAAATATATTCAGAAATATTAGATTGTGTTAAAAATGAAGATATTAAATACAAGTATTCAAATTTAATTGATTTTAACAAATACAATTATGGAAACTTATATGAGATTTTAAAATACGAGTACATGAAAAAGACTATTTATAGAAATGTTTCTTACAACTTTTTAGACGAAGATAAAGGGATATTTCTTATACCTAAGTTATGGTTTCTTTTTCTTTATCCAAATTTCGATAAGGGTGCAGAAGACTTTATTAAGTTCTATCCTAATCTTTATGTAGAAGTAAATAAAAGTTTAAAACTAGTAAATAACTTATCAAGATTTAGCAACAAGGAGATATATAAAAATGTTCAAAAATATGAGTTTTAGTAAATTTTGCATAATAATTTCTATATATTTTCTTTTAATGGTAACCATACAAAACCATGTTTTTGGAGTTTTTCGAGTTAGTGGCGATTCAATGCTTCCTAATGTTCAAGACAAAAACTTTAAGGTTGTTAATCACATGGTAAAAAAATATGAGAGGGGAGATATAGTTGTAGCAAAAGATTATAAAAATAAAGTTTTCATTGTTAAAAGAGTCATTGGTTTACCTGGTGAAAAAGTCGACATTGTTGAAAATAAGGTTTATATAAACGGAGAAAAATTAAACGAACCTTATTTAGATGAAAAATATAACAATGCAGATGACTGTATAGGCAATGTTAGACTAAATAACGATGAATATTATTTGTTGGGTGATAACAGGGGAGACTCTGTAGATAGTAGGTCTTTGGGTCCTTTTAAAAATAAGGACATTATTGGGAGGTGCTTTTAAATTATGAATAAATTATTCAAAAATAAAAAAGTATTGTTAGGAATTCTTTTTTTATCAATATTAATTTTCTTGGTTTATTATTTCGTGTTTTCTAAAAAAGCTTTAAATGAAGAAAAAATAGATACGTCAAAAATAGAGACGATTGACGAAAGTAAGCTCGATCGAATAAAAGAGGGTGTTACCCTTAAAAACCTTGATTTCGAAAATTTAAATAGAGAAAAGGCAAAGAAAAAAATAGAAGAAAAACAAGAGGAACTTTTGGAAGGAAAAATAAATTTTAAATTTGGGGATATCAATGATGTCAGAACAAATCCAAGAACATTAACATATAAGTTGAGTGATATTGGTTATGAAGTTGATATAGCTAAAACTATTAATAAGCTGTTAAAGGCTTCAGAAGGCGAAGAAATAAACCCTGTTTTTAAGCTAGAATCTAATAAATATGCAGACTTTTCGGATTCTCTTTTTGCCGATGTAAGCCTTGAACCTATAAACGACAAGCTAATACCTGCCTATGATAAAGAAAAAAACAGCTTGGGATATAGTGACCCTGATAAAGTATTCGTAAAAAGCCAATATGAAAAAGGAGTAGACGGAAGAAAGCTAGATTCTGAAAAGCTTAAATCTATATTAAGTGAGGGTTTTATTGGAGAAATTGAAGTTCCTATTGAAACTATTAAAAGAAAAGAGCTTGATCCTAATATAGTAAATAAGTCACTAGAGCTTTTAGATTCTAAAACTATAAAAGTTAAACCAATGACTTTAGATTTAAATGATAGGCTGACAATTAGGAACACAAGATATTATGAACAAAATAATTCAATACTTATGAGTTATTTGAATAATGCGTTTATTTCACCTTATGGTCTTTTTAATTTAGATAGATATTTAATGACAGAAAAAGACTTGAAAGATGAAGTATATAAAAATAGACTTTCAAGGTTTAGCGTTGGCATAGACGAATATCTTGATGACTTTTTAGAAATTAAGGGTGCAGGAATATCACAGGGCTTGTCTACTTTATATGAAATACTATTGGGGGCAAACTTTGAGCCAATTAATGTAAGCCACTATTCATATTACGACCCAATATTCCCTATGGGTCTTGATGTTAAATATGATGAAAACAAACCCTTTATTTTAGAAAATCAATCGTCTTCACCAATCCTTATTAAAGCTAAAACTGTTAGAAGTGAAAACAGAGAAATAACATATTCCATCCAGATTTATGGAATACCATCAGATTATGAAAAAGCTACTGTTGAATCTAAGGTTATCAATAAACTAGAACCTAAAACAGTTTATATAAAGGCATATGAGATAGATAAGGATGATGTTAGATATAAAGGAAGACAAGGATTAAAAGTAAGTGTATTCAAGAACTATGGCAACGAAACTAAGCAGATAGATGAAGTAAATTACAAGCCATTAGATAATATTGTCGTTCAATAAAGGAGAAAAATATGAAGAAAAAGATTTTAATATTAGTAAGTTTGTTTTTTTGTTTAACCCTAACTGCTTGTGGTGGTAAACAAGGAGTAAATTATACAAAAGAACAACAAACAGTAGTTGCCTTTTTAGACAATCTAAAAAAAGGCAAGTACGAAAATGCTTCAAATTATGTAGAAAATCCTAATGATTTTATGAAGTTGGTTAATTTAAGACTTTTTGAAACTACAAATGTAGAGTTAAATTATTTAGATAAAAGACCTCTTGTGGAATATCAGATAGAGCAAGATGAGGTTGAAAGTGAAGATAAAAAGGGTAAAGTTCTGTTTTTAACCATGGTTATAAACAATTACTCCGATGCAGGTAAAAACTTCCTATATGCCTTAAATCAAGATGTAGACACAACGAATGTTAGCAAAGAAATTGAAAAAGGATTTAAAGAAGACAAGTTGTTAAAAGTTACTAAAATTCCTGTTGAGCTAGTAAGAAGAGAAGATGGAAACTATTTAATAAAATTAGAAGAAGTTAAACTGGCAGGAATTGAAACAACTATGACTAATTACATCTTCTTCAATAATGTAATGTTTAATAGGATTTTATCAGGCTATGCAGGAGCAATAGATGAAGTATTAAACGAAGAAATTCCAGATACAGAAGAAAATAAGAAAACAGATGATGGTTCTTATGATATAGATTATTTTGATAAATTAATTGAAGAAAAAGATAAAAATAAAAATTCAGAAGAAAAGAATAAGGTTAAAAAGGAAAATACCAATAAAACAACTAATGATAAAACTAATAAAAAAAAAACAAATCACCAGAGCAAAATAAAAAACAGCAAGATAATCAAATGTTCGAAGTGGAGAAGTAAGTTTAAAAAAAATGAATTTCTTTAAACTTTAGGTTATTCTTAAAGTGAAAGGAGATCTACGATTGAGCATTAAAAAAACAAGCACGAATATAACTAATATAAAAATAATTAAAGATTTTTTAATACTTTTCTTTTTAAGTACAATGTTGCTCTTAAATTCTGTTGACGCACTAGAATTTGAGATTGACGAAGAAAACTTCGTTTTAGGTGAATATTATACAGACACTATAATTGAATTTAATAACGAAAACCAAAAGACAAATACCCATGCTGTCGTAGATCTCCTTATTATTAATTCTTTAATAGAGATGTCAGAAAAAAAGAAGTAGATTTTGAAGAAAATATAAAAAATGAACCTTTAATAAATCACATAAGAAATCTTATGTATTATGATAAAAACTATTCAAGAGATCTTTTAATAAATTATTTTACAGAGAAAAAACTTTTAGAAGAGATAAAGAAATCATATATTTACAACAAAATGATTGATACTAACATATACTCTTTAAAAGATATAAATAAAGATACAAAGAAATTTGAGTATGAACATGACTTTAAAACTAATGAAACTACATTAAAAGACACTTTTTTACTCACATCATACATTTTTAAAGAAAAAGAAGTGTTTAATAATCTATTAGAACAAAAGGGATATTATTCAAAAAAAGATAAGGTATATATTAAGAATAAATTGCCCAAAAATCTAAATAACAACATTCAAACAATTTATGTAGAAAAAAATGATAATGAAAATTACAACTATATTTTAAAGCACTTGAATTTAATTTATGTTGTAGAGGATAAAAAAAGTTTTGAAGATGCTTGTAATAGTTTAATCGAAAAAAATTCACAAAAATACAGAATAAAAAAAGAAAAATACAAAGAAGAATCCTTTAATATTAGTAAAATACCTTTTATTAATAATACAGCTGTTGTTTGTGAAGTTATTTATATCCCTTCTGGTTATTCTTGGAAAAGAAAAATAATAATTGACAAAAACTATAAGACAAATACCAAAAAAGGAAAAGAATATATAGGATATTTCAATATTTACAATGGGTATTATTCATATTTTTATCCATTAAAAAAAGTGAGATGAGTTAAACTGAATAAAAAAGCAAAAAGATTTTTTTATATATTTCCCTTTGTTTGCTTGATAGCCATTGCCTTAATGTATTATGCAGATTATTCTAAAAGCAGGAATGTAAAAATGCAAAGAGTTGAAGATTATTTTGAACAAGTAGAAAATTATTACGATCAAGTAAATGAAACATATCTTCAAACTAAAGCAGATAATTTACAATATAAGGAACTTTTTAAGAAAATATATGAAGAAAAACATAAGAAAAAAGATTATTTAAATAGATATAAAAGATGTCAAAGATTAAACTTGATATTATCATATAATTCTTTAGTAGCAAAAAATCCATTAGATTATAATTTTTTCCTTGAAGTTAATAATAACTTAAATATAAAAATGAAAGGGTTAAAAACAAATTTATTATTTTCTAAAAATAAATCTATTTTAAATAAGAATGGTAAAATGGAACTGCCAGATGATATTATTGACATAAAGATTGTTACTAGAAATGATTGTGAATATTGTACTAAATTAAAGACTGATTTAAATTTAATAAATTTAAATTTTAAAGCTTATTGTTTTGATAAACAGCAGGATTTACAAGAAATTGACAATATAGAAAAAGACTATGGAAAAATAATTTTAGTTCCATTTGTAATTATTGGTGATGATAATGTAAAATATGGAGAGGATAAAGATTTTAAGAAAAAACTTATAGAAATAGTATGTGAAAAGATTGAAGAAATAAGGGGCGGTGATAATGTTGAAGAATAATGATTCAAAAAATGTTATCAGAAAAATGGATCAGGATGAAATAGGTTCAACATTAGATAGAGAAAAGGGAAATAAAACTATTACTTTTACAGGGGATGTTAAAGAACTAGTTGATAGATATAGAGGATTACAACAAGAAAACATAAAATTAAAAGAAAAAAATAAAAAAATAGAAAAGGATTTTAATGATATATCTAAGTTTTCCATAGAGGTAGCTTTAGAAGCTTTTAAACGCTATTTTAGTATTGAAAACAATAAAGATTTTGAAGCTATAAAAAAAATGGAAAACAAACATCAAAAAAATAATCTTCTTTTTATGTTCGACAATCCAGAAGATGCAGAAGAAAATGAAATAAGATATAAAATGTATAAGATTAAAGAAAAAAGATTTCTTAATTTTTTGAAAGATTCAATTAAAAAAAGATATAAATAATTGTCTACTGCATCTTGTTTTTTAAAGTTATTTTCTTCTAATACAAATACATTTTAATTATCTTTAAATCTCATTATTATAAATTGAAAAATTAAAATTAATAATAAATATATAAATTTCAAATATATCCATTTATTTCCGTAATAATAAATAGAGTTTATATTTATTAAATTGATATTAACTAAGTTCATTAAACTAAAGATAAAAGATA
>NZ_BAEW01000027.1:0-9712 GCF_000246925.1 Peptoniphilus rhinitidis 1-13 | reverse complement strand
TTTTAAAGATAAAAGAAAAAATGCCAAAGACAATGATATTAATAAATTGTGCTCCTACAAGAATGACGAGGATAAAAAATTATGTTCCCAATCAAAAGACAACGCATGTTGAGAGCGTGGTATTGATGTCAAAAATAAGATTATAGGTTATAATAGTGTTGAAAGTAGTAGCTTTTAGGATTTTTAGAGGGTTTTGTATGAATTTTGAAAAAATTGTAATTAGTTTATTACCTATAGCAGGATTGCTTTTGTCTTTCTTTTATAAGTATAAAGCAAATGGAAATATAAGTAAGTATAGTGGATTTAGAACAGCATTAAGTATGAAATCAAAAGAAAACTGGAATTATGCCCATAAGTATGCAGCTAAACTTTTGCGCATATATACTATATTTTTTATATTACTAAATATTATAATAATATTTAGTAATAGTCTAACTAATACAACTATGACAATCATAGTTGTATTGCAAATGCTATTCTACTTCATCATTGGATATAAAGTTAATAATGCTTTGGCGAAAAAAGAAAATAGTTAGAATCTATTAAGAATTAAAAAAAGATAAAGTTGTGTATATTGAAAATGAAAAAATAAACTGGTAATACAAGGTGACGACATTGAGTCTAGGGTTGTAGTATTAATTCTTATAATTTTAGCTGCTAATGCGAATGTTGTATGAACGCAAATGTAAATACAATTATTAATGCTAATGTAATAGCGAAGGTAAGCGGTGGCTTCAATTACAAATTAACTAATATAAAAGATTATAGTTTATGATGAAATGATTAAAGTAATATTTAAATCTTCAGTTGAAGTTGAAATAGAAAATTGACAAAAATAAAAACTAAATACACAATAAATCCCACAGAATCCGACATGCCTCTTAAAGTGGTGTAAGTTGGGTCTTTTAGTTGTAAAAATAGCTCCACCATGTTATGGTAAGGGCTTGTTCCATAAGTATTATATAAGAAAAAATGGTCAAGTACTTGAATGAAAAATTAACAAACACTTTAAGGATATTAAAAACTAATTCAAACGATGTAAAATTAACTTCGAAATAGGTCCTATATGGAATTATTTCTAAATAGAGTTGAATTACATGGGTTTATCATTTATGATGTACTTAGATTAAGTTCCAAAACGGAAATAATTCTAAATAGAAAAAGGTGTAGGTTTATGGAAATAAAACGTGATTACTATCTAGATAAATTAATACGAAAAAAAGATAATGGATTTATTAAGATTATTACAGGAATTAGAAGGAGCGGAAAATCTTATTTGCTGAATAATCTATTTTATAATCATTTGCTTGAAAATGGAGTAGATAATAAGTATATTATAAAATTTGCCTTTGATTCGGCTAGGGATTTATTAAAAATTGGCGAAGATTTAATGGATTTAGATCTGCTAAGTGGTGAAAGATTAGTAGATCCTAAAAAATTTTTAGACTATATTATGAGCCAAACGAATGACAAGGAAAAATTTTATATCCTCTTAGATGAAGTTCAATTGCTTAAATCTTTTGAGCAAGTCTTAAATGGATTTTTGCGTCAAGATAATTTTGACGTTTATGTTACTGGGAGTAATTCTAAATTCTTATCTAAAGATGTCATTACTGAATTTGCAGGTAGGGGTGATGAAATTCATGTTATGCCGCTTGTATTTTCTGAATTTCTTCAAACTTATGATGGCGACAAAGAAGATGCTTTTGCGGAATATCAAGTTTACGGCGGTTTACCAGCTGGGGCTTTAATAAAAACAGATGAAGATAAGATGAATTATCTAAAGGGGCAACTCGAAAATGTATATTTGCGCGATATTGTTCATAGGTATGACATACGTTTAACTTCTGAACTAGAAGACCTACTCAATATTTTGGCATCAGGCATTTCAAGTCTTACGAATCCAAGTAAAATAGCTTCAACTTTTCAATCCATAAAAAAATCTAAAATTTCTGCAAATACAATTGATAAGTTTATAGGCTATTTTGAAGATTCTTTTATTTTAAAAAGAGTCTATCGATACGATGTTAAAGGGAGAAAATATATAGGCACGCCTTATAAAATATACTTTGAAGATGTAGGGTTGAGAAATGCAAGATTAAACTTTAGACAGATAGAACCAACCCACCTAATGGAAAATATCATTTATAACGAATTAAGATATCGTGGCTATATGGTTGATGTAGGAATGGTCATGAAAAGGGAAAATGTTAATAATAAAGATATAAAGAAACAGCTGGAAGTTGACTTCATAGCCAATCTTGGAAATAAAAGATATTATATTCAATCCGCCTATAGTCTTCAATCAATCGAAAAAATAAATCAAGAAAAAGCGTCCCTGTTAAATATTGACGACTCATTTAAGAAAATTATTATCGTAAAAGATAGAATAACCCCCTTTTTAGATGAAAATGGAATACTCACTATTAATCTATTTGATTTTTTGTTAAACAAGGAAAGTTTGGACTTATGATGAATAACTTAACTTATTCGTTAAGGATATATTCCCACATATGAAGCTTTTGAAAAACTTTTAATTTTATCCATAATGACAACTCAATCCATGCGGAAGTAATTACTTTATTATTTAGATATAAAATAGAATTTGTTTAATTGTGAAAATATTTAATATTTGATTAATATATTATTTATTAGAGAAATTCATTTTTAATTGGGTAAATATATTTTATAAAATTGTTCGAAGTTTTTGAAATTTTATTCTTTAATACTTATATTTTTATAACTTGATTAGGGCATTTTTAGGGAATTATAATTGACAGCTAATTAGTCCTAGTCTATAATGTGAACATAGGACAGTTATTAATTTTGCCTTGTAGGCTTTAATAAATGTAAAGAAAAATTCTTCATAATTCTTGGGATTTTTCACTTTATATATTTCAGATGTGAGTTTGGAGTATATAGCAAGAGGGTTGGTATTTAAGAAGTGTTTTATATGATGCTAATTCTAAAAAAATAATTTATATATTAAAAAATTTATTTTAAGTTGAAAAAGATTTGAATGATGTTTAGAGGTTAGAATTTTAGGGGTGGATTATGAATTTAAGTGAAAGATTAAAAACTTATGGTATGGAGCAAACATTAAAATATATACATAAGGATCCAGAGGTGAATTTGGAAAAAGCTTTAAATTTAAGCAGAAAGATTTCTCCGGATGCTTTTAAAAGTCAAATGGACTTTATTGAAAGAATTGTAAAAGATAAAGACGATGTCTATCATAAATATACAATTAATATGTTGGACAGATTGGATCCAGAGGTTTTTGATAAATTTGTTGTAAATTTTTTATTGAATGCAGGATTATTTAGTGAAGATTTAAAAAAAGAAAGCAGAGAAAAATATGGATGTAATGTTCCATGGGCAATTTTGTTAGATCCAACTACTGCTTGCAATTTAAAGTGTAAGGGATGTTGGGCAGCTGAATATGGAAATAGTTTAAATTTATCTTATGATGAGATTGATGACATTATTAAACAAGGTAAGGAACTTGGAATATATTTTTATATATTTACAGGCGGAGAACCTTTAGTTCGCAAAAAAGATGTGCTAAAAATTTGTGAAGAACATAGTGACTGTGAATTTTTAATATTTACTAATTCTACTTTAATAGATGATGAGTTTGCAGATGAAATGTTAAGACTTAAAAATATTATTCCGGCTATCTCCGTTGAAGGCCCTGAATTTACTACAGATTCAAGAAGAGGAGATGGTGTCTACAATAAGGTTATTGAAGCTATGGATAGACTTAAAGCAAAAGGTCTACCTTTTGGAATATCTTGTTGTTATACATCTGCAAATTATGACTCAATAATAAGCGAAGAGTTTGTAGACGAAATGATAGAAAGAGGAGCGTTATTTGCATGGTACTTCCACTTTATGCCAGTTGGAAAGGGAACAGGCAAAGAACTTCTTCCAAAGCCAGAACAAAGAGCTTATGTTTATGAACATCTAAGAGAAATGAGATCAAGAAAGCCGATGTTTTTCTTAGATTTTCAAAATGACGCTGAATATATTGGTGGTTGTATAGCAGGAGGTAGAAATTATCTTCATATAAATGCAAATGGTGATGTAGAACCTTGTGTATTTATTCACTATTCAGATTCTAATATAAGAGAAAAATCTTTGATAGAAAGTTTGCAGTCACCGCTATTTATGGCATATCATGATGGACAACCTTTTAATGAAAATATGCTTAGGCCTTGTCCAATGCTTGAAAATCCAGAAATGCTTAGAAATATGGTTAAAGAATCCAAGGCAAAGTCTACTGACATTTTAGAAAAAGAAGAAGTAGATGAACTATGTGATAAATGTAAAGACTATGCCGTAGAATGGAAACCTGTTTCAGAAGACTTGTGGGAAAATAGTCCATGGACTAGAAAGAATAGAAATAAATAAAAATTTAACAAAATAAATTATAGGATGCTTCTGCTTTTTAGGAGCATCTTTTTTATAAGAAAATATTAAAAATATAAATTAGAACTGATGTAAAAGTTTTATAGCTTGGAAATTATTTGTAAATGAAAGAGAGGTAAATATTTTATGGTTATAGTTAGAAAAGTTAAACTTAGTGATGCTAATGAACTTATAAGTTATTGTAAAAGGGTAGGAAGTGAAACGGATAACTTAACGTATGGTTCAGATGGTATAGGTCTATCTATAGAAGAGGAAAAGAAGTTTATTGAAGAGATGGATGAAAATTCAAATAATATTTTTATTTGTGCACTTGAAGATGATAAAATCATTGGAATTGGAAATTTAAATAGACTTCCTAGAAGAACAAGCCATAGATCAGAAATTGGTCTATCTGTTATAAAAGATAATTGGGGAAGAGGCGTAGGAAGTTTACTTCTAAATGAATTAATAGAGTTTGCAAGAAGTAGAGAAATTGAAATTATTAGTTTAAAAGTTCGTAGTGACAATATTAGGGCTATAAAATTTTATGAAAAGTTTGGGTTTAAAAAATTATTTACCATTCCAAAGCATTTAAAGATAAGGGATGAATATTATGATGCTGATTTTATGGTTTTAAGTTTATAAGTTTTGACAAGATTTTTAGTCTGTATGTCAAATACTTTTATTTCAATTGGAAAAACATTAGCGAAGGCTTCGTTCAAAAGATTTTTTATTATAGTTTGTAAAAAAGAATATTAATTTTAAATTGGGAGTGTAAAATGGAAAATAAAGTTAATGAAAGAAGGGGTGATTTTGTAAAGTAAAATACTTAAGGAGCGACAAGGAAGGATGCAGAGATTTTATTAAATAAATTAGTGTTACTTATCTTAAAAGAAATTTATGATATAAATTTTTAATAAGTTTTAATAATAATAGAGTGGGGTAAACTTTAAATTAAATATGTGGGGATTTATTTAATAGTTTAGTTGATATTTTATTTTGGGAGGAAAATAGAATGATAACATACAAAAATGTTTCCATGTCTTATCCAGATAGTGGGAAAGTTCTCGATAATCTCAACTTTGATATTAAAGATGGAGAGTTTTTTGTGATAGTTGGGCCAAGTGGCAGTGGAAAGACGACAACATTAAAACTTATTAACAGACTTATTGAACAAACTGAGGGAGATATAATATTTAAAGATAAAAAAATAAAAGATTATCCTTTAAGAGAATTAAGGTTAAGGATTGGGTATGTTTTGCAAGAAATTGCTCTTTTTCCGAATCTAACTGTAGCCGAAAATATTGCCATTATTCCAGAGATGAAGAAGATGGATAAGAAAGCTATAAATAAAAAGACAAAAAGATTGCTTGAACAAGTTGGATTGGATCCTAAAAAGTATATAAATAGACTTCCCAAAGATTTATCTGGAGGAGAAAGACAAAGAATAGGAATTTTAAGAGCCATAGCAGCAGATCCAGAGATTCTTCTAATGGACGAACCTTTTTCTGCTCTCGACCCAATAAGCAAGGCACAACTTCAAGATTTAATAAAAAAACTTCATGATGATTATAAGATTACAACTGTTTTTGTAACTCATGATATGAATGAAGCGTTAAAGCTTGCTGACAGAATTTGTGTTATGAGAGAAGGAAAGATTATTCAAATAGATGAACCAAAGGAAATTATGGATAATCCTGAAAATAAATTTGTAAGTGAGTTTTTTAACAACGAAAGTGGCGTCATATGAATACTTTAATAGAAACTTTTAATGAGAGAAAATCAGATTGGTTAGTTAGTCTTTTTGAGCATTTGCAAATATCTTTATTGTCGCTTATTATAGCAATAGTTATAGCTGTGCCTTTGGCAATTCTTTTATCAAATCACAAAAAGGTAAATGAAGGGATTTTACAAGTGACGGGGATTTTTCAAACAATACCTTCGCTTGCGCTTTTGGGGCTTTTTATTCCTTTTATGGGAATAGGAAAGGTGCCTGCAATTACTGCTCTTGTAATTTATGCAATTTTTCCTATTTATCAGGGAACTGTAACAGGATTTGCTGAAATTGATCCATCATTAGAAGAAGCGGCAACAGCCTTTGGTATGACTAAGTGGGAAAAATTAAAAAAATATAAGTTATCTCTTGCAATGCCAATAATAATGTCTGGCGTGAGGACATCAAGTATTATGATTATAGGGACTGCAACTCTTGCAGCTCTAGTTGGTGCAGGAGGATTAGGTTCTTTTATATTATTAGGCATTGACAGAAATAATTCAGCTTTAATATTAATTGGTGCAATATCATCAGCAATTTTGGCAGTGTTATTTAGTTTAATAATTAAAAATTTGCAAAATAAAAAGCCAAAGACAATTTTAATTTCATTTGTAGTGGTTCTAGTTTTATTAGGAATAAGTTTTATTCCCTCTACAATGAAAAGCAATAAGTCACTAGTTGTTGCTGGGAAATTAGGAGCTGAGCCAGAAATAATTATAAATATGTATAAAGAACTTATAGAAGATAAGACAGATATAAAAGTAGAAGTGAAACCAAATTTTGGAAAGACAAGTTTTTTGTACGAAGCTTTGAAGTCAAAAAGTATTGATATTTATCCTGAATTTACAGGAACTGTCACAAGCTCTTTAATTGAGGAGGACACTTTTAAAATCCCAAATGATCCAAAAGAAGTTTATGAAATTGCAAGAGATAAAATATACAAGCAAGATAAATTAGTCTATTTAAAACCAAGTAAATTCCAGGATACCTATGCGATTGCAGTAAGAGAAGATTATGCAGAGAAAAATAATCTTACGAAAGTTTCTGATCTTAAGAGATTAGAAAATTCTATGGTGGCAGGTTTTACTTTGGAATTTAATGACAGGGAAGATGGAAATAAAGGGTTAAAATCATTATATGATTTGAATTTTGAAGTGAAGACAATGGAGCCAGCACTTAGATACACTGCAATTTCCAATAAATCTATTGACTTAACAGATGTCTATTCGACAGATAGTCAGATTATTACAAATAATTTAAGAGTTTTGGAAGATGACAAAAAATTATTTCCACCTTATCAAGCAGCACCTCTTTTAAGAGAAGAAACTTTAGAAAAATATCCTGAACTTGAAAAGGCTTTGGGAGAACTTGATGGTAAGATAACATCTCGTGAAATGACGGAAATGAATTATCAGGTTGATGTAGAAGGAAAACCTGCAAGTGAAGTTGCAAGAGATTATTTAATAAAAGAAAATTTGATAGAGAAAAAATAATAAGAGTAAAAGTTATTGGGATTTTTATAATTTAAAAATAATTACTCAAAGTTAAATTGGATATAATAGAATTAAGATAGAATGTGATAAAATAATATAGATAAATTATTTTGTGAAGGGAGAAAGTTATGACTGAAAATAAAAAGATTGCAATCCAAGAAACTTATGGTGAAAGATTTCAACATTGCTGGGGTTGTGGGCCAAAAAATGATAGTGGAATGCATTTAAAATCTTATCCATCAGAAGATGGAAGTGAGTGTATTACAAAAATTACTCCAGACAAAATGTATACAGGAGGAGTTCCTGCAAATTTATTTGGAGGAATGATTGCGATGATTTTTGACTGCCATGGAACTGCATCAGCAGCTTGGTTTAAACATAGGGATAAAGGACTTGAACTTACAGAAGATACAGTTATTGGAAGATTTATAACAGCAAGACTTGAAGTGGATTTTAAAAAGCCGACTCCAATGGATAAAGAAATTACTGTTACAGCTACTGCAGAAGAAATTGGGGACAGAAAAGTTATTGTAAATATGATTATGGAAGCTGATGGAGAAGTTCGTGCAAAGGCAAAAATGATTGCTGTTGGCGTAAAAGACAATATGTAAAAAATTTATAAAAATTATTTTTAATGACTTTAATTTTGATTGAGGTCATTTTTTTATAAAACTTTAAAATAATATATAATCAAATTTAGTTATTGTAAAGAGATAAAAATTTATAATTAAGTGCTATAATGAAAAAGTACTTTGGGGTGATTGTGTGAAGAAAAAAAATATTTCGCGAGCAATGTTATTTATAATTTTATTTGGAATTGTAAGTTTATTTTCTGATATGACTCACGAAGGTGCTGCTAGTATAAGAGGAGCTTATCTCGCTCTTTTAGGTGCATCGGCGGGAACTATTGGTTTTATTTCTGGACTCGGAGAACTAATTGGATATTCTATGAGATATGTATTTGGTAGAATTACTGACAAGACTAAAAAATATTGGCCAATGGTGATTTTTGGATATATTTTGGATATTTTAGCTGTGCCTGCACTTGCTCTTGTTGGAGAAAATGGATGGATTGCTGCATCAATTCTCTTAGTTATTCAGAGAATGGGAAAAGCTATAAAAAAGCCAGCAAAAGATACAATTATGTCCTTTGCAGCAAGTCAAGAAGGTGTGGGAAAATCCTTTGGAATACAAGAGATGCTAGATCAAATTGGGGCATTTCTTGGACCAGTTATGCTTTATCTTGTGATGTTATTTAAAACAGAAGGTAGCACTTTTGAAATTTACAAAACTTGTTTTGCATTTTTATTTATCCCAGGAATAATTACAATTTTATTTTTATTTTTTACAAAGAAAAAATTTCCAAATCCAGAACATTTTGAGCCAGAGCCAAAGGAATATGTGCCTTTTAAAATGAAGAAGTCTTTTATATTTTATATTGTTGGTATTTCTTTTTTTGCTTTTGGGTTTATTGACTACTCAATAATAATTATGCACATATCAAAAAATTACACTTCTATTGCAGGAAACCTTTATGAAACTTCAAATTTAATAAATAGTGGCACAATTCCACTTTTATATGCGGGAGCAATGCTTGTGGATGCAGTGGCGGCTCTTGTATTTGGTCATATATATGATAAGAATGGAGTAAAAGCCCTTGTTATTTCTACGATAATTTCTGCACCATTTTCTGTTTTTATATTTGGAATGAAAAGTGTTCCTGCACTTTTATTTGGTTTAGTACTTTGGGGAATTGGAATGGGAGCACAGGAATCGATATTAAAAGCAGCTGTAACGTCAATGGTTCCAAAGAAAAATCGTGCGACAGGTTACGGAATATTTGAGTGTTCCTTTGGAATTTTTTGGTTCTTGGGAAGTTGGTTAATGGGAGTTATGTATAGCGTATCTATACCTATTATGATTTCAATTTCTATTGCAGCACAAATTTTGGCAATACCTTTCTACTTAAAGGTAGGAGAAATAAAATAATAAGAAAGGCGAGTTTGATGACTCTAGAAGGTTAAATAAAAATTAA
>NZ_BAEW01000028.1:0-8991 GCF_000246925.1 Peptoniphilus rhinitidis 1-13 | reverse complement strand
TTTTTTAGTTATAGTGCTATTTTTTTATAATATTCTAATCTGCTTTCGTCTTTATATATCTCTTCTATTTCTTCTTTTATACTGTTAACAAGTTTTGGATAAGATAAGATTAACATTAACTCTTCAGATTGACCTGACTGTTTTAAACCTAATAGTTCTCCTGGTCCTCTTAGTTTTAAATCTTCTTTTGAAATATCAAATCCAGAAGAAGAGTTCTTCATTATATTTAATCTTTCTAGTCCTTCTCTTGGCGACACAAGAATACAATAGGATTTATTTTTTCCTCTACCAACTCTACCCCTTAACTGATGGAGTTGAGAGAGACCAAATCTTTCTGAAGAAAGTATTACCATTGCCGTTGCGTCAGGAACATTTACACCTACTTCAACTATAGTAGTGGAAACAAGAACATCAATTTTTCCTTCGTTAAAACTTTCTATTATTTTATCTATTTTTTCTTGTTTCATATCACCAGAAATAGAAGATACCTTTATATTCAATCCCATAGATGATACATATTTTTCAAAGTCAATCCTAGTGTCTCTTACGTTTTTAGCCTCAATTTTTCCTTCATCAATTAAAGGACAAATTATATAAGCTTGATGACCTTTTTTAACTTCTCTTATTATGTGTGAATAAGCTTCTTCTGTGTCTGTTGTAACTTCTGTTTCTACTTTTTGTCTTCCTTTAGGTAGTTCTAAAATGTTATAAATTTCAATGTTTTTACCATGGCTTATTAATGCGAGGGATCTAGGTATAGGAGTAGCCGACATGGATATACTGTGTATATTTTTATACCTTTTAGACAGACTTTCTCTTTGCCTTACACCAAATCTATGCTCTTCGTCTATAATTTTTAAACCTAAGTTTTTGTATTTAACGTTAGGGGAAAATCCTGCATGAGTTGAAATTAAAATGTCAATTTCTCCATCCTCTAAACTTTTAAGAATTTTTTTCTTCTCTGATGCTCTTGTTGTTCCAGTAAGAAATCCAACATTATAACCGAACTTTTCTGAATATTCTAAGATATCCAAATAATGTTGATTAGCAAGAGTTTGAGTAGGAGCTATCAATACTGATTGATATCCATTGTCTGCCATAATAAACATTAAGAGAAAGGCTACTATAGTCTTCCCACAGCCAACATCACCTTGAATAAGTCCTTGAACTTTTTTGCTATCTTTCATTTTTGATAAAATACTTGCTACAGTCTTCTCCTGATCGTCTGTTAAAGGGAAGGGGAGGGTATTTAATTTTTCTCTTAGGTTTACTTTTTTGATCTTTATATCTGTATTGGTTATATTATTTCTATCTTTCTCATTAGTTAACCACAAATAATTAAACAATTTGTCAAAGGTAAGCCTGTTATAAGCTCTCTTTAAATTTTGATGAGATGTCGGGTTATGAATTTCATTATAAGCTTCACTTCTTGTCATAATGTTATATTTGTTAATTATATTAGAATCAAAGTCATCTAGCTCGTGAACATAATTAAGACATTTCTTCATAACGTCATTAAAATATATCACGCTCATTCCTTTTACTTTTACATACCTTGGTATAATTTTCTTGTATTTTTCTATATTTTCAGATATATACATAGGGTTTACCATTTGATATTTTTTTGTATAAGGATTTATACTTATTTTTCCGCACACTATTATATCTTTTTGTTCCATACGATAGAGGTCAGCATATCTATAATCTTGGTTTATAAATACAATATCTAGCAGTCTCTGAGAGTCTGTAATCGTTGCAACTACAGTCTTTGGGGTCATTCTAATTGTTTTTAATTTTCCAATTATAGCTATATTTTCGTCAAAACCCTTTGGAACTGATGTTTTAATTGAGCAAGGCTCTGTAAAATCATAATATTCTTTGGGTAGGAACTCTAAAATATCTTCAATAGAATCTAAGTTTTTTCTAATAAGCTGATTTTCTTTAGTTTTGGGTAGGTCTAGCAATGATAATTCCATAAATAAAAATTCTCCTTTATATAAAAATATTTAATATTTTTTTTAATTAAACTTACATAATATATTACTTAAACCAACAAATAATAAGAAAAAACAAAAAAATGCTAGTAAAATATAAGGTTAATAAGAATTATAAAAATTACCTAAAAATTTTATGCAGCAGCAGGCATTATTGGTATATAGTTGAACTTGACAATAAACAAAAAGTATGATATCGTTATCACATAGAATGGATATGTTATAGATTATGATATTTTAAATTATTAAATAAGGAGGTGAATAAAAATATTTTAATATAATGTATACAGTAACTATTTATGTATTAGAAAAAGGAGAGGTAAAATTATGACAATTAAAGATTTTGATTTGGATTTAGAAGTTAAAAAGAATAATCAAAAAAACGGAGGAGAAACAAAAGGGGTTTCAAAAGTATTATCACCTGCTATAGTATCCAGCTATTTAGAAGGATGCACTGAAAACTGCACTAATTTATGTAGCAAACATTGTACTGAAGGTGAAAGATGTGGATATAGTGCACATACTTATACATGTAATGCTTATTGCTAAATTGAGTATATGAAAAGGAGTTGGATTTTGTGAGAAAAAAATATTCAGATATTTTATCAGATATTCTTTTAATAACTTTATCATTAGTATTGGTAACGTATTTAAAAGATCCATTCCTTACAGTCTTTATAGTAATAGTTATCTATTCAATTGTTAAACTTTTAAAATCAATTAAAAGAGATAAAAATAATAAGGTTGAAGATAATTAATAATAACATAAGACACAAAAATTTTCTAATACACCCTTTATGTGGGTGTATTAGCTTTTAAAGAGGAAACAAATGATAAATATTTTATTTTTAATAGGAACAAATAATAAAAATTCTTTATTAAAAAAAATAGCTAACGATATAAGTAAAAATCTGGATACGAAAAAAGTAAAATATGAAGTATTAAATATTTCGAATTTAAAAATAATAAACTGCGATGGTTGCCGAATGTGCTTTAAATACGGTTATTGTAAGTTTGAAAGTAAAGATGATGTTAAATTTATTAGTAACAAAATAAAAAAAAGTGATTTAATTATAGTTATGAGTTCTGTTTATTCTCATAATATACCTGGTAAATTTAAATCTTTTATAGATAGAATTTCTTATAAAACACATTTATTAGAATATTCAGGGAAGGTTAGTTTAACTATAACGTCAACATTTAGCAACGGGTCGGATATAGTAAGAAATTATTTAAATAAGATTGAAACGAATTTAGGTATTAAAAATATCAAAAATTATGATTATATAGAAATAAATTTTAATTATGATAAATTTATAGAAGACTTTACTAAAGAATTTAATAAGATAATCGACAATAATTTTGATTTTTATGATAAAAAAATTGAATTTATTTTTAATGACTATAAGTTTGGTTACAATCTTCTCAAAAAAAGGTTATATGAATCATTAAAATTTTATCCTGAAAATGAATTTAGGTTTTGGAATCAAAATTGGATTAGCAGAAGCATGTCTTATAGTGAATTTGTTAATAGAAAAAAAGAAAATAATTATAACTTTATAGAAGATAAAATATTTTTATCAAATGTTTTGGAGGATTATTTAAATGCTAAGCATGAAAAATAAGAAGCTTGCCAATAATATTGTTTTAGAAGCGAAAGAATATATCATAAATTTGTTAAAGAAATCATATATATCGGGTGAAGGACTTAAAGATATTGCATTGTTTTTTTTAATAACAGAAGACGATGTAAGTGAGGAAGTTGAAAATATTTTGATAAAATATTTTCAATATTTAAAAGAAGATATTGAAGAATATGGGATTGAAGAATATGGATTAATAGGTGGTAAAGGATTTGATTTATTCATTGTTAATTTTTTTAGAAATAAATATGGTGGCATGACAACTTTTTATAATAAATTTGAGAATATTATATTCAAGGAAGCTAACCTACATATACAAGATCTATTAGAAAATGAATTGGTTAATCCTTATGATTATGATTTAATAAGAGGCATTTCCGGAATTTTATATTATTTTTTAGTATATAATGTTGATAAGGATGCTTCAAATTTTATTAAATATATCATCTATTTAACAGAAGATAAGATTTACAAAAATATGAATGTTTTAAATTTTCATATTGAGCATGATGAAGATGACAATGCCTTTAAAAATAATGGATATAATGGATATATAAATTTTAGCTTGTCTCATGGGATGCTATCACCTCTGATTTGTTTAGTGTTAGCATATAAAAAAGGATATGAAATACGAGGTTTAAAAGAGTCTATAGATAAGTTGCTATATATTTATAATATCTTTGAAAAAGAGAGTGATGGTATAATTTATTGGCCAACACAGCTGGGAATAAAAGATTTTTATAATAAAGATTGGGATTTAGATAAAGATCCAAGGAATACAAAGTGTATGAGTTGGTGTTATGGAAGTATTACTATAAGCCGAATATTGGCTAAAATATATAAAATATTAGAAAATGAAGACAAATATATGAAGTATAGACATAACTTTTTAAAGATGATTAACAAAGACTTTAACTTATACAATCTTGACAATCCAAATATTTGTCACGGATACTCCAGTGTCATAAATGAAATAATATCATTCTATAAAGAAACTGGAGATGAACTATTTATAAGAAGAATGGATAAATTATTTGAAATGAGTTTAGATTCTTTTATAGATGTAAATGCTAGGATTGAGTCAAAATATACAAGAAATAAGCATATTTCAATAAAAGATTATGATGGTTGCTATAAGAATTTAAATTTTATTAATGGTGGACTTGGTTATTATATAACATTAAATACTTTAAATGATGGGGATTTTGAATATTCAAAATTATTATTAATCGATCCTGTATAAAACGAGGACTAGATTGGAGGGAATTTGACTAGTATATCTATTCGTATTTTTATTGGTTTATTTAATTTTATTTACTCTCTAATTATAATAATAAATTAGTCATTTTTAAATATAAAGTAAACAGCATGATATGCCTTCTCTAACCATTTAGGGAAGGTTTTTATAATGATTTTAATTCCGTCATAAATGTGTATCTAATTATTTATTCACCTTTTTTATAAATTCTCCTAACATTATCTTGTTTTTTTTATTAATTTTCTTTTTATTTCAAGGATTAAGTCTATATTTTTTTTGTTTTCATTATTCTCTTATTTATTCAATTATACAAACTTTTAACTGCTGATATCTAATTTGTGTTAAGAATCCTATTTCTTTTTGCGTAACCCACACAAGCGTCAACTGACCATTTATTTTTAAAAGTTTTTCATCGATCAAATTTAAAAATTTCTCGCATTTAAAAACTTAGCTCTTATCCTACGGTTTTTCTGGTTCTCAATATATATTTTGTAGTTAAGGTTAGAAAAATACTTTTTTGTTTATAGACATAAACTTGTCTCTTTTAAATGACACTAGCATTTTAATGCATTATTTATCGGCTGGTGTCATCTGCCTAAATTTATGGCAATTTATCTATTGCCATATCCTCCTTTATATACTTATATTAAAATTATTTCTTTTTTTGAAAGGTGTATTCATTTAATTTTTCTATTTATATTATTATTTATATAAGTCATGCAAATCTTCTTTCTGAATTTTTTTTGGTAATTACTAATATATCATAAAGTTTACATGACTTCTCCTATTCTTATGTGCCTAACCTCATTTTACAGTCTTTTATATATAGTTTATATCATTATACAATGAAGTAAAAAAAGCTATTGACAAATAAACTAAGCATTGATACCATGAACTCAGAAAACGTTGTACTGTATAATATAAGACTGATAAGTAGAGGTGAAGTAATGATTTATAATATTTGGGATTATTTTATGATTCGAACTCCGACAATTCCTTTTAATTATTTGGAAGAATATAGGAATTCGAATAAGGATATTTATGAATTTATTTCAGAAAATTATGATTTAGATAAATTTTTTAAAAATGCTCTTTTAATATCTTCTAAATCACTTTATTACTCATATATAAATAAGCCTGAAAAAGGGAAGAAATATAGAAATCTATGTCAAGGGTTATTAAAATATTTTATAAGAGCAAGTTCTAGACCAACCCCTTACGGGAGTTTTGCAAACGTATCGATTGGAGAATTTGGCCAAAATACAAAAATTGAAAAAGAATATGAAATAATAGATATTAAAGTAGATACTGATTGGGCTAATGGTTTAATAAAAAAATTAGAGGATGACTCAACGATATTTAAAAATTTATATTTAAAATTTAATGATATTTGCTATGTTAATGGAGATAGGCTGAAAAATCCTTATTTTGCTAATAGAGGGAATTTAACAAATAGTTCTGAGGAGATTAAAGAAAATAGTATTAGGTTTACAAATCTTGTAAAATTAGTAAAAAATAACTCCCAAAAGTTCATTAAATATAGCGACTTATTTTGTATTATTAAAAATGAATATGAAGATGTAGATGATTTACTTATTCACAATACAATTAAAGAATTAATGGAAAATGAATATTTATTTACTAATTTAAGACTTCCAGCTTATTGCAGTGATATATTAACTTATTTAATAAAGATCTTAGAAAATATCATAGAGGCTAGGGATATTACTGATAGTTTAAAAAAGTTGAACTATTTATTTAGTGAGTATAAGAAAAGTAGAGAAATAAGTACCCTAGAAAAGATTTATAATATTATGAAATCTTTAAATGAATCTAGTAATTATATAGAACTTAATACTGGATGTAAATATTCAAGTAAAACTCTTAATAAAGAATTAAAAAATAAAATAGAAAATTTTGTTAATGAATTTTCTAAAATTAGTCCTGAAATTAATAATTATGGATTTTTAGATAACTTTAAAAATGAGTTTATCGAAAAATACGGAAGTAATATAGAAGTTGATTTAATTGAGATAATTGATGAAAATAAATTTAATGGGTTTATCTATTTAAATGATTCTTATAATCCAAGTGATAGGGAAAAAGAGATTAGTAAAATAATTACAAATAAAATTGAAAAGGCTATATTTAATGGTGAAGAAGTATATCTTACAAAAGATGATTTTAAAAATATTGATAATAGTAAGCTAAATCTTACAAAGGGATTTGACTTAAATTTATACATAACTAAATCAAAAGGAGCCTACAATTTAATAGTTGGTCCCAATGGAGGGGCTCCAAAAGAAGGCTCAATGTTTCAACGATTTAGCGATTCTTTTGTAAAAGAAGACTTTGATGAGTATAACAAAATATATAAAAAATCGAGAGAACTAATACAAGATAATTACATAGAGGTAGAACTTAGAGAATGTACTGTATCTGGAAGAACATCAAATGTAGTTAACAATACTAAAAATTATGAATACTACCTTCCAATAGGTTTAGCTGGAAATGAAAATAAATTTTTAATGATTGATGATCTAATTATTGGTCTTGATGATAAAGAAAACTTTTATATTAAATCAAAATCATTAAATAAAAAATTAAAATTTATAAAAGACAATATGCTAAATACTAAAGTAAATAGTAAATTGTATCAACTTTTATATGAGTTATCTTCATTAAACGAAGATGTACCAGTAAATAGAATATTTGCACTTGGAACAGAAAATTACATATACAGTCCTAGAATATATTTCGAAGGAGTTATTATATCTTTAAAAAAGTGGAAATTTGATTATTTAAATTTAAGTAAAGAAAAATATAATGACTTTAAAAGAGATTTGTTAAATCTAAAAAAAGAATATACGATGGATAACTTAGTTTACCTAAGTGAAAACGACAATAGGTTAATGTTAGATTTAAATAGAGAGGAAAGCTTAGAATTATTATATTCTACCTACAAGAAAACAGGCGAGATTAAATTGACAGAAATTGAGCCTGGGTTAAAAAATAGTCTTGTAGATGATAAAAAAAATAGAGTTTATTTAAATGAATTTGTATTTTCTTTTATTCAAGAGGAGTATAAAATTGCTAATATTAGTATAGATTCTAGGTTGAATCTAGAAGCAAAAAATAAAATATTTATGCCTTTTCAAGACGGTTGGATCTATATAAAATTATATGGTTTAGGTAATAGGATTAATGAGTTTTTAACTAGACATTTAGATATAATTGATGATTTAGGAAATCCTACTTGGTTTTTTATTAGATATGAGGATACATATGGACCTCATATAAGGCTTAGATTCAAATTTAAAGATCAAGATGAAGCATTGGAGAAATTTAAAACAATAAATAAGTGGTTAGAGAGTTTATATACAATAAATATTATTAATAAAATTGAATTAGATAGTTATGAGAGAGAAATAAATAGGTATGGTGGAGATGAACTTATATATTTATTTGAAGAATACTCACAAATAAGCTCTGAACTTGTAATAGAAACACTTAGAGATTATAAAGATATTGATATAGAGAAAATTTATTTTTTTGAGATATTTAACTTATATATGGCGGCTTCACATAATTTAAAGGATTTATTTGAACTTCTTGATAGGAAAACATAGCAAAAGAATTTAGAAAAGAATATAAAGAAAAAAGAAAAGAGTTGATGAGTATAGGAGAGGACATATTAAATTTAAAATATGGAGAGTTTGAACCATTAAAATCATATATTCAAAAGTTAAATATTATATTAAAAAAATATAGAGACAAAATTGATTACTTATACAATGAAAATAATTTGACAAATACTAAGGAGATGATAATAGGGTCACTTTCACATATGCACTGTAATAGATTAACAGGAGATAGAGCTCTTGAATACAAGACTTTTGTAATTATAAGACATACAGTTTATGACTTATTAAATAAAAAGAAGTATTTAAAGAGGAAGTTATGAATTATATGTCATGGATATTCTTTTCCACTAATAATGATAAATAACATTTTAAAAGAAAATTATTTTAATATTCATAGTAGTTATAAATGTAGAAAGTTAATAGATAGAAGAAAAGAACTAAATAATATATTA
>NZ_BAEW01000029.1:0-7770 GCF_000246925.1 Peptoniphilus rhinitidis 1-13 | reverse complement strand
ACGTACTGTGTGGGATTTTTATGCCCTTTTGGGTTTTTGAATGGAGGAAAATCACATGAAAATTATTAATATTGGAGTTTTAGCTCATGTTGATGCAGGAAAAACTACCTTAACAGAAAGCTTATTATATAACAGTGGAGCGATTACAGAATTAGGAAGCGTGGACAAAGGTACAACGAGGACGGATAATACGCTTTTAGAACGTCAGAGAGGAATTACAATTCAGACAGGAATAACCTCTTTTCAGTGGGAAAATACGAAGGTGAACATCATAGACACGCCAGGACATATGGATTTCTTAGCAGAAGTATATCGTTCATTATCAGTTTTAGATGGGGCAATTCTACTGATTTCTGCAAAAGATGGCGTACAAGCACAAACTCGTATATTATTTCATGCACTTAGGAAAATGGGGATTCCCACAATCTTTTTTATCAATAAGATTGACCAAAATGGAATTGATTTATCAACGGTTTATCAGGATATTAAAGAGAAACTTTCTGCCGAAATTGTAATCAAACAGAAGGTAGAACTGTATCCTAATATGTGTGTGACGAACTTTACCGAATCTGAACAATGGGATACGGTAATAGAGGGAAACGATGACCTTTTAGAGAAATATATGTCCGGTAAATCATTAGAAGCATTGGAACTCGAACAAGAGGAAAGCATAAGATTTCAGAATTGTTCTCTGTTCCCTCTTTATCATGGAAGTGCAAAAAGTAATATAGGGATTGATAACCTTATAGAAGTTATTACTAATAAATTTTATTCATCAACACATCGAGGTCCGTCTGAACTTTGCGGAAGTGTTTTCAAAATTGAATATACAAAAAAAAGACAACGTCTTGCATATATACGCCTTTATAGTGGAGTACTACATTTACGAGATTCGGTTAGAGTATCAGAAAAAGAAAAAATAAAAGTTACAGAAATGTATACTTCAATAAATGGTGAATTATGTAAGATTGATAGAGCTTATTCTGGAGAAATTGTTATTTTGCAAAATGAGTTTTTGAAGTTAAATAGTGTTCTTGGAGATACAAAACTATTGCCACAGAGAAAAAAGATTGAAAATCCGCACCCTCTACTACAAACAACTGTTGAACCGAGTAAACCTGAACAGAGAGAAATGTTGCTTGATGCCCTTTTGGAAATCTCAGATAGTGATCCGCTTCTACGATATTACGTGGATTCTACGACACATGAAATTATACTTTCTTTCTTAGGGAAAGTACAAATGGAAGTGATTAGTGCACTGTTGCAAGAAAAGTATCATGTGGAGATAGAACTAAAAGAGCCTACAGTCATTTATATGGAGAGACCGTTAAAAAATGCAGAATATACCATTCACATCGAAGTGCCGCCAAATCCTTTCTGGGCTTCCATTGGTTTATCTGTATCACCGCTTCCGTTGGGAAGTGGAATGCAGTATGAGAGCTCGGTTTCTCTTGGATACTTAAATCAATCATTTCAAAATGCAGTTATGGAAGGGATACGCTATGGTTGCGAACAAGGATTATATGGTTGGAATGTGACGGACTGTAAAATCTGTTTTAAGTATGGCTTATACTATAGCCCTGTTAGTACCCCAGCAGATTTTCGGATGCTTGCTCCTATTGTATTGGAACAAGTCTTAAAAAAAGCTGGAACAGAATTGTTAGAGCCATATCTTAGTTTTAAAATTTATGCGCCACAGGAATATCTTTCACGAGCATACAACGATGCTCCTAAATATTGTGCGAACATCGTAGACACTCAATTGAAAAATAATGAGGTCATTCTTAGTGGAGAAATCCCTGCTCGGTGTATTCAAGAATATCGTAGTGATTTAACTTTCTTTACAAATGGACGTAGTGTTTGTTTAACAGAGTTAAAAGGGTACCATGTTACTACCGGTGAACCTGTTTGCCAGCCCCGTCGTCCAAATAGTCGGATAGATAAAGTACGATATATGTTCAATAAAATAACTTAGTGTATTTTATGTTGTTATATAAATATGGTTTCTTGTTAAATAAGATGAAATATTTTTTAATAAAGATTTGAATTAAAGTGTAAAGGAGGAGATAGTTATTATAAACTACAAGTGGATATTGTGTCCTGTATGTGGAAATAAAACACGATTAAAGATAAGGGAAGATACTGAATTAAAAAAATTCCCCCTCTATTGTCCGAAATGCAGACAAGAAAATTTAATTGAAATAAAGCAGTTCAAAGTAACTGTGATTACAGAGCCAGACGCAAAGACGCAGAGCCGATAAAATGAGATTAATACAATCTCATTTTATCGGCTCTTTCCGTTATGTATGGATTCTTTTAATTAGTCTTCGATGTTTCTTGCTTCGTTGATACCGCTGGCTAAAGATTCCATTAAGGATAGTTCTTTGTCTGTAAAGCTATCCATGTATTTCTCTATCTGTAATCGTCGGGTGCTTTTTACCAAGTTATTAGCAGGTAAGAAAAATTCATCAACGGAAACATGAAGTAACGATACAAGGTCATAAAGAACTTGTATGCTGGGGTGTTGCCCTTTATTTTCAATATTAGTTAAGTACCGTGGGTCAATTTCAATCAATGCTCCCACTTGTTCACGAGTTAAACCTCGTTTCAATCGAGCTTCTTTAATGGCTAAACCAAAGGCTCTAAAATCATATTTATCTTCTTTTTTACGCATAGTAGACCACCTCTATACATTTTATTGTTCCTACTGAATTAAAAACAGGTATAGAAAAACGTGTTATATGGTTTATAGGTTTATATTTAATAAAAAGCACTACTAAACGCCAATAAAAAAAACCGTTATATGGTAGTGCTATTTACGCTGTTAAAATATTGTATATTACTTCCAAATGGCGGTTTGTTGGAGGTCAACGTCGCCATGAAGTACATCATATACAATAAATTTCCTTACATTGGGTTCTTGTCAAAAAAAGTCGTCTATCTGCAATAGATAAGTACGTCCACCAATGTGGTTTTATAAATCATATAGATAGAATAACAGAAGCATGTAAACAGAGAAATAAATCTGTTTATATGCTTTTTTGGCTATTCAGAACTTTTTTACAAAGTTTATTTATCAGTAATGCAACAAATCCCCCTTTCACATTGGGACTAAGAGTGAAAGGAGATAAACGAGCAAGGCTCACTTCCTTTCCTAGACAGAAAGGGGGTGAGAAACATGAAACCATCTTCTTTTCAGACCACAATAGAAAATCAGTTTGACTATATCTGTAAACGTGCTATGGAAGACGAGCGAAAGAATTATATGCTTTATCTTTCAAGGATTGCAAAGCGTGAGGTGTCCTTTTCGGATGTTGGCGATTATCTTGTTAGCCAGTTTGCGACAACAGATAACTATTCAACTGACTTTCAGATTTTTACACTCAATGGGTTATCAGTAGGCGTTGAAAATGATTTGTTGAGTGAAGCATTACGTGAGTTGCCAGACAAGAAACGTGAAATTCTACTGCTGTTTTACTTTATGGACATGAGCGATTCAGAAATTGCAGACCTGTTGAAATTGAACCGTTCTACTGTCTATCGGCATAGAACCAGTGGACTAGCCTTAATTAAAAAGTTTATGGAGGAATTTGAAGAATGAAAACACAATATCCTATGATTCCCTTTCCTCTCATTGTAAAGGCAACAGATGGCGATACCGAAGCGATTAACCAGATTCTACATCATTACAGAGGGTACATAACGAAGCGTTCCCTACGACTTATGAAAGATGAATATGGCAATCAAAGTATGGTCGTTGATGAAGTCTTACGTGGAAGAATGGAAACCAGACTGATTACAAAGATTTTGTCATTTGAAATTAAGTAATATCCTCTCTCCTTTCGTGGAAGCGTGCTAAACCATTCCACGCTTCCCGAACAGGGAGGTTTGTTATTCCACCAAAGCATATTGAGCTTTCAATGTGTTTTGATAGGCTAACGAGCCATTGTTCTTTGAAAACTGAATAAAAGTAATCGAATACGTTTCGATAAGAAAAGAGCCAACGGAACTAACCGCCATGACCTATCTTATAAAGATAGCGAGCGATTCATGTTAGTGATCCGAGAAGCAATCTTTAGCAGGATTGCCTGCAACGACATTCTTATCGTGATAATGATACTCCCATACAGTCAATAGTCCGAGCGTGATAAAACCGTCGCAGGCAATGAGTATGGCTACATGAGAACCATGCAGGGGTGGAACTCCCGTGAGCTTTGCTAAAGCTGTTCGATTGCTGGTAAAACAACTTTTATGAAATCCAAATAAGTGATTTGGAAAGGAGGATTTTATGAAGCAGACTGACATTCCTATTTGGGAACGTTATACCCTAACCATTGAAGAAGCGTCAAAATATTTTCGTATTGGCGAAAACAAGCTACGACGCTTGGCAGAGGAAAATAAAAATGCAAATTGGCTGATTATGAATGGCAATCGTATTCAGATTAAACGAAAACAATTTGAAAAAATTATAGATACATTGGACGCAATCTAGCGTCGCCAAAGGGTCTTGTATATGATAAAATAGTATTAAGTCGTATCAAGGCTCTTTCCATAAAGGAAAGGAGCAAATGCCATGTCAGAAAAAAGACGTGACAATAAAGGTCGAATCTTAAAGACTGGAGAGAGCCAACGAAAAGACGGAAGATACTTATACAAATATATAGATTCATTTGGAGAACCGCAATTTGTTTACTCGTGGAAACTTGTGGCTACAGACCGAGTACCAGCAGGAAAGCGTGATTGTATCTCACTTAGAGAGAAAATCGCAGAGTTACAGAAAGACATTCATGATGGTATTGATGTTGTAGGAAAGAAAATGACACTCTGCCAGCTTTACGCAAAACAGAACGCTCAAAGACCAAAGGTTAGAAAAAACACTGAAACTGGACGCAAATATCTTATGGATATTTTGAAGAAAGACAAGTTAGGTGTAAGAAGTATTGACAGTATTAAGCCATCAGACGCTAAAGAATGGGCTATTAGAATGAGTGAAAATGGTTATGCTTATCAAACCATCAATAACTACAAACGTTCTTTAAAGGCTTCATTCTATATTGCTATACAAGATGATTGTGTTCGGAAGAATCCATTTGACTTTCAACTGAAAGCAGTTCTTGATGATGATACTGTCCCTAAGACCGTACTAACAGAAGAACAGGAAGAAAAACTGTTAGCCTTTGCAAAAGCTGATAAAACCTACAGCAAAAATTATGATGAAATTCTGATACTCTTAAAAACAGGTCTTCGTATTTCAGAGTTTGGTGGTTTGACACTTCCAGATTTAGATTTTGAGAATCGTCTTGTCAATATAGACCATCAGCTATTGAGAGATACTGAAATTGGGTACTACATTGAAACACCAAAGACCAAAAGTGGCGAACGTCAAGTTCCTATGGTTGAAGAAGCCTATCAAGCATTTAAGCGAGTGTTAGCGAATCGAAAGAATGATAAGCGTGTTGAGATTGATGGATATAGTGATTTCCTCTTTCTTAATAGAAAGAACTATCCAAAAGTGGCAAGTGATTACAACGGCATGATGAAAGGTCTTGTTAAGAAATACAATAAGTATAACGAGGATAAATTGCCACACATCACTCCACATAGTTTGCGACATACATTCTGTACCAACTATGCAAATGCAGGAATGAATCCAAAGGCATTACAGTACATTATGGGACATGCTAATATAGCCATGACGCTGAACTATTACGCACATGCAACATTCGATTCTGCAATGGCAGAAATGAAACGCTTGAATAAAGAGAAGCAACAGGAGCGTCTTGTTGCTTAGTAGTACAAATGAATTTACTACTTATTTACCACTTCTGACAGCTAAGACATGAGGAAATATGCAAAGAAACGTGAAGTATCTTCCTACAGTAAAAATACTCGAAAGCACATAGAATAAGGCTTTACGAGCATTTAAGAAAATATAAAAAGATAATTAGAAATTTATACTTTGTTTCAAAGAAAAAGAATATAAAATTAGAAGTCCCTAAAAATGCAATGCATTTGTTAAACCATGCTTATATTAATGCATTGTGTGAAATTATAATACATTCTCAAACAGAAGAAGAAGTAAAGTTAAACACAAGAATAGTTTCGAAGTTTTTTTATGATGGATGGGAGAAATTACGAGGTTTTTAAATATAAGGGAAAGGGTATTAAGCGCCCTTATATTTTTTAAAATAAAGATAACTAAGTTAGCTAATTAAGTTATTTTATTTGGAGGTGTTGATTATGAAACAAAAAAGTCCTGCTACTATATTGTGGGAGCTTGCAAAAAAGGAACATTCAAAGTTAAAAACATCTGTATTTATAGCGAGTATCGGTGTTATTGCAGGGATTATTCCATATATTGCAGCAAGTCGTATTTTAGTTGAATTGTTAAAGGGAAATGAGGATTTTAAAATTTATTCTTTATGGTTAGGAATAGGATTGTTATCCTACATCTTAAAATCATTTTTATACTCTATGGCTTTATCTGTATCCCATAAAGCAACTTTTAGTGTACTGAAAGATGTTCGTTTAAGAATGCTTGAAAAACTTCCAAAGATGCCATTAGGAGAAATAATCTCTGTTCCAAGCGGAAACTTTAAGCAGATTATAGTGGATCAGGTTGAAAGTATGGAGAAACCGCTCGCTCACCTGTTGCCTGAAATGACATCGAATCTCTTAGGTTCTTTGAGTATATTTATTTACTTATTATTTCTTGATTGGAGAATGGCTCTTTTATCATTAGTATCCATTCCTGTGGGAATGCTTTTTATGGGACTCGTAATGAAAAATTATGCTGTTCAATATGAAGGATCTGTAAAGGTAAATCGAGAAATGAATTCTGCAATTATTGAGTACGTCAATGGAATAGAAGTGATAAAAACATTTAATCAAGACAAGAGATCGTACGCAAAGTACAAAGATAAAGTCATTGCAAATGCAAGATACTTTTATGAATGGATGAAGAGCTGTCAGTTACCTGTATCTTTATCTAAAAATATATCTCCTATTTATAAAATATATTTCGGGGTCTTAGGGTTCTCCCTAACAAGGTAAAAATAAAAAAAATGGAGCATTCCGTAAAGGTATGTTCCATTAATTTTTTCGTAAGTGTCCGTACACTTACTGTGCTTGCTATGAAAATTAAAAATATAAATACATACTAAGCTCATCATCGAAATTTTTTGTTTTACATTAATGATTCAAAATTGAATCAAATGCTTTATTTAGATTTTTTTATTAATCGTATACCACAAATAGGTAAGAGAGTTTTCTAATTCTTCACGATTAATTTTAAAGCATAATACAATATTTTTCTATAAGTTTTAGTTTTTTATTTCTCTTAGAATTTAGTTTGAACTATTAAGTATTTCTTAATAGTTGCTTCTTATTGTTATATAAGAGAATAATTTGAGAAGTAGGAATTAAAAATAATGGTTTTTAGGTAATCGAAAATATATTAAATAGTTTGGATCATTGCTATATATTATTTAATGTCTACTGGTAATTATCATAAAAAATCAAATTTAAAATATAGTGAAAGAATAAATTCCTTTCATTTTAGAGGATTTATGCCTAAGAGCATAAGTCCTCATTTTTTATGTTCAAGTTAATCATTAAAACTCAAAAATACTATTGAAAAATAAAAACTTTGGTTACCAAAGAGGGCAAATTTCACGATATAATGTGAGGGGTATTTTGTCATCTCTATATAAAAATCCAAACACTTTGAAGTGTAAATATTTTTGAAATTGCTTAGGTGAGATTAGTATA
>NZ_BAEW01000030.1:0-4778 GCF_000246925.1 Peptoniphilus rhinitidis 1-13 | reverse complement strand
ATTTCAGCATAAAGTTGTTCTTTGTGCTGATTTTTTTTGGCAAATTTAAGAAGTTTAGAGATTTTATAATTAATTTTGCACTTTGTTTATAAACTTTTTACACAATAATGATTGATTAATTATATAATAAAGATAGAAATAAAATTTATGGAGGATTTTATGGGAAACCTTATAGAGGTCAGAGGTCTTGTAAAAAAATACAAGGAACTTACTGCGGTCGACAATTTGGATTTGGACGTGGAAAAAGGAGAAATTCTGGGTCTACTAGGTCCAAACGGTAGTGGGAAATCCACGACTATCAATTGCATATTGTCGCTATTGAAAAAAGATTCTGGAAGTGTGAAGATTTTTGGAAAAGAAATGTCAGCTGATGCTTATGATATCAAAAAAAGGATTGGTGTGGTGTTTCAAGATGTCGCAGTGTATGATGAGTTGACTGTATACGAAAATATCGACTACTTCTGCGGATTGTACATACAAGACAAATCTGAAAGAAGTAAGCTTGTGAAAAGGGCGTTGGATTTGGTAAGTCTGAATGATTTTGTGAAGTTTAAACCGAAAAAATTATCAGGGGGTTTACTAAGAAGACTTAATATAGCTTGTGGAATTGCACATAAACCTGAGCTAATTATCCTAGATGAGCCGACTGTTGCTGTTGATCCGCAATCTAGAAATAGTATTTTGGAAGGAATAAAAAAACTAAACGAAGATGGATCAACGATAATTTACACATCGCATTATATGGATGAAGTTGATTTTTTGTGTGATAATATCGTGATAATTGACAAGGGCAAAGTCATTGCTAAGGGCTCATCGGAACAACTCAAAGATATGATTGAAATGAACGAGAAGATAAGCTTCACAGCGACCGAATTAAATGAAGATGTGATATCTCAAATCAAATCTCTTCCACATTTGATGAATTTTGAAAATAAGGACGGCAATGTTAAGTTGAATTTTTCTCATGGAGATGGGTATTTAATGAAGTTGATTAAACTTCTCGATGAAGAAAATGTTCAGTACAGTTCTTTAAATGTCGAAAAGCCAAGCCTTAACGATGTTTTCTTGGAATTGACGGGCAAAGATTTGAGGGATTGATATGTTTCTACATTCATTTAAAAATACTTTTAAGCTGCTTCTAAGACAAAAAGCTATGCTATTTTGGGCGTTGTTGTTTCCAATTGTTTTGGGGATTTTCTTCAAATTAGCATTTGGAAATATCAATGAAAATAGTAAATTTAAAACGATAGATGTAGCTGTTAATGAAACTCTTATGCAAGACGACAATTTCAAAAACTTCATGAATGAGATGGAAGATGAGAAATATTTCAATGTTGTAGAATCAAAAAACGAAGATATATTGAATACTAACGAAGATGTAAAAGCGTACATTGATTCGATGGATAAAATTTACACGAAAAAATCGGGGATTTCCGAGACAATCGTCGAAACTATTATGAATTCATATTCTCAAAAAGTATCCATGATAACTAAGATAATGCAGAAAAATCCGACGGCTGATATCGGGAAAATTTTAAATGTAGACGATCACATCAAAGACGTTTCAAGAAAAAATATGGATCCTGTGAATGTGTTCTTCTACACGCTTTTGGGGATGACGACGATTTACGGATACATGTGGGGACTTTTCGTGAGTTTCCAATACGAAGCGAACTTGTCTACAAACGCAAAACGTAACGCAGTTTCTCCAACTAAAAAAGGCACTATGCTTTCTGCATCAGTTCTAGTCAGTTGGATTATCAATTTTGCAATCACAGTTTTATTTATCGCATATTTGAAATACGCACTTGGAGTTGAATTCGGAGATAGAATTGGGGCGATAATAGGACTTGCAAGTATTTCATCTTTTTGTGGAGTTGCGTTTGGAATCTTAATCGGAGTATCCAATAAAAAAAGTCTTGATACAAAAATCGGAATGGGAATCGCTATTACGATGCTGATGTCTTTTTTAGCGGGAATGATGGTTCCAGAAATAAAAGTAGTTATCGCAGAGAAACTTCCCATTATCAACAAAATCAATCCTGTTGCAGTTGTTACAGATGCAGTGTATTCGTTGTATTATTACGATTCAATGGTACGATTTAACAAAGATATTATAAATCTTTTGATAATTACAGTTGTATTTGTCGTAGCGTCACTATTTTTCATGAGAGGTAAAGAGTATGAGAGTCTTTAAAAATTATTTTAAAATCACATGGGCACACAAAACTCCTATACTTTTGTACACGATAATATTTTTCGTATTGATGAGTTTTGCGACAAAAAACACTACACAAACTTCCTACAAACCCGTTGATGTAAATATTTATGTGCAAGACAAAGCGAACACCAAACTTTCCAAATCTCTCTACGATTATTTGGGCAAGAATGCTAAGATAAAAACGATGGATGAAACAATCGTAGACGACAAGCTTTTCTACAATATTATCAACGCAGCTGTGATAATCCCAGAGGATTTCGACAAAACAAAAGAAGTTTTATACAAAGTCGCTCCGAATAATGCTTATGCGATGGATATCAAAGAAAAGATAAATATTTATCTGAGCCAAGTAAGTTCCTACGAAAAAAGTGGATTTACTGAAAATGAGGCTATAAAAAATGCGACTGAGGATTTGGACAAAAAAATTGATGTAAGCATTAAAGAGGGTAGTACAAATTCCAAAAAAGATAACTCCAAATTCTACTTTAACTTTTTAAATTACTTATTACTTGCACAAGTGATATTAGTCGTTTCAAATATCGCTTTGGTCTACAAGAAACAACCAATTCTTATGAGAAACAATGTGTCACCACGTCCAAGAACTAGAATAAATCTGGAGTTGATGCTGGGTCATATCGTCACAGGACTTGTGTTCTGGTTAATTTACATGATACTTTTCTGTGTTTTGTACAAATACGATTTTACAAAGATACACGTCAATCTTATGATGCTTAATTCGTTTGTATTCACTATATCTGTGGTGTCGATGGCTGTGATGATATCAAATGTAATCAAAAATTCTAACACAGTTCAAGGAGTAATGAATATCGTTTCACTTGGATCGTCGTTTTTGTGTGGGGCATTTGTTCCGCAAGAATTACTAGGGAAAACTGCTCTTACAATAGGTAGAATTTTTCCGGGATTCTACTATATAAGTAACAACGAAATTTTAGAAGAATTTCCAGAACTTTCCAAAATTCTTCCTAATCTTTTTATAATTTTGGGATTTAGCGTAGTATTTATAGTGATTTCTGTTTTGGCAAAACCAAAAGGTAACGATAATATCAACAAATCATGACCACCCGTAAAACAGGTGGTTTGTTCAAGGGCTATAAGCCCGAGTGATACCAACCAGCGTCTCAAGGCGCTGGTTTTCACTCCGTTCAAACCTAACTGTTTTTGCCACTTTAGCCTATCCCTGAAAGGGATTTTTAATTTCTATTTCCCAAACGGATCTGTATATTCTTTTACACTCAATTTATCAAGTGCTATATCATGTTGCTATTGTTCTCTTATATATTTTGCTATTGTCTTTTCATTCAATCCCACTGTGCTCACATAATATCCTTCTGCCCAAAAATGACGATTGCCAAATTTGTATTTTAAATTCGCATGTCTGTCAAACATCATTAGGGCACTTTTCCCTTTTAAATATCCCATAAAACTTGATACTGATATTTTGGGTGGAATGCTTACTAACATGTGTACATGATCTGGCATCATATGCCCTTCTATTATTTTTACTCCTTTGTATTTACAAAGTAATTTGAATATTTCTATGAGACTTTCTCTATATTGATAAAATATCACTTTTCGTCTATACTTTGGAGTGAAGACTATGTGATACTTGCACATCCATTTTGTGTGAGACAATGAATTAGTTTTATTTGCCATAAAATCACCTCTTATTATTTTAGGTCTGAACAACTCTATTATAATACTTGGTGATTTTTTTGGTATAACCTAAGAACGCCTACCCGCATATGACCTGAACCCCAAAATCCGGAATACGGATGGAGGGGTTTTTGTATGCCAAAATACACAAATGAATTTAAAATAAAATTAGTAATAGAATACTTATCAGGTAAATCTGGAGGCTATAGAATTGTAGCTAAAAAACATGATATTCCTTGGACTACATTAAGAGAATGGATAAATCAATACAAATTTGGTGGCTTCGATAAATTATCTAAAAAGTTAAAAAACAATAAATTCACTAGTGAATTCAAGCTATCTGTAATACAATATAGGCAAATCAATAATACTTCGCTTAGAGAGACTGCAGAGCATTTCAATCTTGTTAATGGATCTATGGTATATAGATGGGAGAAAGCTTATCAAAAGCATGGTTTATCTGGGTTAGAAGACAATAGAGGAAGGCCTAAAAAAGAAATGACCAAATTAAATAAGAATTTAAAGGATAATACTCCAATAAACGAAAGCGAGAGAGAAGAATTAATAAGACTAAGAGAAGAAAATAGACTTCTCAAAATGAAGATAATCTACGAAAAAAAGCTACAAGCCTTGCTACTGGAAGAGGAAGCAGAAGCAAGGAAAAGACAAAGATAATCCTCAAACTACAAAAAGAATATCCAAAAAGCAAGGTAAGTGAATGGATAGAAATAGCTAAGTTACCAAAATCATCCTACTATGAATGGAAGATAAAATTAAAAAATCCAACAGACAAAGACAAGGAAGTTAAAGGTGAAATTAAAACCATAGTAAAAGCATCAAAAGGTAGCTATGGCTACAGAAGAGTAACTATGGTATTAAAAAA
>NZ_BAEW01000031.1:0-2833 GCF_000246925.1 Peptoniphilus rhinitidis 1-13 | reverse complement strand
TTAAATATTACTCATGATGCTAATGGGTCTATTGCTATCAGGGGGAATAAAAATTATATTATCAGCGTGTCTATAATAAACAATGGACTAGATCCTTCAGTATGTTTTAGTGATAATACTAGTGAAAATGTATTAGAGAACTGTAATGTTGAGTCACATTCTCATTGTTACTGGACCAGCAATGCGTCTGAAAACAATAAAATTTTAAACTGTTCAGGAACTTCAATTAATAACGCTACGTTTTATATTGATGGTCCAAATAATTTAATATTAAATTGTTCAGGAATTTCAGATAAGAGTAATGCATTTACTATTAATAATTCTGGAATTAGATTAATTGGATGTAAAGCAAAAACTAATCCTAATACTTCGTCTAGTGATATTTGGTTTACTTCTAACTCAAAATCATGTATTAGTTTAGCCAACCAATATTATAAAAAATGTAGTAATGAAGGAAGTAATAATATTGTAGTAAATAATATAAAATTGGAGGTATGAATAAATGGAAATAGGAATTAATTTATTGGAAAAATAAATTAAGAGGGCAAGATAATTATTTTAAAAATCAAATAAAGAGGGTGACATATGGAATACAAAACAATACAAGAACTTTATCTAGCAGTGGGAGTTGCAGGAGCGATAATAATTGTTTTTTTAGGCTTGTTTACCTATCTGGTAATAGCCAACGATAAAAAGAGAACAAAACAAATTGATGACCTTATAAAAAGTATTGGCACTTTGCAGATGAACGACACGGACTTTAAAACACTTATAGAAAGTCTTATTGAATCAGTTAAGGAACTTTCAATTACTAATAAAATTGTTGCTGATACTGTAAATCGTCTTGATTACTATAATAAAGATTTGCACAGAAAATTAGAAAAACATGATGAGAAGTCAGACAAAATATTAGATGAATTAAGAAAGTAAGGCGGCTTTAGAAGCTGCCTTTTAATATGCAATAAAGGAGTTGATGACATGGTAAAAATTATGTTAGATCCTGGCCATGGGGCAGGTGTTGCTCATAATCGTGGATTTAAAAACATTCCAAGCTTTGAATTTTGCAATGAGGGGGACTGTAATTATATCTATTCCCTCAAGCTTAAGAAAGCCTTAGAAGATTATGGATTTGTTGTTGGTAATACACGATTTAACAGATTTGACAACCCAACTTTATCACAAAGAGGTCAAAAGGCAAAAGGTTATGACTTACTAATTAGTTTGCATTCTAACGCTGCAGGTGGGACTGCTATAGGAACTGAAATTTGGGACTCTACAAATCCAAAAGAGAGCATAAAAGTCTTAACTGATAAATTATGCGTAGCAATATCAAATGCAATTGGTACTAACAACAGGGGTACAAAATACCGCAAAAGTTCTAATGGGTCTAATTATTATGGAATCCTAAGAAACGGAATGGCAAAGCATAACTTTATAATCGAGCACGCATTTCACGACAATTTCAATGACTGTAAAAAATATGTTAATAGCTTAGATAAGATAGCTGCGGCAACAGCAAAGACTCTTGCAGAATACTATGGACTTGCAAAGACCAATAAGGCATCAACATTAAACAAACCTACTAAAACACCAATATTAAACAAGCCTAGTGTAAGTCTTGAACAAGTTAAAGAATGGGCAAGGTCAAAAAATAATAATTCAGAGTTTATTGGACTTGTGGAAGTATATTTTGAACTAGCACCAAAAGTGGGAGTTGACCCAGTAATAGCTTACGCACAAATGGCGCATGAGACAGGTTTCCTTTATAAAGTGAAATCTGCTGCTGGAATAGATTCCAGTTATCATAACCCTTGTGGTCTTAAAATAACTCAAGGTGGTGGAGATTATCAGGCATTTGCCCATAAAAGATTTGCAACATGGGAAGATGGAATTAGTGCCCATTTAGATCACTTAGCTTTATATGCAGGGGCTAAAGGCTATCCAAAAACATTTACACAAGATCCAAGACATTTCCCATACTTGCTAGGGACTTGTAAATTTGTTGAGGACTTAGGCGGCAAATGGGCACCAAGCAAAGACTACGGAAATAAATTAATGAAGTATGTAAATGAAATTAGAAACACAAAGGCGGTAGGAAAAATGGAAAATCAAAAAGAACATTGGGCAGAAAAAGCTTTTAAAAATCTAAACGATAAAGGAATTGAGATCCACGAAAGAAGATTTGATGAACCGATTACTAGAGGGGAGTTATTTTCTCTATTAGATAGAGTTTTAGAAAAACTAGAAAAATGAAACTAAGCATAAAGTTTAAGCCGAGATGTGACGAGAGGCCCTGGCTCTTAGTTAGAGAGGGCAGTGTTTAAGAGATGAAAGGAGGTGTTTTTGTGAAAAAAGAAGATTTAATTAGGAAATTAGGCTCCAGAAAATTTTGGGCATGTGTGAGTGCAGTTGTAATTGCACTTGTTGCATTTATCAATGCAGATCCTGAGACTACAGAAAGAATTGTAGCATTAGTATCAGCAGTTGGAGGTTTATGTATCTATATGTTAAGCGAGGGTATAGCAGATAGTAAATCTGAAGATGTGACTAACTATATAGAGACAAAAGACTATATGGGAAAATAGTAAGAGCATAACTTGATGAATTTAAGTAGAATTTTAATTATTTATTTCAAATACACTAACCTAGAGAGGGATCTCTAGGTTTTTTTTATTGCAAGAAATCAAAAAAAAATAAACCCTACAGATTGGGTTATTACTTTTGTTATATTATTAATTCTAGATTGAAATTTTGTATCCACTTTTATAGTCCACTTGAATATTTGAAAGTGCTTGTAACGTTGAAATTGCAAGATATACAGAAAACACAACTA
>NZ_BAEW01000032.1:0-2808 GCF_000246925.1 Peptoniphilus rhinitidis 1-13 | reverse complement strand
CGGGCTTAGATGCCTTCAGCTCTTATCCCTTCCAAACTTAGCTTCCCAGCTATGCACTTGGCAGTACAACTGGTGCACCAGCGGTTTGTCCATCCCGGTCCTCTCGTACTAAGGACAGCTCCTCTCAAATTTCCTACGCCCACGACGGATAGGGACCGAACTGTCTCGCGACGTTCTGAACCCAGCTCGCGTGCCTCTTTAATGGGCGAACAGCCCAACCCTTGGGACCTACTTCAGCCCCAGGATGAGACGAGCCGACATCGAGGTGCCAAACCTCCCCGTCGATGTGGACTCTTGGGGGAGATAAGCCTGTTATCCCCGGGGTAGCTTTTATCCGTTGAGCGATGGCCCTTCCACTCGGTACCACCGGATCACTAAGTCCTGCTTTCGCATCTGCTCGACTTGTTGGTCTCGCAGTTAAGCTCCCTTCTGCCTTTATACTCTTCGCACGATTTCCGTCCGTGCTGAGGGAACCTTTGAACGCCTCCGTTACTCTTTCGGAGGCGACCGCCCCAGTCAAACTGTCCAACTGAGAGTGTCCCTTCCCCAGTTTCATGGGGTTAGGTTAGAATTCTAGCATTAAAAGAGTGGTATCCCAACGGTGACTCCTAAGATACTGGCGTACCTTATTCTTCGTCTCCCACCTATTCTGTACGTTTAATCCCAAAATTCAATCTCAGCCTACAGTAAAGCTCCACGGGGTCTTTCCGTCCTGTCGTGGGTAAGCGGCATCTTTACCGCTACTACAATTTCACCGGATCCTTTGTTGAGACAGTGCCCAAATCGTTACACCTTTCGTGCGGGTCGGAACTTACCCGACAAGGAATTTCGCTACCTTAGGACCGTTATAGTTACGGCCGCCGTTTACTGGGGCTTCAGTTCTAAGCTTCGCTTATGCTAACTTTTTCCCTTAACCTTCCAGCACCGGGCAGGTGTCAGCTCCTATACTTCGTCTTTCGACTTCGCAGAAACTTGTGTTTTTGGTAAACAGTCGCTTGGGCCTTTTCACTGCGGCCCCCTTTTACAGGGGCTCCCCTTCTCCCGAAGTTACGGGGTCATTTTGCCGAGTTCCTTAACAAAGGTTTTTCCGCTCGTCTTAGGATTCTCTCCTCACCTACCTGTGTCGGTTTGCGGTACGGGCGATACTTCTCTTGTAGTGGCTTTTCTTGGCAGTGTGGAGTTATAAGCTTCTCTACTTGTTTTCGATCCGCATCACGCTTTAGACTTCTCGGAAAGCGGATTTGCCTACTTCCCATCCTTTGCGCTTGCACGCCTCACCAACTGGGCGCTCTTATTATCCTTCTGCGTCCCCACTTCCTCACTGATTGTATCGGTACAGGATTTTCAACCTGTTGTCCATCGACTACGCTTTTCAGCCTCGCCTTAGGTCCCGACTTACCCTGAGTGGACGAGCCTTGCTCAGGAATCCTTAGGTTTTCGACGGGTGAGATTCTCACTCACCTCTCGCTACTCATGCCAGCATTCTCTCTTGTATGATGTCCACAGTGCTTTTCAACTTCTGCTTCTTCCTTCATACATTGCTCCTCTACCAACGTTTTTCGTTCCATAGCTTCGGTATATAGTTTAGCCCCGGTTATCTTCGGCGCAGAGTCACTTGACTAGTGAGCTATTACGCACTCTTTAAATGAGTGGCTGCTTCTAAGCCAACATCCTAGTTGTCTCAGTAACTCCACATCCTTTCCCACTTAACTATAATTTTGGGACCTTAGCTGATGGTCTGGGCTCTTTCCCTTTCGACTATGAAGCTCATCCCCCATAGTCTGACTCCCTAGCGTATGATTTGGTATTCGGAGTTTGATAGGTCTCGGTAACATATGCATGCCCCTTGACCAGTCAGTGCTCTACCCCCTTTTCATTCTTGCTAGAGGCTAGCCCTAAAGCTATTTCGAGGAGAACCAGCTATCTCCGTGTTCGTTTGGCTTTTCACCCCTATCCACAAGTCATCCGATAGCTTTTAAACGCTACCCGGTTCGAGCCTCCATTGAATTTTACTTCAACTTCACTCTGCTCATGGATAGATCACACGGTTTCGGGTCTACGACTACTAACTTTTGCCCTCTTTAGACTCGCTTTCGCTTCGGCTCCACATCTTTAATGTTTAACCTTGCTTGTAATCGTAACTCGCTGGCCCGTTCTACAAAAAGTACACGATCGTGGCTTTTGCCACTTTCGCTGCTTGTAAACACTAGGTTTCAGATTCTATTTCACTCCCCTCCAGGGGTTCTTTTCACCTTTCCCTCACGGTACTTGTTCGCTATCGGTCACCAAGTAGTATTTAGCCTTAGGGGGTGGTCCCCCTGTATTCCCACTGAATTTCTCGTGTCCCGTGGTACTCTTTTGTGTCAGATATCTTCGCCTTCGTCTACGGGACTGTTACCTTCTTTGGTTCGTCTTCCCAGATGATTCGACTGGCTATTTTCTCTTTTTACACGTTTGGGCTCTTCCCTGTTCGCTCGCCGCTACTTTGGGAATCGAGTTTTCTTTCTCTTCCTCAGGTTACTTAGATGTTTCAGTTCACCTGGTTCGCTTCCTATAGTTATTTATTGGCTATAGGATTCCTCTTTTGAGGTGGGTTTCCCCATTCGGATATCTGAGGCTTGGCTTATTTGCAACTAACCTCAGCTTTTCGCAGCTTGTCACGTCCTTCTTCGCCTCTTGGTGCCTAGGCATTCTCCTAGTGCTCTTTTTAACTTGACCTTTGTTAATAAACATTTCTGTTTATTTCCAGTTTAATTGTTCTTTAAGAAATTTTGATTAGTTTTTTTAGTTGTTATGGTTCAAAACTTT
>NZ_BAEW01000033.1:0-2000 GCF_000246925.1 Peptoniphilus rhinitidis 1-13 | reverse complement strand
TACATAGAGTCAAAGGATAAAAAGATCATATTTTCTATTTTTTTATCTTTAACTTTAATTTTTTGTAGTGTAAATAATTATATCGATAATTTTTATAGTTACCATAATTATGATAATTTAAATGATAAGGCTATTTTAGAAGAAGATTTAGAAATTTCTAGATATGATATGGATCTAAAAATAGATAATACATTAAAGAATAAATGCAAAATAGAAGTTTTAAACAAGGATTCATTAAAAGACACCATAAGTTTTAATCTTGATTCTATTTTTTAATATAGATAGCGTCAAGTTAGATGGTTTAAAAGTTGATTACATTAGAAAAAATGATGTATTAATATTAAAGAACATAAATATCGGAAAAAATGAGAAAAAAGATATAGAAATTGATTACTCTGGAAATATTGAAGAGATTATAAATCCAGGTATTCTATTAAACTTTTCAAGTAAAAATTCCTCGAATTTCTTAATGTATTTAAATTGGTATCCTGTTTTAAAAATAGATAACGATATTGATTACCATATAAAAGTAAGTCATAAAAATAAATTAATAACAAATTTAAATGATTTTAAACTTTTAGATAAAGGGATTAACTATATAAATGGAAGAGAGAAATATTTATATATATCTACTGGATATTTTAGAGAGCACAATATATTAAATAGAGAGTTTATTTTATCTGAAGAAACATATAATAACGAATATAGATACATGAACGAGATAGAGTATTTTGAGGATAAGTTAGGG
Source organism: Peptoniphilus rhinitidis 1-13 (assembly GCF_000246925.1). Taxonomy (NCBI): domain Bacteria; kingdom Bacillati; phylum Bacillota; class Tissierellia; order Tissierellales; family Peptoniphilaceae; genus Peptoniphilus; species Peptoniphilus lacydonensis. The sequence goes on along the minus strand of NZ_BAEW01000033.1, from coordinate 1,252 downwards.
AAAAAATTTAAAAAATTATTATAGCTCCGTCTGATAATTATTATAGAGAAGATAAAGATTATTTAGTAATTAGAGAGGATAATATATGACTAATATTTTAAAGGCAAAAGATATTTATTTTTCTTATAAAAAAGGGGATATAATAAATGGAGCAAGTTTTGAAATTACAAGTGGAATAAATTTATTATTAGGAGAAAATGGATCAGGGAAGTCAACTCTTATGAAAATCCTAGGAGGAATTTATAAAGCTTCATCAGGGGAAATTTATTTAAATGATATATCTTATAAAGATGAATTGGAGATAAAGAAGAACATAGGGTATGTTCCTCAGAAGTTTAATTCATTTCAGAATATTAAGGTAGAGGAATATTTGTCTTTCATTAGTAGTTTTAATGACCATGGGAATATTGATTTAACTTTACTAGAAATAGATAATTTTAAAGATAAATATATGAGAGAGTTATCTGAAGGAATGCAAAAAAGAGTACTTGTAGCAGCAGCTTTAAGTTTAAATCCTAAGGTTATACTTGCAGATGAGCCTACATCTGGTTTAGATAAAAATGGTAGGATAAAATTAAGAAAACTTTTTTCGATAATAAATGAGAAATTTCCCGAAAAAATTATTATATTCTCATCACATCTGGACGAAGATATTTATGATGACGTAAATTTTATATATGAAGTTAAAAATGGTAAAGTAATAAAATATGATTAATTTAATAAAGACTAATATAAAAAATAATAGGGTTAGTTTTATAGTGACATTGATTTTAATTGTTATAAGTAATATTATAATTTTTGAAACTGATATACAAAAAAATCTCGATTTATTTAATACAGGATTATATAAATGGTATGAGCTACTTATGCCACTTATACCAATGTATTTTATTATTTCTGCAAATTCTGATTTCTTTTCTAAAGATAATATTGAATATTTTTATACTTTGCCAATTTCTATAGAAAAGTCATTTATCTTAAAAAACATTATTTTCATTATAATGTTTTTTATATTATTTACTCCTGGCATTTATAGGATAAACTTTTATATAGTTAATAATTTTGGAAAAAGTTATTTACCAAAGGGCGGATTATACCTATATGTTTTAGAGAATCTTTTTATATTGTGCTCATATACTTTATTTATTTTAATTATATTTAAAGAGTTTTATTTTTCTATAGGATTTTTAGTAATATATATTCTCTTTGATTACTTTACAGGGGGTTCATTTTTAAATCTGTTCACAATATA
>NZ_BAEW01000034.1:0-1547 GCF_000246925.1 Peptoniphilus rhinitidis 1-13 | reverse complement strand
ACGTACTGTGTATATATTTTTATATCGATATTATCCACGATAATAAATGGTATTGTTTCACCTGTTTCTCTTATTATAATGCAAAAAATTATAAATGGAGTTCAAACGGAAAGAAATTTAAACAATATAATTTTTTATATTATACTTTATATTTCTATAGATTTATTTAATTCGGTTTATTCAAATTTTCTAGGATATTATAATACCAAATATAGTATGAAATTTAATTTATATTTTTCAGAGAAAATATATTTAAAGGCATCTAGACTATCTTTGTCTGATTATGAGAATTCAAAAACTTATGACATAATGAATAGGGCACAGAATCAAGGAGGAGATAATCTTTTATCTTATTATGAAAACTTTATGTCCATAATAACTCAATTGATTACTCTTTCTTCCTATATTTTCATTTTAATAAATTTTAGAGTTTGGCTTGTTGCCGTTATTATGGTTATTCCTATATTTAAGTATATTATAAATAATAAGTTTAACTTAAAAAGATTTGAGATAATAAAACAGAGAACGAACGATAGCAGAAAGAGCTGGTATTTAACATACCTGTTGTCTTATGGGAATTTTTATAAAGAACTTAAAACTTATAATCTTTTTTCTTATTTTATAAATAAATATAAAAACCTTATCAAAAGATTTAATAAGGAAGATTTAGAGATAAATAAATCTCAAATAAAATGGTCAATCTTAATTAGTGTAGTGGAAACATTAGTAGATGGATTTATTTTCTATTACACAATTTCATTGGGATTTTTTGGTCACATTTTAATTGGAGATGTTATAACTTATATTAGGGCCATTTCAAATTCTAAGTCTAATATAACTTCAATCCTTTTAGGATTATCAAATATGGTTAATCAAAGTTTATTTATCGGACAATTATTTGAGTTTTTTGAGTTGGAAGAAGAGGACATTTCTAATAAAATAAAAATAAACGAAATAAGAAAAATAGAAATAAGACATTTATATTATAAATATAATTCTTCAAAAGAATATGTTCTTAAAAATATAAATTTAAGTATAAATAAGAATGAAAAAATTGCGATTTTAGGAATGAATGGAAGTGGAAAGACAACTTTAATAAAATTAATTATGGGATTTTATAGAAATTATGAGGGAAATATATTAATTAACGGCATTGAAGTTAGGGATATTGATAAAGAATCTTTGCTAAAAGAAATTTCAACTCTATTTCAAGATTTTGTTAAATATGAGGCAAGCTTTAGAGAAAATATAACTTATAGTAATTTAAAGGTTATGAATGAAGATGAGAAAATAAAAAACATAGCTAATAAATTTAATTTTTTAAATTTAATTAATTCATATGACAAGAAATTAGACACTCAATTAGGTATGTGGTTTGACGAAGGAATTAATTTATCTATGGGTCAGTGGCAAAAAGTGGCTCTTGCAAGGGCATTTGCAAAAGAAAGTAGTTTATATATATTAGATGAGCCAAACGCCTCAATGGATGCTATTACGGAAAAAGAAATTTCTGATTTATACGAAAATATTTTAGAAAATAAAATTGG
>NZ_BAEW01000035.1:0-1541 GCF_000246925.1 Peptoniphilus rhinitidis 1-13 | reverse complement strand
ATTTTTTAATTGAGAGTTTGATCCTGGCTCAGGACGAACGCTGGCGGCGCGCTTAACACATGCAAGTCGAGCGATGAAACTTTAACAGAACCCTTCGGGGCGAAGATAAAGTGGATTAGCGGCGGACGGGTGAGTAACACGTGAGTAACCTGCCTTAGACATTGGGATAGCCTCGGGAAACCGGGATTAATACCAAATAAAATCATAATGACACATGTCATAACGATCAAAACTCCGGTGGTCTAAGATGGACTCGCGTCCCATTAGCTAGTTGGTAGAGTAAAAGCCTACCAAGGCGACGATGGGTAGCCGGCCTGAGAGGGTGAACGGCCACATTGGAACTGAGAAACGGTCCAAACTCCTACGGGAGGCAGCAGTGGGGAATATTGCACAATGGAGGGAACTCTGATGCAGCGACGCCGCGTGAACGAAGAAGGCTTTCGAGTCGTAAAGTTCTTTTATATGGGAAGATAATGACGGTACCATAAGAAAAAGCCCCGGCTAACTACGTGCCAGCAGCCGCGGTAATACGTAGGGGGCTAGCGTTGTCCGGAATCACTGGGCGTAAAGGGTTCGCAGGCGGAAATGCAAGTCAGATGTAAAAGGCAGTAGCTTAACTACTGTAAGCATTTGAAACTGCATATCTTGAGAAGAGTAGAGGTAAGTGGAATTTTTAGTGTAGCGGTGAAATGCGTAGATATTAAAAAGAATACCGGTGGCGAAGGCGACTTACTGGGCTCATTCTGACGCTGAGGAACGAAAGCGTGGGTAGCAAACAGGATTAGATACCCTGGTAGTCCACGCTGTAAACGATGAGTGCTAGGTGTCGGCGAATGTCGGTGCCGCAGTTAACACAATAAGCACTCCGCCTGGGGAGTACGTGCGCAAGCATGAAACTCAAAGGAATTGACGGGGACCCGCACAAGCAGCGGAGCATGTGGTTTAATTCGAAGCAACGCGAAGAACCTTACCAGGGCTTGACATACTGAGGACGTACTTAGAGATAAGTATACTTCTTCGGAAGCCTCAATACAGGTGGTGCATGGTTGTCGTCAGCTCGTGTCGTGAGATGTTGGGTTAAGTCCCGCAACGAGCGCAACCCCTATCTTTAGTTGCCAGCATATAAGATGGGAACTCTAAAGAGACTGCCGATGATAAATCGGAGGAAGGTGGGGATGACGTCAAATCATCATGCCCTATATGCCCTGGGCTACACACGTGCTACAATGGAAGGTACAAAGGGAAGCAACAGAGTGATCTCAAGCAAACCTCAAAAAGCCTTTCCCAGTTCGGATTGTACTCTGCAACTCGAGTACATGAAGATGGAGTTGCTAGTAATCGCAGATCAGAATGCTGCGGTGAATGCGTTCCCGGGTCTTGTACACACCGCCCGTCACACCATGGGAGCTTGTAATACCCGAAGCCTGTGAGCAAACCGCAAGGGAGCAGCAGTCGAAGGTAGGATAAGTGACTGGGGTGAAGTCGTAACAAGGTAGCCGTATCGGAAGGTGCGGCTGGATCACCTCCTTTCTAAGGAAAAT
>NZ_BAEW01000036.1:0-1500 GCF_000246925.1 Peptoniphilus rhinitidis 1-13 | reverse complement strand
GGAACAAAAGAAACTGTTGGGGGGTATGAATAAACATACTATCTCAACAGTTTTTTAGTAAAAAAATTGCACTTACTCTACAAATCACCTAAGATAAAGTCACCACAACCAAATAAAGGAGGTAAAGTAAGTGCAAATAAATAATATCACAAAGCTTGTGGGAATTAAAGGTATTAAATTAGAAAAAGTAGAAGAAACAGAAGATAAGATAACAATAACAGGTAAATGTAAGAAAAGACCTAAAACATGTCTATGCTGTGGATCAAAAAAGATAGAAATACATGACCATAGACAACAAAACATAAGAGATTTACCATATAGAGACAAACAAGTAATATTAAAAATAGACATAAGACGATTTAAGTGTAGAGAATGTGGAAAAAGATTCACAGAAGACAAGCCATTCGTATCAAAACATTGCCAAATAACAAAAAGACTAAAAAGAAGAGTATTAGAAGAATTTAAAAACAAAATATCCATCAAAGATATAGCTAAAAAATTTTACATTTCACCCAAAACAGTCTCAAACATAATAGATACAGTAGAAATAAAAAGACTAAAACTAGGAGAAGTCCTAAACATAGACGAATTCAAAGGAGATTCAGGAGGAGAGAAATACCAGACGATAATAGCAGATAGTCAAAACAAAAAGATATTAGACGTACTACCAACAAGAAAATTTGATTACTTAGATAAATACTTTAGTAAAATACCAAAAGAAGAAAAAGATAAAGTAAAAATCTTCGTAAGCGATATGTATAGACCATATAGAGATATAAAGAAAAAACACTTTCCAAACGCAAAACATCTAATAGACAGATATCATTTCATAAGACAAGTAACATGGGGATTTGAAAATACAAGAATATCAGAATCAAAAAAGATGAAAAAACAAGAAAGAATACACTTTATGAGAAGTAAATCCCTTCTGACAAAACCAATGATAAAACTTGAAGATGACGAAAAGATAAAAGTATCAATAATGTTAGAAAGAAACGAAGAAATAAGAAAAGCATACCTAACAAAAGAAACCTTCTACAACCTAGTTATGAAGAGTGAAAACAAAGAGAAAGCTCAAAGAAACATACAAGGTTGGATAGTTTACCTGTTAGAAGATGGATCCATTAAATGGAGGTTCTGTCTAACAGCATTTAAGAACTGGATAGAACAAATATCAAACAGTTTTGATTACGAATTTACAAATAGATATGTAGAAGGAATTAACAATAAAATAAAAGTATTAAAGAGAATAACATTTGGAATGAAAAATTTCAAAAGATTTAGAAATAGAATATTAGCACTTGAATAATATACAAGAACTGAATAAAAGAATTAGCTTTTAGGAAAATAAGCCTATAGGCTTATTAAGTGACGCTAAAAACAGGTAGAAAGTGACTATTAAGATAGGTCTTTTAAAAGTAAGTGAATAATGATGTATAATTAAGAAGAGATGCCAACTTTATAGGTTAGCATCCCCCAATGGATTCTTTAGAGCCAAAA
>NZ_BAEW01000037.1:0-1466 GCF_000246925.1 Peptoniphilus rhinitidis 1-13 | reverse complement strand
GAACAAGGTCAGAAAATAGTTCTTTATTCAAAGAATACTCTTGCATAAGGGTGTTCTTTTTTTCTTGCAATTCATCAAGTTTGTATAGTATTTCTTTTGTATTTGGAAGCTTTTTATATCTTTCTAATATTTCTTTAGCGGCTATTTTATAGACGGAAAGCTCACTATAATACTCATCTGCAAATTGCGTATCTTCAGGATTTTTCTTGTGGTATTTATAGATTTCACGATACTTATTTATAGTATTTATATTTTCCATATCTTGGGATAAACTTTTCACTTCAGCTTCAATTTTCTTTATTTTATCTAGCAGATTTTGTCTGTCATCAGCAGATTTTTTGATAAGATCATCGAGTTGTGTAATTGAATTAATTCCTTGTTCTCTTAGTTTAATTATTGAATCTGCCATTGTTTTGATATTGTGTTTTCTTGCCCAAACTTCATAGCCTTTAGAGGATTGAGCTTTTTCATTAGTAGATATATCAATAACATTTCCTACACGTTTTTTAATAGTATTAGTTTTGTTTTTAATAGCTAAATCTATTCTTTCTTTGATTTTTTCTTCGGTATAATCTTCTCCGATAGTCTTCGATCTTGTAAATCTTTGCTTATCTTTATGACGAAAAGCAATGTGTTTACCAAACTTAATTTCATAATCAAGAGACCTCATATTTTCTAAAAACTCTTCCCACGATTTAGACTTATTAATCATTCTATCTATATCAAATTGTAGTTTAGACTTCCAAGAATTTCCTTTCTTATTTTGGTCATATTCATACCAGGATTTACCAGAAGTTTTATATTTTCTTTTGTAAGCTTCATAATATTCATCAATGACTGAAAGCTTATTTTCTTTACATAATTCATCACTTTGATACCTAATTTTATGGTAAGTTTTTTTGTTAGATTGGTAGCATTTACCAGTCTTGTAATTAACATTATTAAAAATAATATGGTTATGGATATGCCCTCTATCTATATGAGTTGCAAGAACAAATTCATAATCTTCTTTTAAAATTTTCTTACATAATTCCATTCCAATTTCGTGAGCTTTTATAGGATCAACCTCTCCTGGCAGAAAAGATTGGATTAAATGTCTAGCCAAAACTGTACCTTTAGTATCATTGTTTTCTCGTGTTTTTATAAACTGAATATGGGCAGTAGATGGATGACATTTGAATGAAGATACCAAGACTTTTTCATCAGTTTTTTCACTCTTAGTAATGTAGTCTATTGCCAAATTTAGAGTTGATTTTATAGGATGTATTTTTGTAATAGCCATATTAGTCACCAGAACTTTCCTTTGATTTATTAAGAAGTAGGGAATGAATCTGCCATATTTCTTTTGATAATTTTTCTATCTGTTTATTCATTGATTCGATTTCATTATTGTAAATAACACCAGTTGTATTAGTAGCCTTGGCGATCTGGTTTATGTTATTTGTTGCATTTGAAAGTAGCCATTG
>NZ_BAEW01000038.1:0-1429 GCF_000246925.1 Peptoniphilus rhinitidis 1-13 | reverse complement strand
TTTTTAAATTTGATCCACTTACCAAGGTAAAAAATTAACTTACATAGGAGGTTAAAATGCAAGCAATAAAGGTTTATAGTATGAGAGTTGCTATGTTATGTAGACTTTATGATCTTAAATTAATTAATGATAAGGAATATACAAAAATAAAAAATAGAATAGAAAATGATTATAAGAAGATGGATAGAAAGTAGTTAATCTTGTGATATAATAACACTGTAGAAAGATACAAAATGGGAAGGAGGTAAAATGAATACTAAAGTAAAATTAATAAAAGCTTCAAATACAGGAGCAAGAAATAGAAATGCACTACATTTAGATTTAAAACGTGTTGCAGCATATTGTCGAGTAAGCACAGATAGTAAAGACCAACTTGAATCATATAAATCGCAAGTTGATTATTATACAAATCTAATAAAAAATAATAAAAACTGGACTTTAGCTGGTATATACGCAGATGAAGCGACAACAGGAACAACTGCTACTAAAAGAGCTGATTTCATGAGACTAATTAGTGATTGCCAAAATGGAGATATAGACATGATAATTACTAAATCTATATCAAGATTTGCCAGAAACACATTAGATACTTTGAAATATGTAAGGCTTCTAAAGGAAAATAATGTTGGTGTAGTATTTGAAGAAGAAAATATAGATACTTTGACAATGGATGGAGAGCTATTATTAACAATATTAAGTTCAGTAGCTCAACAAGAAGTAGAAAATACCTCAGCCCATGTAAAAAAAGGACTGAAAATGAAAATGGAAAAGGGGGAGCTTATTGGCTTTCAAGGTTGCCTTGGCTACGACTATGACCCTATAACAAAAAGTATCTCTATAAATGAAGAAGAAGCCAAAATTGTCAGATACATTTTTAAAAGATATTTAGAGGGCAATGGTGGCTCAGTCATTGGTAGAGAACTAGAAGAGCAAGGATATCTTACTCCTAGAGGTAAAACAAAATGGTCAGACACTACAGTGTTAGGAGTAATTAAAAATGAAAAGTATATTGGCGATATACTAATGGGAAAGACCTTTACAGTTGATCCCATAACAAAAAGAAGACTAGCTAATTTTGGAGAATCTGATAAATATCACATTGAAAATCATCACGAGCCAATTATATCAAAAGAAGATTTTGAAATGGCACAAGAGATTAGACTCAGGAGAGCACAAAACAGAAACACTATTGCTAACAAGGATAGAAAGAGAGAAAAACTATCAAGACAATATGCTTTTTCAAGTATGCTGGAATGTGGATTTTGTGGTGAAATACTTTCAAGAAGAACATGGCACACTAGTTCAATTTACAAAAAAATTAACTGGCAATGTGTAAAATCAACAAAAAAAGGTAAAAAATATTGCCCTCATTCAAAAGGAATACAAGAAGCAGCAATAGAAAAAGCATTTGTTGAAAGCTATAGGCAAT
>NZ_BAEW01000039.1:0-983 GCF_000246925.1 Peptoniphilus rhinitidis 1-13 | reverse complement strand
AAATCTTCACACTATTTTAATTATATATAGCAATTTTTTATATTTAAAAGCTTTTAACTCTCTAGACTTTAATGACTCATATAAAGGAGTAGTTATAATTAAAAAAATAGCTTGTTTGGTTATTGCAGTTTCAATGCTATTTTCAAATGTTTTGGCTTTTGAAAATATTACTAAGTATGATAATAAGATAGAAGCCTCTGACTAAGGAATTATTGGGTCAAACTACTTTTAAAATTAACGTTAAAGGTGTGTCTGCTTCTGCTATAGTTGGAGCTATAGTTGCTGCGACTGGTGGAGGAATTCCTATAACGGTTCTTTCTAGCGTAATTACAAGTACTTTAGCTGATAACTTGATTCAAGGATATGTTTCTGTTAAGGTATATAGTTATTGGGATCCAAGTACTATTAATCAATCTCGACTTAAATTTTGGCGTGAATTTGAGATTTATGCAGGGCCTAATTTTGATAGGTTCTTAGCTAGAATTTAAAGTAATTTATGAAATGAAAGTTGGATAAATGAAAATTATAATATTAATTATTAGTGTACTTTTGATAAATATAGAATCTAGAGTAGCGAAGTCTTTTGCTTTATTACCGTTATTAATATATTGTGTAGCGTGTTACATTAATAATGTGAATTTTTTTTCTGATTCAAAATTATTTCAAAATAATAATAATATAAAAAAATACGAATTATTTTTTATATTATTGCTTTGCGTACTTATAAATAGTAAGTATTTTTCATTATAAGTTAGTTGATTTTTAGAAATTAAAACCTTGAGAGTTAATTATACATGGGGGTATAGCTCAGTTGGGAGAGCGCCTGCCTTGCAAGCAGGAGGTCAGGAGTTCGAATCTCCTTATCTCCACCATACCGACACACTAAAATCGAGCATAGCGAAGATTGAAGCGATGGAGGTTGTGTGTAAAGAATTCCCAAAAGACTGACCGTAAGGGAGAGTCGATTGGCTAGAATTCGATTA
>NZ_BAEW01000040.1:0-941 GCF_000246925.1 Peptoniphilus rhinitidis 1-13 | reverse complement strand
GAGAAAATATAAAACTAGCCTATCGAAGTATAAAAGGAAATAAAGGCAGTCACACAGCAGGAGTAGATGGAAGAACAATAAACCATCTATCAAAACTAAATGAGGAAGAATACATTTCTCTAATACAAAAACAGTTTCATTGGTATAAGTCCCGCCCTGTAAAAAGAGTGGAAATACCAAAACCTAATGGAAAAACAAGACCGCTTGGAATACCAACGATTGTTGATAGAATTGTACAACAATGTATTTTACAAATTTTAGAGCCAATATGTGAAGCGAAATTTCACGACAGTTCTTATGGGTTTAGACCTAATAGGAATACAGAACACGCTATTGCAGAATGTGCAAGGCTAATGCAAAGACAGCATTTACACTATGTAGTTGATATTGATATACAAGGATTTTTCGACAATGTATGTCATTCAAAACTCATAAAACAAATATGGCACTTAGGAATAAGAGATAAAAAGCTAATTTGCATTATCAAGGAAATGTTAAAGGCTAATATTGTAATGCCAAATGGTGAAACAATTATACCTACAAAGGGTACACCTCAAGGAGGTATTTTATCCCCATTGCTATCTAATATAGTACTAAATGAGTTGGACTGGTGGGTTTCATCTCAATGGGCAACAATGCCAACGCATTATTCATATAAACAAAAGACTAATAGCAAAGGAACGGAAATAAAAAGCCATACCTATAGAGCTTTAAGGTCAAGTAAGCTCAAGGAAATTTACATTGTAAGATATGCTGATGATTTTAAAATATTTTGCAGTAATTACTATGATGCAAAAAGGACATATCAAGCAGTGAAACAGTGGCTTGAAGATAGGCTTAAATTAACAATAAATGAAGAAAAATCAACGATCACGAACCTAAAACAAAGGTATTCAGAGTTTTTAGGCTTCAAGCTGAAGGTTAAACCAAAAGGTAAAAAG
>NZ_BAEW01000041.1:0-590 GCF_000246925.1 Peptoniphilus rhinitidis 1-13 | reverse complement strand
AAGCCCCCCTCGAGATGAGATTTCCCTCGAAAGATAAGACCCCTAGAAGAAAATTAGGTAGATAGGCTCAAGGTGTAAGTGTAGCAATACATTCAGCTAGCGAGTACTAATAGGTCGAAGACTTGACCAAGAGAAAGAAGAGTAGATTAGTTTTTTAAGTTAATCTGGTGAGAATAGGACAATGGACACACCTGTACCCATACCGAACACAGAAGTTAAGCATTAGTCCGCTGATGGTACTTGGTTGGCAACGACCTGGGAGAGTAAGTTATCGCCAGTTTAGAGGCTAAAGAGCCTCAAATAATCTTAGGTAGCTCAATGGTGGAGCAACCGGCTGTTAACCGGTAGGCTGTGGGTTCGAGTCCCACCCTGAGAGCCAGAAAAAAAGTAAGCCGGGGTGGCGGAACTGGCAGACGCACAGGACTTAAAATCCTGCGGTGGTTAAACACCGTATCGGTTCGATTCCGATTCTCGGCACCAATAAAAAAGCCGGGTGAAAATGACGCGGGATGGAGCAGTTTGGTAGCTCGTCGGGCTCATAACCCGAAGGTCGGAGGTTCAAATCCTTCTCCCGCTACCATAAAAAATTA
>NZ_BAEW01000042.1:0-518 GCF_000246925.1 Peptoniphilus rhinitidis 1-13 | reverse complement strand
TATAATAAGTGAAATATGTCTATTATCAATAGCACTAAACTTAAATAAACTGGCATCAAAAATAGAAAATAAGAATTTAGAAATCATAAAATACAAAGCTGCTTGAGAAAAAATTTTTAAAAGTATAGCTTTATTAAGTGCACTCATTTTTAAGAGAAACAAGAAAAATTTATCTAGAAAATATTTTAAAAGCAAAAAACACAATGGCTAAACTTAAATACTTGATAAAAAAATGATGTCGCAGAGTAGAATCATCTATTCTGCAACATCACCTTTTTTTTATCAATTTTACCTTGTTAGGGAGAACCCTAAGACCCCAATATTTTATGATAAGGAGATATACTATGGATAATAGAAAAAGAAATAATCAACTAAAAATATATTTAACAGATGAAGAAAAAGAAATCTTTGAAAAGAAAATGAAACTTGCAAATTGCAAAACTATGTCCCACTTTCTTAGAAAGTGCGTATTAGAGAAAGAAATTTATGTAGTGGATTTAGAACCATTTAGAAACCTA
>NZ_BAEW01000043.1:0-517 GCF_000246925.1 Peptoniphilus rhinitidis 1-13 | reverse complement strand
ACGTACTGTGTTGGATATTTTCTAATAGGTCTTTTAAGAATGGTTTTAGTGTGTACATGTCACTTGGATGATGGGATATGTTTTCTCCTATGATGAAGCCTGATGCACTTGCTAATTGGATATTGTAGGCTGGTTTTAGTTGGCCGTTTTTCATGTGGTCTTCTTTCATTCTCATGAAGGTTGCATCATGGTCTGTTTTTGAATAGGAATTTCTATAGTCTCCCATTATTTCTAGATGTTTCCTGTAGCTTTCTAGTTTTTCTTTCCAGTCTTTTAAAAGTTCATAGTCCCTTTGTTCTTTTGTTTTTCTTTTTCCTTTTCCGTAAACAAATTTTATTTTTTTCTGTTTGCAATATTTTCTCAATTGATTAAAGATTGTTGTTACTGCTTAAAGTACTTGGTATGGAATTAGACTTTACTTAATCCTAGTTCTTCTTTTATCCTCTCTATTAATTTTTCTTGCCACTTTTCTATACTTCCTCGCCATACAAAAACTATATCTGTTGGCATAGGCTTC
>NZ_BAEW01000044.1:0-488 GCF_000246925.1 Peptoniphilus rhinitidis 1-13 | reverse complement strand
TTCTATAGTCTCCCATTATTTCTAGATGTTTCCTGTAGCTTTCTAGTTTTCTTTCCAGTCTTTTAAAAGTTCATAGTCCCTTTGTTCTTTTGTTTTTCTTTTTCCTTTTCCGTAAACAAATTTTATTTTTTCTGTTTGCAATATTTTCTCAATTGATTAAAGATTGTTGTTACTGCTTGAAGTACTTGGTCTGGAATTAGACTTTTACTTAATCCTAGTTCTTCTTTTATCCTCTCTATTAATTTTTCTTGCCACTTTTCTATACTTCCTCGCCATACAAAACTATATCTGTTGGCATAGGATTCTATCTTTGTTCCATCTATATAGATACTTGATAGGTCTATCTGATTTTCTTTTATCAGTATTTGAACTATTTGATTTAGTAAATCTGGTGTTAGTTCTACAATTTTTTGTCTAAATCTGTTAATGGTAGTGTGGTCTGGTGCTTTACTTCCATCTAGGAGATATCTTATCCTTAAGTCATACTT
>NZ_BAEW01000045.1:0-477 GCF_000246925.1 Peptoniphilus rhinitidis 1-13 | reverse complement strand
TAAGGCTTGTAAAAAATATAATAGAAAGGTTAAACTTAACAGAACTAAAAAAAGTCTACTCATCATTTGGAAGAAAACCCAAAGTAAATCCAGTAACCATGCTAGAAATAATAATATACTGCTATTCAGAAGGAATATTTACATCAAGAGAAATAGAAAAATCATGCAAGTATGACTTAAGGATAAGATATCTCCTAGATGGAAGTAAAGCACCAGACCACACTACCATTAACAGATTTAGACAAAAAATACTAGAACTAACACCAGATATATTAAAACAAATGGTTCAAATACTGATAGAAGAAAATCAGATAGACCTATCAAGTATCTATATAGATGGAACAAAGATAGAAGTCTATGCCAACAGATATAGTTTTGTATGGCGAGGAAGTATAGAAAAGTGGCAAGAAAAATTAATAGAGAGGATAAAAGAAGAACTAGGATTAAGTAAAAGTCTAATTCCAGACCAAGTACTTC
>NZ_BAEW01000046.1:0-463 GCF_000246925.1 Peptoniphilus rhinitidis 1-13 | reverse complement strand
TTATTTGAATCTTGACTATCTTTAACTCCTGTTTTGAAATAGAATTTCAGGTCATATGGATGAACTGTTCCGTCTTTGTCAATTCTGCCCACCACGACTTTATCAACTATGCTTTCAAATACTGTTCTGTTAAATTCCTCTATAATTTCTCTATTCTCTAACACCTTTTTAAATTGCTTTAATCTTTCTTTAATAGAGTTTTCATCTTTTATCGTTAGTTCCAGTGTTTTCTTTTCATCAATTAATTCTTCTTTTTGCTTTGTAAGTTTTTTATACTTTTTAGCATAAACTTCTTCGTCTATACTATCTTCTAAATGAAGATCGACTAACTTTCTTTCTTGACTAATGACTCTATTTAATTGGTTTTCTATCTTCTTCAAATCTTTGACTAAAGTATTATCATTTATTTCTTCTTCTACAATTTTTAAAAAGTCATCTATTACTGTTGAATCTGCATGGCATA
>NZ_BAEW01000047.1:0-411 GCF_000246925.1 Peptoniphilus rhinitidis 1-13 | reverse complement strand
ATCTATTTATTCTTTCTTCTATTCCTTGGTCGGATATTATGCTTTTTAGGAATTCTTCTCTATATTTTTGAAATGTTTCTGCTATGTAGATTCCTTTGGTTTTTTTGTCTTTCTTTGTTCCAGTCGAAAGATCTGTAGACTTTTGTTATTGTTATGTATCCACTTTTTCTTTTTCTGTATCTGTCATTACATCTTATGAATTCTTTGCCCTCTTGTGATATGTATTTGTCTTGTCTTTCATCGTATTTTAAGCTTTTCCTAAATTCTTGTTCTTTTTTGTATTTTCTTGTTTTCGACTTTTCATAGTTTGATGGTTTTATATAGGATGTTAAATTATTTTCTGCTAAGAATACATAGTTTTCTTCGCTTTCGTATCCTGCATCTGCGACTATCCTGTTTAACACAGTACGT
>NZ_BAEW01000048.1:0-238 GCF_000246925.1 Peptoniphilus rhinitidis 1-13 | reverse complement strand
AAATCCTCACACTATTTTAATTATATATGGGGGTATAGCTCAGTTGGGAGAGCGCCTGCCTTGCAAGCAGGAGGTCAGGAGTTCGAATCTCCTTATCTCCACCATACCGACACGCTAAAATCAAGCATAGCGAAGATTGAAGCGATGGAGGTTGTGTGTAAAGGATTCCCAAGAGACCGACCGTAAGGGAGAGTCGATTGGCTAGAATTCGATTACCACAATGACTTTAGCGAAAGCG
>NZ_BAEW01000049.1:0-234 GCF_000246925.1 Peptoniphilus rhinitidis 1-13 | reverse complement strand
ATAACAATAACAAAAGTCTACAGATCTTTCGACTGGAACAAAGAAAGACAAAAAAGCCAAAGGAATCTACATAGCAGAAACATTTCAAAAATATAGAGAAGAATTCCTAAAAAGCATAATATCCGACCAAGGAATAGAAGAAAGAATAAATAGATCGATTCAAGCCGAAGGAGCATTTTCCAAAATAAAGTCAGGCTTAAACTATAACAGATTCCACCACAGAGGAAAAGAAAA
>NZ_BAEW01000050.1:0-194 GCF_000246925.1 Peptoniphilus rhinitidis 1-13 | reverse complement strand
GGCCAACTAAAACCAGCCTACAATATCCAATTAGCAAGTGCATCAGGCTTCATCATAGGAGAAAACATATCCCATCATCCAAGTGACATGTACACACTAAAACCATTCTTAAAAGACCTATTAGAAAAATATCCAAATAAACTAAACAGGATAGTCGCAGATGCAGGATACGAAAGCGAAGAAAACTATGTATT
>NZ_BAEW01000051.1:0-193 GCF_000246925.1 Peptoniphilus rhinitidis 1-13 | reverse complement strand
CTTAGCAGAAAATAATTTAACATCCTATATAAAACCATCAAACTATGAAAAGTCGAAAACAAGAAAATACAAAAAAGAACAAGAATTTAGGAAAAGCTTAAAATACGATGAAAGACAAGACAAATACATATCACAAGAGGGCAAAGAATTCATAAGATGTAATGACAGATACAGAAAAAGAAAAAGTGGATAC
>NZ_BAEW01000052.1:0-190 GCF_000246925.1 Peptoniphilus rhinitidis 1-13 | reverse complement strand
GGTTGTTGCAAAAGTCCCCTAATAGAAAAAAGACGAGGAACCATAAAAATCCTCGTCTTTTTTTGATAAAATGTATTTATGAAAACAACTACAAATACATCATCATTAACTAACTATACACTAGTTAATGATACAATTCAACTAAGATTAAACTTTAGTACAGAAATATATATCCAAGATGATGTTAAAC
>NZ_BAEW01000053.1:0-161 GCF_000246925.1 Peptoniphilus rhinitidis 1-13 | reverse complement strand
CACTTCCTCCGTCTGAATCAAATGTTACTGTTACTTTTTCAGCGACTTTGTCTTTCCACACTGCTTTTAATGTAACATTTTCGTTTACTGGTGTGCTAAAATCAAATTTTTTGCCATCTTTTTGCCATTCAACAAATTCTTTTCCTTCTTTTGTTGGTGCT
>NZ_BAEW01000054.1:0-139 GCF_000246925.1 Peptoniphilus rhinitidis 1-13 | reverse complement strand
TTGCCTATAGCTTTCAACAAATGCTTTTTCTATTGCTGCTTCTTGTATTCCTTTTGAATGAGGGCAATATTTTTTACCTTTTTTTGTTGATTTTACACATTGCCAGTTAATTTTTTTGTAAATTGAACACACAGTACGT
>NZ_BAEW01000055.1:0-116 GCF_000246925.1 Peptoniphilus rhinitidis 1-13 | reverse complement strand
TTGTATGACTCATTAGTTTTATCAAACTAAACGAATTTCTGGTTTGCTTTTGTGATTTTATCACGATTTTTGATTCTTTATGAATCTTTCTATCTTCACACTATTTAATTATCATT
>NZ_BAEW01000056.1:0-112 GCF_000246925.1 Peptoniphilus rhinitidis 1-13 | reverse complement strand
AAATATTACTCATGATGCTAATGGGTCTATTGCTATCAGGGGGAATAAAAATTATATTATCAGCGTGTCTATAATAAACAATGGACTAGATCCTTCAGTATACACAGTACGT